>JBIOIZ010000008.1:0-61357 GCA_044450385.1 Candidatus Dormibacteria bacterium
AGCCGGCTCGTTGAAGCACTCAACGAACAGGTGCGCGAGCCCTGAGATGACCCGCCTGCGCACCGACCGCCTTCTCATCGTCGGAATCGCCGTCGCGGTCGTGAGCCCGCCGCTCTTGACCCTGGTGCTGGCGCGATTGCCGACCTCCGAGGCCCGCGCATACGTCTTTCTCTATCTCGGCATCGTCGTGTCGCTGGGTCTGCTCACCGGAGTCGTACCGGCGATCGTTGCGGCCGCGATCTCCTCGGTGCTCGCCGACTACTTCTTTCTCCCGCCCGTCGACAGCCTGAGCCTCGCCAATCCGAGCGACGTGCTCTACCTGGTCATCTTCTTCGTGACGGGCGCCGCCGTCGGTGCCGTTGCAGCGCTTCGGCGCCGGGCGATCGACGAGGCGCGAGAGCTTTCGCGAACGCTCGGCGCCGCCAATGCCGAGCTGGAGCGGTTATATCGCGAGCAGGCGGCCTCGGCCCGCACCGCCATCCGGCTCGCGCAGACGCAGCAGCAGGTCTCAGTGCTTCGCGACGCCGACCGCATCCGGCGCGAACTCCTCCAGAACGTCAGCCACGAACTGCGCACGCCGCTGGCGAGCGTCCTGACGGGTGCAACGGTGCTCCTCGGTCGGACCGACCTCACAGGGGCTGTCCGTGATGGCCTCACCGGCATCGTCACGCAGTCACGCAGGCTCGATCGGCTGGTGGGCGACATGCTCGACCTGGCGCGCATCGAGGGTCACGCGCTCGAGCTGCACCTCGAACCAGTCGATGTTCCTGCCGCAGCGGAGGCGGCCGCCGCCCGTCTGAGACAGACGCGCCCATCGCGGGGCGTGCGCGTCGTCGCTGAGCGGGGGTCTCTGGAGGCGATCGCTGACTGGGAGCGGCTCGGACAGGTGCTCGACAACCTGCTTGTCAATGCGGACCGCTACGCGCCGGTGACCTCGCCGATCGAGATTCAGGTCGCTTCCGGTGCCCGGGGAACCATCGTGACCCGGGTGATCGACCGCGGTCCCGGTGTCCCCGCGAACATGAGGGACCGCATCTTCGATCGCTTTGTCCGCGATGAGGACGCCGGCGCCGAGGGCACGGGCCTGGGCCTTGCCATTGTCCGCGGCATCATCGAAGCGCATGCGGGTCGCGTCTGGCTGGACGACCCGGAGAGCGGCGGAGGCGCCGTGTTCGCCTTCACCCTCCCCGCCGCTCCGGTCGAGCAGGCGCAGCCCGAGACCGCCGTCACCGGACCCGCGGCCGCGTCCTAAGCGGCGGCGCTCTCGTGGGGGTTGGGGAGCACGTGAACGTCCACGTCGGTGAGCAGCTCGATGAGCTTGCGCAGCGTCCCGCGTCGTCCACGGCCGCGCGTGACCACGATCTCGGTGGCGAGAATCTTGCGCGCATAGTGTGTGAGCGCGCTGGCCGGGTCCCGCTCGTACAGGGTCACGAAGGTCCCGTCCGCCTGGTGGGTGAGGGCGGCATACGCACCGAGGAGCTGCATCTCCTGTTCGGAGCGCTTGCGGTCACGAACCGTGACGGCGGTCATCTTGCCGTCCAGCCGTGCCGCGAGGGCTGCGGTGCTGGCGATGACATCCTCCATGCCGGGACGAGACGGGACGCACAGCATGACCCGCGGCTTCACCTCCCACGGCGTCTCGATCCCGCGGTCGCGCATGTACGCGACCAGGCGGCGATCGGTGTGCTCGGCGAGGATCCGGAAGGCCAGCTCGCGGAGGGACGCGAGGATCTCGGGGCGGAAGGCGAGGGAGCGAGCCTGCGCGGCCTCGCTCGCCGGAACGATCTCACCGCGGCGGAGGCGTTCATCCAGGAGGGAAGGCGTGATGTCGACGATCTCGAGCTCGGTCACCTGGTCGAGAAAGGCGTCATCGACAGCGTGCTCTGTACGCGCCCCGAGCATCGCGCCCATGCCCTCAACGGTGCTGCGGAGATCGGTGAGGTGCAGGGTCGCGATCAGCATCATCCCGGCCCGCAGCAGACGGGGTACTGCCTCGGTGATCGGGCGTCCCTGCGTATCAACCGCTGCGAGATCGTCGAGGCACGCGACCTCCGGGTTGCGGCGGAGCAGCGCTTCCACGTCGACGGTCCCTTCGCGCGCAGGCGAGCTCCGTCCGCCGAGCATCTCGAGGTCACCGAGCGCAAGCTCGCAGCGGTTGCGCCCATCCGTCTTCACCGCTGCAACCACGACATCCGTGCCGCGCTGGCTGCGACGATTCGCCTCGTCGAGCATCGCCACCGTGGTGCCGCAGCCGCGGGCATAGCCGAGATAGACGCGCAGTCCGGAGCGGCTCGCGCTGGCGTGCAGCGCGCGGAGGAGCATGTCCGAGTCGGGGCGCTGGTCGCTTGCGAATGGAACGTCGCGGCTCACCGGAGCAGGGCGCGCCACGACGTGCACGCTCACGTCGGGCAGCTCGGCGATCAGCCGGTCCACGAGCCCGCGCCGCAGGCGGGCGCGCACTCCGGCGTGGGCTGCCTCACCGACAACGACGTGCTGCACCGCGAGCTCCTGCGCGACTCCGATCACAGCGTCGGCGACCTTGCCCTCGCGCTCGACGAACCCGCACTGCAAGAGCTCCGCCAGCTCCCTGGCCTTGGTTCTGCCGCGGTCCGTCTCCTCATCGTGCCGCCCCGACACGACGAGCACGGTGCAGAAGCCGCCGAAGCGCCTCGCGAGGCGGCTCGCACGCCGAATCAGCGGACCGCTGCTCTGACGGCCGCTGACGGCGACGAGCACGGATTGCGGAGCGGGGCGGACGGCGCCTCGCGCGCGACCGACGGTCTGCGCCACCAGTCGAAGCGCGATCTCGCGGAGCGCAGCGAGATTTCCCGGCCGGAAGAAGTTTGCGAGCGCCGTGTCGATCTTCTCCGGGGCATAGATGTTGCCATGACGCATGCGCTTGCGCAGCGCCTCGGGGGAGATGTCGATGAACTGGATCTCGTCAGCATTGTCGAGAACCTGGTCGGGCAGGGTCTCACGAACCGGTATGCCGGTGATGCGCTCGGCGAGGTCCTTGACGGACTCGAGGTGCTGCACGTTGACGGTGGTGACTACGTCGATTCCGGCGTCGAGGATCTCCTCGACGTCCTCGTAGCGCTTGGCATGGCGGACGCCGGGCACGTTTGTGTGAGCGAGCTCATCGACGAGCACGACCTGCGGACGCCGCGCGAGGACCGCGTCCAGGTCCATCTCCTCCATGAGCTTCCCGTGGTACTCGGCTATGAGCCGTGGGACGACCTCGAGGCTGCCAATTGCCTGCTCGGTCAGCTTGCGTCCGTGGGTCTCCACGTACCCCACGACGACGTCCTCTCCTTGGGAGCGGCGGTCGTGCGCTTCACGGAGCATCGCGAAGGTCTTGCCGCTTCCCGGTGTCGCCCCGAGGAACACCCGCAGATGGCCGCGCCCAACCTTGTTGGTCGCCGGGATCGGCGCCGCGCCGGCGGCGATCGTGTCGGTCATACGGCTTATGATGCGCGCCCCGCCGGGTCGCTAAACGCCTCAGCCGGTAAGGCTGGACTGCTGGGCGTCGAGGGCGAGGTTGAGCTGCAACACGTTGACGACCGGCTCGCCGAACACCCAGAGAATGCGGCCCTGCACCTGGGATTCCACCAGCGCCCGCACCTTGGTGGGGCTGAGGCCCCGGGCACCGGCGACCATGTTCACCTGGGCGAGGGCGGCGGCCTCACTGATGTCCGGGTCGAAGCCGGTGAAATCGGAGGTGACGAGGTCGATCGGGATGGGGGTGGAGACGCCGGCCGCGGTGTAGGCGGCGACGGCTGCATTAACGTTCTCCAGCAGCAGCGGGTTGGACGGCCCGTAGTTGCTTCCGGCCGAGTTTGCGGCGTTGCACGGCTGGAGTGCGGCGGTACTGGCATTGCTCGTGTACGAGAGGCGTCCCTGAAAGTACTTCGTATCGATGGTGATCTTCAGGCTCCCATCCTTGGCAAACGTCTCCTGCGGGCAGCTCTGGCCGATCAACGTCGAGCCGACGACCTTGCCGTTGACAGTGATGAGGCTGCCGTTGGCGTTGCTGTTGAAGGCGACCTGTGAGATGCCGGTGATCACGAACGTATAGATAAGTACCATCGCGGCGAGTGCGAGGGTGAGGCGGAGCCCGACGAGGAGCTCTTTCGGCCAGGTGCGTGGATTCATGTCAACTAGACGAGGTGAATCGCGTTGATGATCAGGTCGATGACCTTGATCCCGATGAAGGGGGCGATGATCCCACCGACGCCGTAGATGAGCAGATTCCGGCGCAGCAGCGCGCTGGCGCCAACCGCCCGGAAGCGCACGCCGCGGAGTGCGAGAGGTACGAGCGCGATGATGATGAGTGCGTTGAAGATCACCGCGCTGAGGATGGCGCTGTGGGCGGACTGCAGGTGCATGATGTTGAGCACTGCCAAAGGCTTGAGGGCCACATAGGCGGTGAACATCGCCGGAATGATCGCGAAGTACTTGGCGACGTCGTTGGCGATGCTAAACGTGGTCAGCGCGCCGCGGGTGATCAGCATCTGCTTGCCGGTCTCCACGATCTCGATCAGCTTGGTCGGGTCGCTGTCGAGGTCGACGAGGTTGCCAGCCTCCTTTGCCGCCTGGGTGCCGCTATTCATGGCGACGCCGACGTCTGCCTGCGCCAGAGCTGGTGCGTCGTTCGTCCCGTCACCCGTCATAGCAACGAGCTTGCCGCCGGCCTGCTCCTGACGGATGAGATCGAGCTTGTTCTCGGGGGTCGCCTGGGCGAGGAAGTCGTCGACTCCAGCCTCAGCGGCAATGGCTGCGGCGGTGAGTGGGTTGTCGCCCGTGATCATCACAGTGCGCAGGCCCATCCTGCGCAGCTCCGCGAAGCGCTCTGCGATGCCCGGCTTGACGATGTCTTTCAAATGAATGGTGCCGAGGATGAGGTGGTTCTCAGCTACCAGGAGCGGAGTCCCGCCGCTGCGCGCGATGACCTCGACCTGCTCGTTCACCGCCCGTGGCACTGTGCCGTCGCCGGACTTGCCCTGGGCGCACCAAGCCTCGACCGCGTCGCCGGCACCCTTGCGGATGCTGTCGCCGTCGTGGTCCACGCCGCTCATCCGGGTTTCCGCCGTGAATGGCACGAAAGTCCACTCCGTGTCGCCAGCATCCTCCGGCGCACCGAAGCGTCGTGCCAGCGCGACGATCGACCGGCCTTCGGGGGTCTCGTCGGCGCGGCTCGCCAGGTCGGCAGCGCGGACCAGCTGCTCCATGGTTACCCCTGGGGCGGGCAGAAACTCAGTGGCCTGACGATTCCCCAGGGTAATGGTTCCGGTCTTGTCCAGGAGAAGGGTGTCGACGTCGCCGGCTGCCTCGACCGCGCGACCGGACATGGCAAGGACGTTCTTCTGGAGGAGGCGGTCGATCCCGGCGATGCCGATGGCGCTGAGCAGGCCCCCGATCGTAGTCGGGATGAGACAGACCAGAAGGGCTATGAGCACCGTGACCTCGATCGAAGCCCCCGAGAAGACGGCGTATGGCTGAAGCGTCACCACCGCAATCAGGAAGATGAGGGTGAGGCTCGCCAGCAGAATGTTGAGTGCGATCTCGTTAGGAGTTTTCTGCCGCGACGCGCTCTCAACGAGCGAGATCATCCGGTCGAGGAAGGTCTCGCCCGGGTTCTGGGTGATCTCGATGATGATGCGGTCACTGAGTACTCGCGTACCGCCCGTCACGGCGCTTCGGTCACCGCCCGCCTCGCGAATAACTGGAGCCGACTCTCCGGTGATCGCCGACTCGTCGACGCTGGCGATCCCCTCGATGATGGTGCCGTCGCTGGGGATCACGTCACCCGCTTCGCAAACGACGAGATCACCCTTGCGCAGGTCGATGGCCGGCACTGCTGACTCCTTGCCGCCCGGACCGCCCTGAAGCTTGCGGGCGACCGTCTCAGTGCGGGTCCGGCGCAGCGCCTGCGCTTGCGCTTTGCCTCGGCCCTCTGCGATCGCCTCCGCGAAATTCGCGAAGAGCACCGTGAACCACAACCAGAGCGCGATCTGCCCGACAAAGCTGGTGTCAGCGCCTTTGCCGAAGATGTCCGCGAGGAATACATAGGTGGTCATCACTGCACCGATCTCGACGACGAACATGACGGGGTTGCGCACCATGACCCTGGGATCGAGCTTAACGAAGCTCTGTCCGATGGCAGGAAAGAGCAACTCGGGGTCGGTGACGCTGCTGCGCCGGCGCTTGGGATGGTGTGCGACTGCGAGAGCCAAGTTCAGTGCACCGCGATGAGTTTGAAGTGCTCGAGAATCGGCCCGAGCGAGACTACGGGGAAAAACGTCAGCGCGGCGACGACAAGGATGGTTCCGACGAGCAGAGCAACGAACAGCGGGCCGTCGGTCGGGAACGTGCCCGCGCTGGCGGGCACGATCTTCTTCTTGACGAGGCTGCCGGCCAGCGCCATCACCGGGATGATGAAGAGGAAGCGACCCATCCACATCGCCCCGGCGAGCATGAGGTTGTAATAGAGGGTGTTGCCCGTCAAACCGGCGAACGCGCTGCCGTTGTTGCCGGTGGTCGACGCAAACGCGTACAGGATCTCCGTGAGTTGGTGAGGTACTCCTTGGGTTGCGATTGGTCCGGCCTGCCCTCCCGCGGTCAGGACCGCGATGGCGGAAAAACCGAGGATCGACGCAGGCAGCACGAGGATCGCGATCGCCGCGTATTTCACGTCACGCCCCTCGATCTTCTTCCCAACGTACTCTGGCGTTCGCCCGACCATCAGGCCGGCGATGAACACCGCGACGATTGCGAAGACGACCATGCCGTAGAGGCCGGAGCCGACACCTCCCGGTGTGATCTCCCCAAGCTTGATGAGCACCAGCGGGATAAGGCCGCCCAAAGGCGTGAAGCTGTCCTGAGCTGCGTCGACAGAGCCGGTACTGGTACCCGTCGTTGCGGTGTTGTACTGCGCGGTCTGAATGGGCCCGAAGCGAGCCTCCTTGCCTTCCATGTTCCCGCCCGCGGACTGGCTCGTGGCCAGTTGCGTAGCGCCGGTACTGACGAGCGCAGGGTTCCCCTGCTGTTCCTGCCAGGCGGCGACGCCGAAGGCACTGATGAGGATGATCCCCATCACCGCGCCGAGCGCGATCCCCTGCTTTACGTTGCCCACCCACTTGCCGAAGGTGATGGTCAAGCTGAAGGGAATCAACAGGCAGGCGAAGATCTCGAGTGCATTCGTGAAGCCGTTGGGATTCTCGAACGGGTGCGCGGCGTTGGCGTTGAAGAAGCCGCCGCCGTTGGTCCCGAGGTCCTTGATCGCCTCCTGGGAAGCGACGGGTCCCTGAGCGATTGTCTGAATACCGTTGGTGAGCGTATGCGCGATCGAGTAGCCGCTGAGGTTCTGGATTGCGCCATTCGCGACCAGGATAAGAGCGATCACGAAGCTCACCGGCAACAGGACGTAGAGCGTGCAGCGCACCGTGTCCACCCAGAAGTTCCCGAGCGTGCTCATGGTTCGCCGAGCGATTGCTCGGATGACCACGATGGCGATGGCTATTCCCATTGCTGCGCTGAGGAAGTTGTGGAGCACGAGGGCGACCATCTGCGAGAAGTAGCTCATCGTGGTCTCGCCGGAATAGTTCTGCCAGTTAGTGTTGGTGGCGAAACTCACAGCGGTGTTGAAGGCGAGTGGGGCCGGTACGCCGGGAAGGTTCGCCGGATTGAGCGGGAGATGGTCCTGGAATCGGAGGACCAGGTATGTGAACGCCGTGCTGACCAGCGTTACCGCGAGGATCGATACCGTGTAACCGATCCAGCTCTGTTCGTGCTCCTCGTCGACGCCGATGATGCGGTATGTGAGGCGCTCGACAGGGCGAAGGACGCGGCTCAGCCAGACGCGCTCCCCCTTGAAGACCTTGACCATGTAGCCGCCGAGGAACCAGGCGCATGCGCCGATGGCGGCATAGGTGATCACCGCGGCGATGATGTCGAGGACCATCAGAAGCGCTCCGGTGCGACCAGCGCCACGATGAGGTAAATTCCCGCGATCAACGCGATGATCGCGGCCACGATGTAACCGGTGAGGCTGCCCACGTCAGATCCTCCGGAGGCCGGCGATCATGAGGACGCTTGCGACAAGCATCCCAACGAAGCAGAGAAATACCAGTAGTTCAGGTGGCATCAAGAGGGAGTATCGACCCGCTTGGATCAACGCTGCGTCAACGTTGTGTCGAGGCTCGGTCAACGTCGGCGTTGGCGTCCGAGATGTCCGGGGCGAGACCAACCCTGCCGCGGTCACCGCATCGATCGGGACGTTGCATTTGCCGCCAGTCCGTTCAGGGGACCGTGGGCGATCGCGCACCGAGCAAGGTTGCCGTCTGCGCTTCATTCCGGAACGCGGGGACAACCAGCACGGGGCACGGAGCCAGCCGGAGCATCCGCAGAGCGGTGCCGAACACAAAGTCTGCGAGAGGGCCATGACGGCTGGCTCCCGCGACGATCAGATCCGCGTGGCATTCGCGATCGAGATGAACTGGCTGCGCGCCGCCGCGCATGACCATCAACTCATTGACGTGTGCGACAACAACTTTTGACCGGTCCTGCATTGCGAGCGACTGCGCAACCGCGACGAGCTGATCAGCTGTATCGGAGCCGTCGGAAGCAACCAGAATGGTTGTGAACATTTCGTCTACCGATAAACGGGCCAACGAACCACCTCTCACGATGGAGGCGTCTCCGTCAACAACCGGTGAATGACTCTTCGACGGGCCGCGCTCAGCGATGCGCGAGCGCTATGGGCATGGGACCGGCACCCAGCGCCGCTCCGGCCTGGTCTGCGAGTGTCACGGCGGCGAGCAGCTGATCGCGGCGCACCTTGGTACCGGCCTTGGCAACCAGCACATAGCGGCCGAGGCGTCGCACATCGTGCTCGACCTCGATCGTGATCTCCTTGCCGGGGAGTCCGAGCGTGTCAACGCCCCACCAGATCCGCCCCCAGCTCACGTTGCCATTCCTGTCGATGGTCGGACCTGGTCGCTCCGGCCGCGATGTGTCGAACCAGCACTCGCGCAAACCGAGCAGGCTGCGAAGCTCGTTGGCGACGGCTTCGACAACCTCGTCGGGTCCGGCGCCGGCGGCCATCAGCTCCGCGATTGCCTGGACGTGGGCGAGGTCCTCGCGCTGTTGCACGGCGAGTGTTCGGTGTGAGCGATTTCGAGCCGAGAGCTGGCCGACGATGAGGCCACCGACGAGCAGGAGCGCCGTTGTCTCGATGTCCTGCGGATGCGAGATCGACAGCGATCCATACGGCTGGGTGAAGCCGACGTCGTAGCAGAGTGCCGCGGACAACGCAGCGATCAGTGCGGTGAATCGCGTCCCGATCGAGGCGAGCAACGCGACCAGGACTGCAAAGCCGAGAGCGACCGACGCATCCGGTGCCTGGCTACGGAACGGCAGGAGCGCGAAGGTGAGCGCGACGGGCGCGACCACCGCGGCAACCAGCACCACCCCCGGCAGGATCGTTGATGCGATCGCGCGGGTCCGAGGCCACCAGCCCCTGCGGGGGCTCCCCGGCTCGGACGGCGTCGCACTCGGGAGCATGGTCACCACGCCGGGCTAGATTCCACCTCCGGTCGGCCGCTCCACGACCGCCGCCTCCAGGGCGTTGAGATCGTCGCACGCGAGGACGAGATCGCCGTGTGCGCCAGGGTAGACGCTCGCCAGGTTGAGACCGGCATTCGCCGCACGCCGGCTGATCGCGGCCAGGCTCCCGGGCGCGTCTGGAAAGCGATCGACGAGGACCTCGCGGACGCTTGACACCTTGAAGCCTGCGGCCGTGATCGCAGCGATCGCGCCGTCGCGATCGTCGGTGACCAGTCGACAGACCGCCTGGTCACCCTGCTCGGCCACCCAGAGTGCCTCGACATACGTGTGACGCTTGATCAGCTCGCCGCTGACGCGTTCGAGAACGTGCTCCGTGCCCGGTGCGACAACGACGTACTCATTCTCTCGCATCATCTCGATCTCTATTGTTCATTGTGATCGTCATCGCACCCAATAGGGTCTCAGCGCGACCGTCAACGGAGCATCAACGGGATGGTCCGAAACGGTATCCCTGACGTCCGACGGTCACCACGATCTCAGGATGCGAGGGGTCCTTCTCGAGCTTGACTCGGAGGCGCTGCGCGAACGTGCGGAGATAGTTTCGTTCGTCCGCGTACTGGGGCCCCCAGACGCGCTGGAGCAGCGTGCGATGGTCGATCGTGGCACCGGCGTTGCGCGCCAGCTCGGCGAGCAACAGCCACTCGGTCGGCGAGAGCCGCACCTCCACGCCGGCGCGGGCGACTGAACGCGCGCCGAGGTCGACGCGAACATCGCCGAACACAACGATGCCCCCAGCGCCGTCGGGAGGGCTGATGCGGCGCAACACGGCGCGTACCCTGGCGAGCAGCTCGTCGGCGCCAAAGGGCTTCGCCAGGTAGTCGTCGGCCCCGAGGTCGAGGGCGCGGACCTTGTCGCTCTCCTCGCCGCGGGCGCTGATCACGATGACGGCCGGTCGCTGACGGTTCTCCATCTGTTCGAGGATCTGCCAGCCGTCGATGAACGGCAGGCCGATGTCGAGCAGAACGATGTCGGTCGTGTTGGCTTCGCGAAGCATCTGCGAGGCGGTGATGCCGTGGCTCGCGACCGACGTGGCATAGCCGGCGGCGGTGAGTGCGCCCGAAAGCAGCTCGCGAAGCGCGCTGTCGTCCTCAACCACGAGGATGTGCGTGCGGCGATCGTCCGTCAACAGGAACCCGGACCCGGCGTTGTTGCGCCGGGAACCACGGTGACCGTCTCGGTGAACGTCGCCGGCGGAACGAACGCCTGGTGGCTCGGGGACACGAGCTCGACCTCGATGGTGTGCCGGCCCGAGGAGAGGTCCAGCGGGATCTGCCAGGTATCGACGGTGGGCGCCTGGACACCGTCGACGATGACGGCGAGGTAGTACTGCGCAGAGGTCGCAGGAACCAGGTGCCCAGGCGATCGCACGCCGCACACCGTGAGCGTGAGTGGCGCGCCGACAACGGCTCCGGGTGCAGGCGACACGATGCGCACAGGGTACGGTGCCGCCACGATCAGCGCCGGGCTCAACACCCAGCTCGCGATCAGGGCTGCGGCGCCACCCACGGCGGCGACCCCGCCCGCGATGCGCAGCGCGCTGCTGCGGACCGCGAAGACCAGCAGGCCTCCACCGAAGATCAGCAGCGCCAGGCTCCACTGCACGGCCAGAGGGAGGCCGCTGACGATGTGCGCGATCACCGGCGCTCTCGGTCAGCGCGCGACGGTGAAGAAGATCGTCGGTGTCACGTCCCGAGGGGAGAAGGGAAAGTGGTCCTGCGCGACGAACTCCGCATACATCGAGTATTCGAGCCCGGGTTGCACGGCGATCTTCTGCTGCAGCGTGTACGCCATGTAGATGAGCTGGTTGTTCAAATAGAGGTGCACGTGCCCCTTGGTGGGCGATACGACGGCGCTCAACGTCGGTGTCACGACGCCGCCGGCGACGGACACCCTGACGAGTATCGCCGTCCCGTGAACAGTCTCGCCGTTGACCGGGGCGATCAGCGTGATCTTCACCGGCGAAGATGGACGGTGACCAAGGCCACCCGACGGGGTCGGATAGGGCGTGGCCGCGGGCGTCCGTGTGCCGGATGGTCCGCCATCGGCGGCGGCCGAGCCGCACGCGGTGACGCACAGCACCAGTGCCGTCAGGAGGAGGAGCAACGGGCGTCGCATCGTTTCAGTTCCCTGCCCACGCCATTATGAGGAGCGGTGGAGGTTCAGCCCCCTGCCCTGGGACCGCCCTCGGGCGGCCCCGGCTCGGCTAGCGCAGCCGGTAGGTTGCCGGTCGGTCGTCCGTGACCGAGACCTTCGGGGCGTTGCGCTCGAGGATGCGTCGAACCTGCTGAGGCGTGAAGCTGGCGCCGAGACGCTTGCGGATCGCCGCGACCGCCAGGGGCCGGGTTGATTCCTTGAGGATCGCCAGCACCTTGTCGTCAGGTGTGCTCCGCGTGGCCGTGTGCTTGCCGTTCGAGGCGACCGCGGGCGTGCGCTTCGGCTGGGGAGCGCTCTCCGGGACGTGGTTCGGCTGCTCGACAGCAACCGCTACCGGTGTCGCCGGCGGCTGCGGGGCTTCGCTCCGTCCTGGGAGGTCGATCCGAGCGGGCCGCGCCGAGCCCTCACCGTGCAGGCGAGTCCACATCGCGGGAAGGTCGTCGAGCACCTGGCGGACGAACGCTGCCGAACCGCTCACCTCGATCTCACGGTCACCATCGCGCAGCCGCAGCGAGTGCGACATCGGCGCGGCGGGCACCTCAACTCGGGGCGCCGGGCGAAAGGGCGGCCTGGAATCGTTGTTGAAGTTGGGTCGCGGGCCCGAGAACTGTCGGGGGCCGGAGAATGAGGGACGGTCCGAAGAGGGGCGTCCCTGATAGGGGCGGTCGTCAGGCATTGGTCTCCTGGTTGGCTGTGGGTTCGTCGTGGTTGTGTCCCTGGCTCCGAGTGGCCCGCGGCGCCGGCTCGGCGACCACCGGGCTGCCCACGACATCGGCGTCCGGGTCCGCCTCAGGCTTCGATTCCTTGGTCAGGTCGGTGATCTGGACATGACGATCATCGTCGGGCAGGGTGATCTGGGGAAGATCGTCGTCGTCGGACGGGGCCGGTCCGAAGAGGCGCTCCTGGATCTTGGCGCGCAGGGGCGACTGGATCAGCGCGAACACCCCACCGACGACCGCAGCGCCGATCAGCAGGTTGCGCACGCGGTGCGTCTTCTTCCTGGGCCGGATCGCGCTGCTCAGCTTGCCGGACGCGTCGGCAATGCGCTCGCGTGCGGCATTGCTCGCGGCGGTGACCCTGCCGTCTGCCGCAATCTGTTCGGCGGTCTCCGCCAATGTCCCGGCGGCGCTCTGAAGCACCTGGCTCAGACCTTCTGCGCCGCGCTGGACTGCCGGGAGCGCAGCGCTGCCCGCACCGCGCGCGAGCGTCACCGCATGATCCGCTAGATCACCGATCGCATCGGCCGCGCGAGCGCGGTCAAGCACGGCAGCTCTGGAACGTCGACTCCGCATGCTGCAATGACCTCCGTTCTCACCTGCCATCTATGGCGCCAACTAATCGAAGTGGCGCGAACACACTGATTCTACGTTGGTTGCACGGTTCAACGCTCCGTACGCGGCGGGCTGTGAGGCTCAGGCCGCGGAGGAAAGCGCTGGGGCCATGCCACGAAGACTGATCGGCGATGCCTCGCGAGCAAGCGCTGTATCCAGCGGCGCGTCCAGGAACCATCTGATGCGTGCCGCAGCCACCGGTCCGACGAGCTTTGCGAGCTCGGGTTCCGAAGCGCTATAGATCGCTCGCAACGATGGGTAGGATCGGATCAGCTTTACGAAGGCGGCTGGCTCGAGACCGTCGACCTCGGCGAGGTGGCTGACCCGGCGCCGTGCGAGGGAACCGGCCTCATCGGCATCGAGAGGGAGTTGAAGCTCGATCGTGCGGATGGGCATGGGTCGAGTTTAGCGAACAGATGTTCGACTTGTCAAATCGGCTCGATCGTGAGTACGCTTGCACCGATGCCTCTGTATGAATACCGCTGCAACGACTGCTCGGCCGTGTTCGAGTTGCTCCGTCCCATGGCCGATCGCGAAGTCGCCGCCGTCTGCCCGGGCTGCGAGAGCAGGGCCAGCATGCCGCTCATCAGCCGGGTGGCCGTCCACGCCGGCACGGGGTCAGACGCGGCGCCGTCGGTAGGCGGCGGCGGCGGGTGCTGTGGCGGCAGCTGCGGTTGCGCGAACTGACCGAGGTTCAGCCGGCGGTGACGGCGGGGATTGCGGCAGCTCGCTGAGCGACGCTCCCGGTCAGGTCGAACTCCGTCTGCAGGACTGAGGCGAGAAAGACCCGGCGGTGGGCCGGGTGGGGACCGTATTCGCGGATTGCGGCGCGGTGCTCCGGGGCTCCGTACCCTTTGTTGCTGGCCCAGTTGTAGTGGGGTGCCTCATCGTGCATACGGGTCATCAGGGCGTCGCGATGCACCTTGGCGATGATCGAGGCGGCTGAGACCGCCGGCACCTTGCGGTCACCGGCCACGAGCGAATGGAGGGGACGGGACACCGGGATGCGCAGATTGCCGTCACAGCAATAGCCGTCGGCGTCGACGGCGTCGACCAGCCTGCAGAAGATGTCGACGTTCGCCCATCCGAGCCCCCGAGCGTTGATCTCTTCCACGCTCACCTCGGCGACCGCCCAGGCGATCGCCCGCTCCCGCAGCACAGCGCCGACCAGCTCGCGCTGCTTGGCCGTCAGCAATTTGCTGTCGCGGAGCAGCGGGTGGCGGAAACGCTGCGGCAGCACCACCGCGGCGGCAACCAGCGGGCCGGCATACGCACCACGACCCACCTCGTCCATGCCGCACAGGCGGAAAGCGCGCCAATCGCTGACCGCGAAGGTGGTTCGGATGTAGTCGGGAACGCGGAACCGCGGCATCGGCTGGCGGAGAGTGTAGCCCTCGGGTTTGCTACGGTGACGGGACTACGTCCACCCACGGGAGGCATATCGCGTGAACGGCGTGCTCTGGACCGACGTCGCTCCACGCGATGGGCTCCAGAACATCTCCGAGACGATCAGCACCGAGGCGAAGATCGCCCTGGTGCGAGGGCTGCTCGATGCAGGCGTGCCGCGTGTCGAGGCAACGTCGTTCGTTTCGCCGAGCTGGGTGCCTCAGCTGGCCGACGCGCCCGCGGTGGTCGCCGGATTGCAGAATGAGCTCGGGCGGTTGCGCGTCCTGATACCAAATCTCCGCGGCCTCGAGCTCGCGCTCGCGCACGGCATTCGCAGCGTGCTCGTGACCATCGCCGCGACCGACTCCTTCAACCGTCGCAACGTCAATCGCACTGTGGAGGAGTCGCTCGATGAGATCTCGCACATCGTCGAGCTCGCCGGTGAACGCGCATGCACCGTCGACGTCGCCGTTTCCGTGAGCTTCGGCTGTCCGTTCGAAGGGATCGTCGCGCCGGCGCGCGTCGTCGAGCTGTGCGGCGAACTCGTGACGCGCGGCGTCTCGGAGGTGGGCGTTGCCGACACAATCGGCGTGGCGACCCCCGCAGACGTCACAGCGATGTGCGTGCGCGCATCCGCGGCGGTGCCGATCGATCGTCTGTCGCTCCACGTGCACGACACGCGCGGGCTCGGCGTTGCCAACGTCATCGCGGCGTTCGCCGCCGGCGTTCGTCGCTTCGACGGATCGGTGGGTGGTGTTGGTGGTTGCCCGTTCGCTCCGCGCTCAACGGGCAATGTCTGCACCGAGGACGCGTTGCAGGCGCTGCATTCCCTCGGCGCGGTGAGCGGCATCGATGTCGGTGCCATGTGCGCGGTCGCCGAGACTCTCGCGTCCGAGCTGCGCCGCGATCTTCCTGGCAAGCTGTATCGAGCCGGCATCTGGAGCAGGGCTCCGCAGGAAGCGGTCGCAGAGACGAGCGTTGTCTGAAGGCGTTTCCGAGCGACTCGAACGGGCGCGCGCCGGAGGCCCGCGGCGCCACCGCGACAAACTGGCCGCACAGGCCAAATTGATGCCTCGCGACAGGATCGCGCGACTGTTCGACCCTGGTACGTGGTTCGTCGAGGACGGCCTGCTTGCGGGCACCGAGGATCCCGAGCTCGCCGCCGAAGGGGTGATCACCGGTATTGGCGAGATGCACGGCAGAACTTGCGCGGTGATGGCGAACGACCCGACCGTCAAGGCGGGGTCGTGGGGGCCGCGCACTGTTGAGAAGATCATCCGCATTCAGGAGACCGCGGAACGGCTGCAGATTCCGCTCGTCTACCTGGTGGATTCCGCCGGTGCTCGTATCACCGAACAGGTGGCCATGTTTCCTGGGCGGCGCCACGCCGGCCACATCTTCCAGATGCAGGTGCAGCTTTCCGGTCAGGTGCCCCAGGTATGCGTGCTCTTCGGACCGAGCGCCGCAGGTGGGGCATACATCCCCGCGTTCTGCGACATCGTGATCATGGTGGAGGGCAACGCGTCGATGTATCTGGGCTCACCACGCATGGCGGAGGTCGTGGTCGGCGAGAAGGTGACCCTCGAGGAGATGGGTGGCGCGCGCATGCATTGCACGGTGAGCGGGTGCGGTGACGTCCTCGTCGCCGACGAGGACGCGGGCATTGTGGCCGCACGGCGCTACCTCGAATATCTGCCTCAGTCGTGGCACGACGCGCCGCCGGTTGCGACGTCGCGCGACGTCGAGGAAGGATGCGAGGACATCAGCGGCGTGATCCCCCCGGAAGCCGCGAAGGGGTACGACGTGATGGCATTCATTCGCGGCATCATCGACGACGGTTCCTTTTTCGAGATCAAGCGACTCTTCGCTCGCGAGATCGTGTGCGGTTTCGCTCGCATCGATGGCCACGCTGTCGGAATCGTCGCCTCGCAGCCTCGTTTCAAGGGTGGCGTCCTCTTTGTGGATTCTGCGGACAAGGCGACACGCTTCATCACCTGCTGTGACGCGTTCAACGTTCCTCTGCTGTTTCTCGCCGATGTTCCCGGGTTCATGATCGGCACCGCCGTCGAGCGTCAGGGGATCATCCGCCATGGCGCAAAGATGATCGCGGCGCTTGCGCAGGCGCAGGTCCCACGCATCTCCGTGATCCTTCGCAAGGCATACGGTGCCGGGCTGTATGCGATGAGTGGGCCCGCGTTCGACCCCGATTGCACACTCGCATTGCCCACCGCGCAGATCGCGGTGATGGGACCGGAAGCGGCGATCAATGCCGTCTACTACAACAAGATCCAGGACACTCCGGAAGAAGGTCGCGCCGCGTTCGTGAAAGACCTTCAGGATGAGTATCGAGCTGACATCGACATCTCTCGTCTGGCGTCCGAGCTGATCGTCGACGCCGTCGTGCAACCGGCGGACCTGCGCACAGAGTTGGTTCGCCGCTTTCACGCATACCGGTCGAGGCGCCGCGCCGATGTCCTGCGCCACCACCCGGTTTCGCCTGTCTGAGCGAAGGTCGGTAGGGAGAGATGGCCAACGCAGGGCTGAATGGCTGGCTGCAGAACATCGGCTACCTGGCTGTAGCGCTGTTCGTCGGCATCGAGAGCCTCGGGGTTCCGCTTCCAGGCGAGACGATGCTGATCACCGCCGCCGTGTTTGCGGCCACGACACACCAACTGTCCATTGTCGGGATCATCGCGGCCGCGATCATCGGCGCGGTGATCGGCGACAACATCGGCTTTGGCATCGGCTGGTTCGGCGGCTATCCGATCCTCCGGCGCTTCGGCAAGTACATCCGCCTCGACGAGGCCAAGCTCAAGGTCGGGCGATACATCTTCATGCGCCACGGCTCCAAGGTCGTCTTCTTCGGCCGGTTCGTCTCCGTGCTGCGAACCTACGCAGCGTTCCTTGCCGGGACCAACCGGATGCACTGGTCGCGCTTCCTCGTCGCCAATGCGGCGGGAGGGATCGTCTGGGCGACGCTGTACGGCGTTGGCGCGTATTCGGCCAGCAGCGTGATCGCGAAGCTGAACACGCCAGTCGAAATCGGATTCGCGGCGCTGGCAGTCGTTGTGATCGTGGCGAGCGCCATCTTCGTCCGGAAGAACATCAAACGGCTCGAGGCCGTCGCCGAGGAGGCCCATCCCGGCCCTCTCGAGGGATTCTCAACGTAGTCGGCTGCGAGCGGTCAGCCGTCGGTCAGAACGCCGGGTTGGCCACCGACCCCCCCGCCGAACCGGGCGAGCTGGGCGCCGGAGCCGAGATCAGCTCAGCGCGCCACACGAATCGGTTGTAGTCCTGCCACCACGGATCACACGTGATCATCGTGAGTTCGTGTCCGGACGTCGGGGTCAGCTGGGTCACCCGACTTGGCGGAAGATCCCACTTGGCAGTGACCATGTAGACGTATGTCTGGCAGGTTCGGTTCTCGATTGTGATCATGTCGCCGACGTTGAGCTCGTTGATGTACTGGAAATCCGGCTCCCGGTGGAAGGCGATGATCACGTTCCCCTGCTGGCCGGGGTTCGGCGTTCCCGAGTAATGGACCATCGACCGCGAGTCCAGCAGCGCCCACGTGCCGTTGCCGGCAACCGCGGCGTAGTGATACTGCGCCGGAGCTCCGAAATTGACGAGGGCGTAATCCGTCGCGGAGCTCGTCCCACAGGCTGGCGGCTTCGATGCCACCGGGGCCGGAACGGCTGGGTGGGTGGTGCCACCGTTCCAATGCTTGAGCGCCGTGGAGTCCGTCGCGCCACGTTGGAACACGCCGATGATCGGCCCTGCGATCAGGGCGCCGCCCGCGAGGATCGACGCGACCCCGAGCGCGAGCAATACCTTCCAGAGGCGGATCTTCCTGCGCTCGGGACGCCGCGACTGCTCAGCGACACCGGCTGTGAGATCAGAAGCCATCACTCACAGAATAGCCAGCATCCCGTGGTCACGCGGTGACGCGCGAGCGACGGCCCATTCGAGCCGCGGTGGAGGCCCTGCCTAGCGGTTGCGCGGATTCCGAGGCCGCTTGCGGCCGTAGGCGACGCCTTCCGCGACCGGATCGAAGGCGGCCCCCGGCCCGGTGGCCGGGGTGATGCCTTCGCCCTGCACAAACACTTTGCGAGAGCCGACGTCGATCAGGTACGCAAGCGACTTTCCGCCCGACTGGTCGGGGATCATCGAGACGTCTGCGACTGTGCCCGTACGCCGGCTGCCGCCGTATGGGAAGCTGACCCTCGTCCCTACCGCGATTGGGCCGCCGTCACTCACCGAGGCGCTGCGCGGAAGCAGTCGCTGCAGTAAACGGGCTTGTCGCCACGAGGCTGGAATGGAACGCGCGCGACGCCCCCACAGCCGGCGCAGGGCACCTCGTACATCTGGCGAGGGCCATTGCTGCGGTAACCGCCGCCGCCACCGCCACTACCGCCAAAGCCGCCGCCGCCACCCCCACCGCCGCCACTCTGACGGCGCGCCGCTCTGCAGCTGGGACAGCGAGAAGGGGGGTTTGTGAGGCCACGAGAGGCAAAAAAGTCCTGCTCGCCCTCAGTCCAAATGAAGTCGACGCCGCAATCGCGGCAACGTAGAGTCTGGTCTACCGACACGCGCCTTGTTCCTCCGTCCGGCGCGTTTGTGATACGGCGCCCGGGTTGGTGATAGTTACCGGGTAACAGTACACGGTCGAGAGGGTCCTCGCAAAGGGATAACTGCGTGACAACCCAGGCTTTCCATTGCGCTGTTACGATCTTGCGATCCCTGGACAGGAGCAGGCCGGAGACGCACAGGGCGGCTCGGTGGCTGCCGGTAGGGGTGGAGGGTAGCTCCAATGCCACCAGCGCGCCATCGCCTCTTCACGTCCGAGTCGGTCACTGAGGGACACCCCGACAAGGTCGCGGACCAGATCAGTGATGCCGTCCTCGACGCGGTCCTGAGCAAGGATCCACTCGGGCGGGTCGCCTGTGAGACCGCGCTGAGCACCGGAACGGTGCTGGTCTTCGGTGAGATCACCACCGAGGCCTATGTCGACATCGCCGGGCTCGTCCGCCAGACCATCAAGGAGATCGGCTACACCCGCGCGAAGTACGGCATCGACTGGGAGACATGTGGCGTCCTGGTCGGGATCGACGAGCAGTCACCGGACATCTCGCAGGGCGTCAACCATGGCGGCGCGGGCGACCAGGGAATGATGTTCGGCTACGCGTGCGACGAGACCCCGGAGTTGATGCCGGCGCCAATTCAAATGGCCCACCAGCTCGCCCGCCGGCTCGCAGTGCTGCGCCGCGACGGCACCCTGCGCTGGGCTCGGCCGGATGGCAAGACGCAGGTGACCATCGAATACGACAACGAAGGGCGCCCGCGCCGCGTCGACACCGTCCTGGTGAGCGTGCAGCACGGCGAAGAGGTGACCCAGGAGCAGATCTTCGAAGACGTCCAGCACCACGTTGTCGGGAAGGTGATCCCAGCCGACTGGCTGGATGCGGGCACCAAGCGGTACGTGAACCCGACCGGTCGCTTCGTCATCGGCGGTCCGATGGCCGACGCCGGGCTCACCGGTCGCAAGATCATCGTCGACACGTACGGCGGGTATGCCCGCCATGGCGGGGGCGCCTTCAGCGGAAAGGATCCCTCCAAGGTCGATCGCAGCGCGGCGTACGGGGCGCGCTGGGCGGCCAAGAACGCCGTCGCTGCCGGACTGGCGACCAAATGTGAGATCCAGGTCGCGTATGCCATCGGCGTTGCCAAGCCTGTCTCGGTTCTGGTGGAGACGTTCGGGACTGAGAAGGTGCCGGCCGACATGATCGCCTCGCTCATTGACGAGTACATCGATCTGTCGCCGTTCGGGATCATGAGCGCCCTCGAGCTGCGCCGCCCCATCTACCGCCAGGTTGCCGCCTACGGCCACTTCGGCCGCGGCGACCTGGACCTGCCGTGGGAGCGAACCACGCTCGCCGAGCAGTGGGCCGAGGACGCCGGTACCGAGCCTCTTCTCGTCGCGGCCGCCACGGCCTAGCGCAGCGGAGTCGAGGCGGGCAGCACCTTGGGCTTTCACATCCTCGTGCTCGCGGGCGGGAGCGGAACTCGACTGTGGCCGCTCAGCCGCAGGTCGACCCCGAAGCACCTGCTTCCGCTCGGCCCCGGCGGCGAGACCCTGCTCCGATCAACCCTCGAGCGCGTGGCCGGTCTTGGAGATACCGTGCGGGTTGTCACTGCGGCCACCCAGGCGGGGGGCTGCCGCGACACCCTGATCGGGCTCGGGCTGGCCGACGACGCGATCATCGAGGAGCCGGAGGCGCGAGGGACCGGACCCGCGCTCGCCCTGGCTGTGGGGCTGATCGAACGGCAGGACCCGGACGCGCTGATCGCGAGCGTCCACGCTGATCATCGCGTGAGCGACCGCGACGCATATCGCGCCGCGGTGGTGGCATCCGCCGGCTGGGCCGCCGCGACCGACGGCCTCGCCACGGTCGGGCTCGTCCCGACCGCCCCCGTCACCGGTTTCGGATACATCGAGGTGGCCGCGGCGCGTGATCCTCAAGCCTGGCAGCCTCCGCCGGGCAGCCCGCCGGCGACCGCTGCGGCGGCGGGCGCGCTTCCCGCGTTCGAATCCGCGGGGTTCAAGGAGAAGCCTTCGGCTGACGTGGCGCAGCACTACGTCGCGGATGGGCGCCACCTGTGGAATCTCGGGCTCTTCTCGTGGACGGCGCGCCGCTTCCGGGCCGAGCTGGACGCCGTGGACCCGGGGCTCGCGGCAACCATTGACCGGGTGGTCGACGCCCGCGTTGCCGGTGACGAGACCCTGGCAACCAGCATCTATGCAGCGCTGCGCCTCCAGCCCGTCGAACCCCTCGTCCTCGAACGGACGCACCGGCTCACCGTCGTCCAGGCGTCCTTTGGGTGGTCGGACCTTGGATCCTGGCTGGACGTTGGTCAATCCCGCGAAGCCGATGGCGATGTTGACGGCGACGGGAACGTGATCGAGGGGGATGTCATCACCACGTCGGCGCGCGGGTGCACGGTCGTCTCGGGGTCCGGGCGGATCGTGGCCGTCGCCGGCGTCGACGGGGTCGTGGTGATCGACACCCCTGACGCGGTCCTCGTGGTCCCCGCGGACCGTTCGCAGCTGGTCAAGGTGATCGTCGACCAGCTCCATGCCTCAGGGCGCGACGAGCTCCTCTAGGCCTTCGATCGCCGCGCACCCGTGCGCTTAGAATGTGGGCGATGCAGCCGAACCCGATCAGGTTCGGGACCGACGGATGGCGGGCCGTGGTCGCGGATGACTTCACCTACGCGAACGTACGCGCCGTGGCACAGGGTGTTGCCAGATTCCTTGGGACCGAGAGCCGCCCTGTCGTTGTGGGTCACGACTCCCGGTACTGCGCCGAGATGTTCGCTAAAGAGGTCTCGCGAGTCCTGGTCGCCAACGGGTTGAGCGTCGTGCTCCTGGATCGGGTGACCCCGACGCCGGCAGTGTCGTGGGCCATCACCCAGCATCACGCAGCGGGTGGCATTGTCGTGACCGCGAGCCACAACTCCGCGGAGTTCAACGGCATCAAATACAAGCCCGATTTCGGGGGCTCGGCTCCGCCGGAGATCGTCGCCGAGATCGAGCGACACACCGTGGCGGCGCTCGAGTCAGGGGTCACGGAGATGACCTATGAGGAAGCGGCGGCCACAGGAAGGCTGAAGACCGTCGATCCCCTCCCGGATTTCTTCGCGCAACTCGGCCGGATGGTCGACCTCGACGCGCTGCGCGGGCGCGGGCTGCGGGTGCTGCACGAAGCGATGTACGGCGCCGGCGCGGGACTCATCGCCCGAGCGCTCAGCGGGGGGGCCACGACGGTGGAGGAGTTGCACGGCGAGCGCAACCCGGGATTCGGCGGGATGCATCCCGAGCCGATCGACCGGTACATGCCCGAGGCGATGGAGCGCATGAGGTCGGGCGAGTTCGATCTCGGTATCGCCAATGACGGCGACGCGGATCGCGTCGGCATCATCGACGAGACCGGTCGCTACATCAATCAGCTCCAGGTGATGGCGCTCTTCGCCATGTACCTGCTCGAGAAACGCGGGCTGAGAGGCGACATCGTCCGTTCGGTGACCACGTCTGGGATGCTCGACTTGCTGGGCGAGCGCTTCGGCGTCACGGTGCACGAGATGCCGGTTGGCTTCAAGTACATCGGCACGAAGATGATGGAGACGAACGCCATCCTCGGCGGCGAGGAGTCTGGTGGATATGCCTTCCGGGGGCACATCCCGGAGCGCGACGGCATTCTGTCCGGTCTGATGATGGCGGCGATGATCGTCGATTACGCTCTGCCGCTCTCCGCGATCCTGGCGCACCTCGAGGAGCTCGTGGGGCCGCACGCCTACGACCGGCACGATATTCGCTTCCCGCGGGAGGGATACGAGGAGCGCAAGGAGCAGATCTACAGCCGAATGCAGCAGAACGTGCCGGACAACCTCGCGGGCAGCACGGTGGTGCGCACCCGTACCGACGACGGCTTCAAGTTCTACCTCGACGACGGCTCATGGGTGCTGATGCGCATGAGCGGCACCGAGCCGTTGATGCGTGTGTATGCGGAAGCCACCTCTCGGGAGCGCGTCGAGGAGCTGATCGCCGCGCTCGAGAATCAGAGTGGAGTGAACGCGCGCATTGCGGTGGGTGCCTCTGAATGACCAAGCTCGCGGCGACCTCGGGTCCGGTGAGTGCCGCCGGGTCTGGGCGGGTGGAGAAGCCGTGGGGATACGAATTGCGTTGGGCGGTCACCGATCGGTACGCGGGAAAGCTCATCCACATCGAGCGGGGTCATCAGTTGAGCCTCCAGTACCACGTCCAGAAGGAGGAGTCGATCCACGTGGCCGCCGGGGTCATGGACCTCCTGCTCGAGAGTGACAATGGTGAGATCGAGACGCTGCGTCTGACCGCGGGGATGAGCGCGCACATCCGGCCCGGCCGCCGGCATCGATTCATCGCTGTGGAGGACACCGACATCATCGAGGTGTCGTCGCCGGAGATCGATGATGTGGTGCGCATCGAGGACAGTTACGGGCGGGCCGGGACCTCGGCTCCGTGAGCTGAGCCCTGCCGAGTTCTCCACTGTTTCCACAGGCCGACGTGGATAATCGAACAGGTTTTCGCCGCCGGGGCCATGGCTACCTGGCCGACCAGGCGCGCAACGCTCTGGGTATCTCCGGCGAGGTCCGCGTGCTCGCCGAGATCCCTCTTCCGATGGTGCACACGGCGTTCGGGCTCGCGGTCGCGGCCGCCGAGGTGCTCCTCCGGCCCGAGGCGGTCGGCCTCGATCGGAGTGCGGCTGTCGATGCCGGCCTGGCCATCCTCACCGGTCTGATCCTGGTCGCATACGACTTCCTGATCTACCCATCCGATTCGAGGCCAGGCCCGGTGGGGACGGCGCTGCCCATGGCCGCCGTTCTGTCGTTCGGAACGCTGCTCGCCATCGCGGTGCTGCCGCTCCCGATCCGGATCGCCGGTGGCGTGATCGCCGCGGTGGTGATCGGAGGGGTGCCCCAACTCGCCGGTCGCCGGGCGCTGGGGAAGGAGGGTTGGTTCACCCGGCTGATCAGGGACGTCTCGGGAATCGCCGTCCTGGCGCCCGTGCTCATCGGCGCTGTCGCACCGACCCTGCCGATCCGCCTCCGGATCGCAGCCGTGTTCCTGGTGGTGTTCCTGGTGAGCCTCGACAGCCTTCGTACCGAGCGCCTCTCGATTCCCCTGACGATCCTGTGCGCCTTCCTTGTCGCCTGCGTCGTCGTCGGGGGCGCCGCGTTGATCGGGGCCAGCAACGCTCACACGGGGCTGCGAGCCGCGATCCTGCTCGTGCTCTGGTACGGCGCCCGCGGCGTCGCCGGCGCATTTGGCGGCCCGTCAGGGCGCCGGTGGGTCATCGCGGAATATGCCGTTTTCGTGATCGCAGCGATCGCCGGCGCGATCTGGGCACATGTCGCCCCCTTTTGAGCCGGGCTGCTCAGGAGAGACGCAGACCCTGCCCGGCAGCCACCCGCGGCGGCGTCGCATCCGCGGAGTGGAGGCGCTCCACCTGCGCCTGTGACTTCTCAACCTGCTCCGAGAGGTCGCGGACCGTGATCTTCATCGCCTCGAGTGCCCGCAACTTGTAGGTGTCGATCTGGTCGAGGGCGGCGAAGACGTTGTCCCACGCGCGCTGCAGCGAGCCCATGTCGATGCCCGGGCTGGCGGCCTGGCTTTCCACGGTGGCCGTCTGTTCACGAAGCACCGAGGAGGTGCTCTCGATCATCGCGCTCGTGGTCTCGTTCACGGCCTTGACCTGCTCACTCACGAGTTTCTGGTTGGTGAGCGCCTGCGCGACCATGACCGCGGTTCTCAGTGCGGCAACCGTCGTGGTGGTCGCGGTGCGGACAGCGCGGACGAGCTCGCGGTTGTTGACCTCCACGACGCGGAGCGCCGCGTATCCCTGGACGGCGACGGCGAGCTGCGTGAGGATCTCCTGGCGCCGGCGCCTGACCGGATAGAGGATGTCCTCCTGGAGGACCTTGGCGCGCTCGGGATCGCCGATCGCCAGGTGATTGATCTGAGCTTCCAGGCCGGTGTCGAGCTTCTCGGCCATGTACGTGTACTGGCGGAGCGTCTCCATCTGCGACCACAGAGCCTTCTGCTCCTGACCGATCGCCGCGTTGTCCTTCTCGAGCTCCGCACCCCCCTCGCGCAGGGCACCGACGATTCCCTCGATGTGGCTCTGTGACCGTTGATACTTGGCGAAGTAGGCGCGCACCCGGTCGCCGAACGGGACGACTCCCAATAGCTTCCGGGGACCACCCTGGCTCAGATCATGCTTCGCCGGGTTGAGCTCCTCAACAGAACGGCGCAGCTCCAGCAGGCTCTTGGCGATCGGAGCATCGCCCTGACCGAGGCCGCTCATCGCGCGGGTCGGACGGTCGAGCAACCGGTTGCTCATGTCAGATGTCGACCTGATCTCGCGCTCGGCGAGGCTGTCGATGTCGTCGACGCGCCTGCGGTAGTCATCGCCGTGGACGTCGATCGACCTGAGGCCGCCGACAAACGTTGCAACCATGGCGTCGATCCGTTTCGCAGCCCCAGGGTCGATGGTCACCTCGCGCTCTGCCTCGGCCGGGCCTACCGTTGTGGCGGCCTCGGGCGCTGAGAGGGAGAGCTCGGGAAGGTCTGCTGTCACTGAGTCACGTGCTCCTCGCTGCCGTCCGTCCCGGCGGAGGCCGGGTCCGTGATCGTGACAGGAGTCTGCCGCTTGCGCCGCCCGTTTCGGTCACCGTTCTCATACGACGTTCCGTTGCGAGCACCGTTGAGATGCTGCGTTTCCGGTTGTGAGGACGCCGCCCTCGTGATGGCGGGGAGCAATGACTGGCGAGCCAGGCCGGTGAGCGCACCGGCCTGCTGGATGATCTCAGCGAGCGCACCGGTCACGCCCTGGGCGCCGTTCAGCACGGTGAACTGGTCGACATGCTCGAATGGTGCTGCCGCGGCGGCCACGATCTCGGGCAGCTTCTCGGCGATCTGTTGGGCGATCACCGCCTCCTGGTTCTGGCTCATCGCGGCGGCGCGGCGCTCGATTCCCGACGCCTCCGCCTCCATGCGGGCGCGGATGGCGTCGGCTTCGGCGAGGCCCTTGGCCTTGATGGCATCGGCCTCGGCCTGCCCGGTGATCCGGGTTGCGTCGGCCTGGGCGGTCGCCTGCATCTTGAGAGCGGCTGCCTGTGCCTCCGCCTGCACCTTCGTCTGGGCTGCCACGGCCTCGGCGCGAAGACGAACCTCCTGCGCCTCCGCCTCAGCCTGTCGAATGCGCACGTCGCGTCCGGCCGCGGCCAGTGTGGTCTGCCGGTACGCCTCAGCGTCGGCCGGCCGGCGCACGTCGACCTGGAGCTGCTGTTCCTTCTGCTGCGCCTGCAACTCCGCCACACGCGTCTGTTCGGTCACCACCGCCTGGTGGGCCTTTGCCTCGGACAGCGGTCCCTGCTGAGCCGCGAGCTGGGTGGCTGTGTCGGTCTCAGCCTGGTAGCCCGCCTTCTTGATGTTGGTATCACGCGCTGACTCGGCCATGAGGGCCTGAGCGATCTGCTCCTGACTCACCGCGGTGCGCTCGGCATTGGCGCGCGCGATTCGAGCGTTCTGTTCGACCTCAGCCTGGTGTGGCGCTGCCAGGTTCTCGATGTAGTTCGAAGGACTCGTTATCGACTGAATCTGGAAGCTGTCGATCACCAACCCGAACGACTCCATCTCCTGCGAGCAGCGATCGCGCACCTGCTGCGCGAACTTGTCCTGGTCGCTGATCATGTCCTCGACGGTCATCGAGCCGGCGATGGCGCGCAGGTGACCGACGAACACGTTCTGGACCTTGGTCTCGAGCTCCTGGGCCGGCCGGTCGAGAAAGCGCCGAGCTGCGTTGGCGATCGAGCGGTAGTCGTCGCCCACCTTGTAGACGATCACACCGCGCAGGTCGACACGAATCTTCTGCTGCGAGACGCAGGGGACCCCGATCTCGCTCTCATGTGCTTCGAGGGAAAGGCGGCGGACCCTGGTGATACCGGGAGCGACCAGGCATCCGCGTCCGGTGACGATGCGAAAGCCCATGCTCTCGCCCACGCCGTCGGGACGCTGGTTCGTCCGGAACCCGCTGATGATCAAAGCTTCGTCCGGCTCGGCGACGCGCCACGCTGCCCGAAACAGCAGTACGAGCATCAGCATTCCGCCGACGATGATCCCCAATATCACGTAGGCCAGCGTTGTCATCGTGGCAACCTCATGGTGTCTGTCGGCGCCACCTCAACGGTGCGACCGCCCAGGCTGCCCACCACAAGGACCTGGGAGTGTTTGGTGATGGTTGCGGCCTTGTCCGAGGCGCATGCGAGGAAGCGCTCGGTGCCCGCCCGAACCTCGATGAGCACCTCGCCGAGGTGTCCCGGGGTGATGTCGGCGGTCACTCTCGCCAGCTTGCCGACCACGTCTATGGCCATTCGTCGAAGCTCCTTACCAACCAAACGATACCCGCGGTATTGGGCCCCAAATCCTGAACCTGCCGCTTCCCAGTTCTTGGCTGAGACCCCGTGCGCCGTGCCCTACTCTCCGAGTTTGCGCCGTTCCGCGTAGAGAGCTGCATCGGCCCTGGCGATGACCGCTTCGGCGGTGTCCGCGTCGCCGACGATGGTCATGCCGACGCTCACCGAATGACCAGTTCTCGCGGCGTACTGGCGGCGAATGTCCGCGAGCGTGCGCTCGGCGTCTTCCGGCGCCACGTCGACGAGGGCGCAGAGGAACTCGTCCCCTCCATATCGGATGACCAGGTCGTAGGATCGCACACGTTTGCGGATCGCCGCGACAACCTCGACGAGGAGGCGGTCACCGGCGGCATGGCCCTTGGTGTCGTTCACGTGCTTGAGACTGTCGACGTCGAGGAAGATGACCGCGATCCCCTTGCCCGCAACCCGGCGCGATCTGTCGATCTCGCGTTGCAGGGCGGCGAGGCCGGCACTTCGACGCAGTGCCCCCGTGAGGTCGTCGGTGGCAGCGACTTCAACGAGCTTGCGCGTGTACGACGCCATGGCGCGCAACCGGTCGAGGGCGGCACGAAGCTGTGCGGGATCAAGTGCCGCCAGCGCCTCGAGTTTGAGCCCCAGTGCGGTCGCCAGCACCTTGCGGGTGACCTCGACCGACAGACGCCGGCTGTTCCTGAGCTCCGGCTGCAGTGTCCATCCCACGAAGTCGCGCGTCGGGGTTTCGGGAACGACCGTTTCTGTCCGAGGCGCGGGGACAGGCGCCTCCGAGGTGGGACGCTCGGAGGCCTGAGCAGTCTCCCTGATCTGTGCCATCACTTCCTTAACGGATCGGATGCGCCGGCGGATTCCGTCACCGCCAGATTACATACCCAGATATGCCTTTTGGATATCGGGGGATGCGATCAGGTCGCCTGACGGCCCGGAGAGTGCGACCGAACCGGTTTCCAGCACGTACCCACGCACGGCCGTTTTGAGGGCGAGGAGCGCGTTCTGCTCGATGAGCAGAATCGTCGTTCCCTTTGCGTTGATCTCTCGAATGACTTCGAAGATCGCATCGACCAGGATTGGCGCCAGACCGAGCGAGGGCTCGTCGAGCAGCAGGACCTTCGGGGCGCTCATCATCGCGCGCCCGATGGCCACCATCTGCTGCTCGCCACCGCTCAGGCTGCCGGCAAGCTGTGAGTCGCGCTCGCGCAGCCGTGGAAACAGCGTGTACACGCGCTCGAGATCCGACCGGATTCCGGACCGGTCGGATCGCGAATACGCCCCCATGTCAAGGTTCTCGCGAACCGTCATGCGCGGAAAGAGCCGCCGCCCTTCCGGCGCATGACCGACACCGAGCCGCGCGATGTCCGCCGCTCCCACACCTCGAATGGTCTTGCCGAACAGCCTGACCTCGCCGCTGCGGGGCGAGATCAGCCCGCTGATGGTGCGGAGTGTGGTCGTCTTTCCCGCTCCGTTGCTGCCGATGAGCGCGACGATCTCACCCTGACGGACCTCGAGGCTCACCTTTCTCAGCGCGTTGACTCGCCCGTAGAACACGTCGATCTCACGGAGATCGATGACCTTGTTGGAGTCGGCCTCCGCGAGCGGTGCGGCGACCGACTCCCCGTTGTCGCTCATGCGGACTGCATCTCGTTGCTGGCTCCGGTCCCCAGGTATGCCTCGATGACTCGCGGGTTGGTGCGGACGTCGGTCGGGCCGCCTTCGGCGATCTTCTCGCCGTGATCCAGCACCACGATCCGGTGGCTCACCTCCATGACGAGACGCATGTCGTGCTCGATGAGCAGAATGCTGAGGCCCTCTTCGCGCAGTCGTGCGATGAGTTGCATCAACTCCCTCTTTTCCTGCGTGTTGAGACCGGCGGCGGGTTCGTCGAGGAGCAGCAATCGTGGCTGGGTGGCGAGCGCACGGGCGATCTCGAGGCGGCGCTGCAGGCCGTACGGCATCTCTCGTGCGTATGACCCGGCATACCGCGAGAGCCCGAGCAGATCCAGGAGCTCCAACGCTCGCTGCTCGACCGAGCGCTCCTCGCGTCGTGCCCGGCCGGTTCTGAGGGCGCCGTCCCAGACTCGCTCCTTCATCCACCAGTGCGCGCCGACCATGACGTTGTCCACCGCGGTCATGAAATTGAAAAGGCGGATGTTCTGGAAGGTGCGCGCGATCCCGAGCTTGGTGATCCGATGCGGGGGCAGCCCCGATATCGATTCGCCGTCGAGTGTGATCGACCCGCTGGTGATCGGGAAGAGCCCGGTCACGCAGTTGAAGGCCGTCGTCTTGCCTGCGCCGTTCGGGCCGATCATCGACAGAATCTCGCCGCGATCCAGCGTGAAGCTCACGCTCGATACTGCGAGGAGGCCACCGAATCGCTTGGTCACATTGTCGAGTTCGAGCAGGGCCACGTCAGGCGACTCCCTGCACCGCTGCAAGCGACTCGGTCTCTCCGCCGCTCTCGAGCTCGATTGCGCGAGCGCGGCTCGGTAAGAGCCCTCCCGGTCGTAAGAGCATCATGAGAATCAGCGCGGCACCGTAGATGATGTACGTGTACGAACTGAAGTCGATGCCCGCAAGCGCCGGCACGTGCACCGTCTGACTGACCGTCGTCGTCCACTCGTTCATGTTCGGGAGCACCCAGAAGATGACGAAGGTCAGGATGAAGCTACCGAGGATGACGCCCGGGATGTTGCCGATGCCGCCGAGCACGATGATGCTGAGCACGGCGATCGACACGGAGAAGCTGAAGTCGTCAGGCGAGACGATGGTCACGATCGATCCATAGAAGGCGCCGGCGAGGCCACTGACGGATGCGCCGATCGCAAATGCGAGCAACTTGGTCGTTGTCGTGTTGATGCCGGTGGAGGCGGCGGCAACCTCATCCTCTCGCAATGCCACCCACGCTCGGCCAACCCGTGATCGCTCGATGTTTCGCAGCAGCACGATGACGATGACGGATACGAGCAGCAGCGCCCAGTAGAACCAGCGCGGGCTTGCGCTGAAGTCGAGGAATCCGTAGTGGGGTTGATCGATTCCGGAGATGCCGTTGGGGCCGCCGGTCCAGTTGAAAACGTTGTTGGTTGCGAGGTCGGGGATGATCTCGCCGAAGCCCAGGGTGACGATGGCAAGGTAGTCGCCACGGAGGCGAAGGGTCGGTGCGCCCAGCACCGCGCCGAACATGGAGGCGATCGCCGCACCGAGGAAGATGAGCACCCACAGGGGGAGATGAATGTTGTGCGTGGGAGAGGCAAAGGACGCGCATGCATACGCTCCGATCGCGAAGAACGCTGCGTAGCCGAGGTCGAGCAATCCGGCAAACCCGACCACGACGTTGAGACCGAGCGCGAGCAGCATGTAGATCGCCAGGGATCCCGCGGCCCAGAGCAGGAAGTCCGGCGCTTGATGGAACATGAGCGGCAGGAATATCCCGAACGGGAGCACGGCCACCCCGAATGCGAGAGTCTGCCGCGCAACCACCCACCGCCGCGCGCCGTACACGAGCGCCGCGAGCGCATAGCCATACATGGTCAGCCACACGGCGGAATCCGTGAAGGTGCCCGGTTGCAGGCTTCCAAACAGCGGCTCCTCCGCGACCACCTTGACCAGGAACCAGATGACCGCGGTGAGTGCCAGGCCGAGCAGCGCGACGATCAGGCGCACCCGGTCTGCCCGGGGTCCGACGCGTCGTCCCATTCGGCGCGCAAGAGGTTCCACAAGGGGCGACAGCACCAGGATGAACATGGTCACCGCGAGGATGTAGATGAGGATCGTGCCGATGCCCGTGGGTGGCGAGATGAGCGCATCCTGCGGGCTGAATCCGGCGCCGGCGGAGTAGGCGTTCACGAACCACGGCAGCAACCACCCCATGAGGAGCAGTGCCGAGGCGGTCGACGCCAGGATCCAGTACACCGTGTTGCCCTGCGTCCGCTGACTCGCGGCTGCATCCACGCGGAGGAGCGCGCGGCTTCGCTCAAGCACGGGTTGTGACCTCGACGCCGAAGAGTCCGACGGGACGGAAGGTCAGGATGAGCACGAGCACCGCGAAGATGAGCGATTCGCTCCATTCACCTCCGAACAGGGACCCTCCGAACACGTAGATGACGCCGATCAGGAAACCACCGACGCCGGCGCCGACGATGTTGCCGATCCCCCCGAGGACGGCCGCCGTGAACGCGATGATTCCCAGATGGAAACCGATGTTCCATTTGAGGACACCGTAGTTGATGCTGTAAATGATCGCCGCAGCCGCCGCGAGGGCAGAGCCGATGAAGAACGTCGCGGAGATGGTGCGGTTGATGTTGATGCCGCACAGCAGCGCAGCAGTGCGATCCTGCGCAGTGGATCGCATCGCTTTCCCCAGCCTCGTGCGGCGGACGAATGCGCCCAGCGCGAACATGAGAAACAGCGCCATTCCGATCGTGAAGAGGTCGGTGTAGCCGACGCTGACACCCGCGATGGTGAACGCCTGTCCGTTGATCCACGAGGCTTGGTGGGTGGTCACGTTGTCGGGTCCCTCGACCACGAGCATGATGCCTTCGATGAGGAACGAGACCCCGATGGCGGTGATCAGCGGCGCGAGCCGGGGCGAATCGCGAAGCCGGCGGTACGCCACAAACTCGATGACGACGCCGGTCAACCCTGCGGCGATCATCGACAGCGGGAACACGATGATGAGCGCAAGGAGAAGTCCCCCGAAACTGCTCGTTGCCAGCCCATCAAGGTGCAGCACCGTCGCGATGCCGAAGGCGTAGAAGCCCGCAGCGGTGAAGACATCGCCGTGCGCAAAGTTGATCAGCTCGATGATGCCGTACACCATCGTGTACCCGATGGCCACGAGCGCGTAGATGGCTCCGAGCACGAGCGCGTTCTTGATCTGCTCGCCCATGAGCGAGTATCCGTGCTGGAATCCGGTGACCGCGATCCCCACAGCGATCATCAGGAGGAGGATTGCCGCGAAGTACGTCGACGTCCACCCATGGACGACGCGCACGAGCGGCCCGATGCTGCCGAGGAGACCTCCGGCTTGAGCTTGACGCGGTGCCAGGCCGGCCGGCGCGACGAGGCTCGCCGTTCCGCCGCCTGCGGCGAGGCTCCCGGGGTCCACGATCGCCGATCCCTTGTACTCGCTCATCGTCCCGTCTCCCCACACGCGAAAAAGGGGAGAGCGCTCAGCGCTCTCCCCTAATTGTCATCCGTCGTTCAGCTCTTCACCGTGACGGTGCCGCTGGTGTCCACGGCATAGGTGTTGACACCGACCCAGCTGGTGCCGGTCACCTTGTAGAGGGTGAACCCGGTATTGGTCGTGTCGCCGTTGGAGTCGAAGCTCGTGTGCCCGAGCGCACCGTCATAGGAGGTCTGGTGCAGCTGGGTGACCACAGCGTCGCGGAACGCGGTTGGGTCCGACAGGGGCTGGCCGCCGTTGGCAACGAGCACCGCGTGGATGGCCTGAAGCAGGATGTTCATCGCGTCGTAGCCGTATGCGGTGTAGGGCTCCTTGGTGCCGTCATTGTACGGAGCAGCCTTGCTCGAGTACGCCGCTGCGTACTGGGAGAAGAAGGTTGCGGAGCTCGCCAGCTTGGTGACGTCAGGCGCGCTGGTGGCATAGCTGCCTACCCCTTCGGTCGTGTTGGCGCCGGAGTTGGCATCGCTGATGAACTTGGTGTCCTCGCAGCCGTCGCCGCCGAGGAGCGGAACGTTGAAATGCTGCGATCCCATGTCGCGGCGGACGAGGCCGCAGCCGTTACCGGTCGTGCCTCCGAAGAAGATGGCCTGCGCGCCCTCGCTCTTCGCGAGACTGATCTGGGTGGCAAACGTTGTCGTGCTGCCGGGAAGGCTCACTGAACCCACGACGTTGCCACCGTCGGCCGTGTAGTACTTCTTGAACAGGAGCGCGAGCCCGCGGCCGTAGGCCTCCTGGTCGTCGATGACATAGATCTTGCTGGCATTCAGCACCTTGAAGGCGACGTAGGAGTCAATCTCGCTCTGCTGCACATCGCTGGCGATGACCCGGAAGTACGTGTGCCCCGCGGGGTAGAGCGAGGCGGTGTTGATGTTGATCGTCGGGTCACTGCACACGGCGACGACCGCGGTCAGGCATGGGTTGGTGTTCGCGGGGCTGATGATCGCCAGATGGCTCGTCGAAGCGACCGGGATCTCGGCCAGCGCGACTGACGAGTTGAACGGTCCGACCACGCCCAAGACCGTCGCATCCGAGGCGAGCGCGTGGATATTCGCCGCTCCCTGGGCCGGGTCATGCCCGTTCTTGAGGACGGTGGAGTCGTCCTTGCTGACGTACTTGAGGGTGCAGCCGCCCATCAGTTTGTTGGTGATCGCCTGGTTCACGGCGAGCTCGGCCGCCAGCTGCGGGAACGGACCGTCGGTGGCATCACCACCGGTCAACGGCAGGTCGGTTGCGACCGTGATCGTTCCTTTGCATCCGGCGATCCCGGTGGCACCGCCGCTCGACGAGGTTGGGGTGGACGTCGTGCCGCAAGCAGCTAAGACGCCAAGCGCGGCTATCGCGCCAATCGACAAAACCCCTCTGGTGGGCTTGACCATGTGCTGGGTTCTCCTCTCTCTGCGAGGCAATTGCTGGTGAGGGGACCTGTGTACACTCGGGCAGGACGGGTTGTCAATCGCCCATTGGAACTACCTCGCGAGACTCGAGTGGGTAATCCAAGGACCCCGTCAACCTCGCTAGGATCATTGGTCATGGTCTTCGCTGCCGTTGCGAGTGGACTGAGTGCAGCGTTTGCTGTGGTCGTCTTCTTGAGATTGCTGCGCAGTGGGCGCCCGGCTTTTGCGGCCTGGACCCTCGGTCTCCTCATCTTCGCCGGCGCTGCGGCCTTCCAGGCAGCCGGGGAGACGGGCGGCTGGTCGCCGGCGGTGTTCCGAGGCTTCTACCTGCTCGGTGGGGTGCTCGGAGTCATCTATCTCGCGCTCGGCACCATCTTCCTGCTTGCGCCTCGCCGGGTGGCATGGGCCTGCGCGGTGGTACTCGGGGCGATCACGATCGTTCTCGCAGTCGACGCTGCGGTGATCCCCGTCGACGCCGCCAAGCTCGCAACCGCCAAGGGCGTGCTGGGGGATGCCATCCAGCAGGGGTCGCTGCTCTTCATCGGCGTGGTGTTCCTCAACATCATCGGAACCCTGGTCCTCGTCGGTGGATCGGCGTGGTCCGCATATCGGTTCATTCGCGACCGCGCGGGCATCGACCGCGTGATCTGCAACGTGCTCCTCACCGGCGGCGCGCTGATCATCGCCGTGGGCTTCTCGGCGGCGAAGACCGTGGGCATCGCCAACCTCGACGTTCTCGGTGCCTACGAGGCGGCCGGGATCGCGATCATGTTCGGCGGCTTTCTCGCGCTCGGGAAGGTCGGGGTCCGGCGTGCGGCGTCTTCCTCGTCGGGGCCCGCACCTGCAACGTCCGGGTCGTGAGCGGACTGCTTGCGGCCGCCGATGCGGCGACGTGGCGTGATCGCGACGCGGAGCTGATCTCCCCGGCATACCACCGTTTCTCAAACCTCGTCGTGGAGAGCGCCAAGGGCGCGCATCTGCACACGGTGGACGGCCGTGACGTCCTGGACTTCGGCTGCGGTATCGGAGTCACCAATCTCGGACACGGGCATCCGGCGGTGGTGGCCGCGGTGCATGAGCAGGTCGATCGCCTGTGGCATACGTCGGTCACCACCTTTCACCCCCAGATGATCGAAGCGGCAGCAGCGCTCGTCTCGATCACGCCGCCTTCGCTCGACCAGGTGTTCCTCACCAATTCCGGCGCCGAAGCGGTGGAGGGAGCCATGAAGCTCGCCCGGCGGGCGACGGGCCGGCCCGACATCATCGCGTTCGTCGGAGGATTCCACGGCCGCACGTATGGGGCCCTTTCCCTGACGGCGAGCAAAGCCGCATATCGCCGCGGCATGGGGCCGCTGCTCCCAGGGGTGCACCACGTCCGCTACCCGTACTGCTTCAGGTACTGCTCGCATGCCGATGACGACATCTGCGAGCTCGTCGAGCGCGAGATCGAGCTGCTCTTTGCCACCACCACGGCGCCCGACACCGTGGCCGCGATCATCGTCGAGCCGGTGCAGGGCGAGGGCGGCTACGTCGTTCCGCCGGCCACGTTCATGCCGACGCTGCGCCGCATCTGCGACGAGCACGGCATCCTCCTCGTCGCCGACGAGGTGCAGACGGGCTTCGCTCGTACCGGGCGCATGTTCGCGGTGGACCACACGCGTGTCGTGCCGGACATCATGTGCCTCGCCAAGGCGCTCGGCAACGGCATGCCGATCGCCGCGATGGTCGCCGGTCATCGTGTGATGAGCGCCTTTCACGAGGGCGAACACGGCACCACCTATGGCGGCAATGCGGTGGCCTGTGCGGCGGCGATCGCGGTCATCGAGACACTCACGCGCGAGCGCATCGCGGAGCGCGCCGACCATCTCGGCCGCCGGGTCATGGAGCGCGCGCGTGGATGGCAGGCGGAGATTCCGGCGCTGGCCGAAGTCCGCGGCCTTGGTCTGATGATCGGCCTGGAGTTCATGCAGAGCGGCGCTCCTGCAGCCAAGCTGGTGGACCGCATCGCGGCCAACGCGCTCGCCCGCGGCCTGCTCCTCCTCTCCTGTGGTATCGATGGGAACGTGATCCGGTTGATCCCACCGCTCACGATTCCCGAGGCTGAGCTGGACGACGGCCTCGACATTCTCGAGGCCGCGATGCGCGAGGAGGCGGCGTCGTCATGACCGCAGTGGACACGGCGCTCGAGGTCGGGAATCTGATCAGCGGCGCGTTCCGGCCCTCCAGATCGGGGCGCACGTTCGAATCACGCAACCCCGCGGACAGCAGCGAGATCGTCGGCGTGTTTCCCCGCAGCGACGCGGCGGATGTGGATGCCGCGGTCGCCGCCGCTGGAGATGCGTTCGACGCCTGGCGGCGGACGCCCTGGCCGTCCCGCGCCGCCATCATCCTGCGCGCAGCCGAGCTGCTCCAGGATCGCAAGGAAGCGCTCGCCCAGCTCATGACCCGAGAGATGGGCAAGGTGCTCACCGAAGCGCGCGGTGACGTGCAGGAAGCCATCGACATGGGCAAGTTCATCGCCGGTCAGGGTCGCCGCGCATTCGGTGAAACGGTGCCGAGCGAGCTGCGCGACAAGTGGGCGATGACCATGCGCCAGCCGTTCGGGGTTGTCGGTTGCGTCACACCGTGGAATTTTCCGATCGCCATACCTTCGTGGAAGATCTTCCCGGCGATCATGGCGGGCAACGCCGTGGTCCTCAAGCCGGCCGAGGACACGCCGCTCTGCGCGTTGCGCTTCGTCGAGGCGCTGGAGGACGCCGGGCTTCCGGCCGGCGTCGTCAATGTCGTCTTCGGCTTCGGCGAGGAAGCCGGTGCGGCGCTCGTCGCGCATCCGGATGTCGCCGCCATCTATTTCACCGGAAGTGTCGACACCGGACGGATCGTCTCCGAGACCTGCGGCCGGATGCTCAAGAAATGCTCGCTCGAACTCGGCGGCAAGAACGCCATCGTGGTGCTCGACGATGCCGATATCGAACTCGCGGTTGACGGCGCGCTCTGGGGCGCCTTCGGGACCGCAGGCCAGCGGTGCACCGCGTCGTCGCGCCTGATCATCGAGCAGGGCGCTCTCGACCGTTTCACGTCGCGGCTGGTCGAGCGTGCATCACACCTTCGCCTCGGCGATGGCCGCGACGAGAAGGTCGACGTCGGTCCGGTGATCAACGAGACGCAGCTCAAGCGCATCCATTCGTACACGGAGATCGGCAGACGCGAAGGCGCGTCGCTGCTGCTCGGTGGCGAGATCGCAACCGAGGGAGCGCTCGCCAAGGGTTGGTTCTACCGTCCGACAGTCTTCGGGGATGTCAAGCCGGCGATGCGGATCGCCCAGGAGGAGATCTTCGGGCCGACAACGGTGATCATCCCGGTGGCATCGGTGGAGGATGCAATCGTCGCTGCGAACTCCACGCAATACGGGCTCAGCCTGAGCGTCTATACGAACGACCTGCGCACCGCCTTTCACGCGATCAACGAGCTCCATTCGGGGATCGTCTACATCAACGCCCCGACCATCGGCGCGGAGATCCAACTTCCGTTCGGCGGGACTCGCAACACGGGCAACGGCCACCGCGAGGCGGGCGGTCACGTCCTCGATGAGTTCAGCGAGTGGAAGTCCGTGTATATCGATTACAGCGGACGCCTTCAGCGCGCGCAGATCGACACCGAGTGAGCTCAGTCGTGAACGGGCTCGAAGAACGTTTCACGACATACGAAGGCAAGCGCCTGCGCTACCTGACCGGGGGAGACGGACCCTCGCTCCTGCTCTGTCACGGCTTCATCGGCTCGGCCGAGAATTTCAACGACTGGTTCGATATCCTGCTCCAGCGCAGGACGATCATCGCGCCTGACCTGCCCGGCTTTGGACGCTCGGCTCCGATGGACGGCGGCCACTCGGCCGCTGCCCTCGCACGCGCCGTGCTGACCGCCGCGGGCGACGCCGGCGCGGAGTCCTTCGACGTTGCGGGGCTGTGCCTCGGTACCCCGATCGCGCTGGCGGTCGCACGCGCTCGTCCGCAGGCGATCGAGCGCCTGATCCTGCATACCCCGCTGGTCGCGCCATGGCTGATACGGCGCGCGTTTCACCTCCAAGTGGACTTCATGCTTGCGCCGTTCGTGTACCCGGGGATCGTGTGGCTCGCGCACCAGCGCACCATGAGCGACATCTACAAACGGCTGATGGTGGAAGGCAAGAACGTCGACCCGGTCGCCGCCACGGCCAATTTCGACAACCAGTTGCTTGCGGACCCCCGCGCTGCCCGCGAATGGCTGCGCGACGCCCTGCAACGCAATGACCTTGCCCAGGTTCGTAGTTCTGGACATCCGACCCTGATCCTGGTCGCCGAACACGACCGCATCGTCAACGTGCGCCGCCTCCAATCGGCGCTGTCGGGTGCCCCCGACGTTTCCTTTGACGTCATCCGGCAGGCGGGCCATGCGTGGAGCCCGGAGCTCTCGCGCCGTCAGCGCGCACTCATCGCTGCATTCCTCGACGACCAGCCACTGCCGCAGGCCGACGAGGCCGCGGTCGTTGCCGCATAGGCGCGCGGGGTGGCGCGGGATCAGGAGACCGGCGTCCGCGTCGAGGCGGACCGCGCGATCATGGCCTTCATCAGAGAGTCGCGGAGAGCACGCGCGCTTCCGCGAGTCGGCCCGTTTGCGGTCCTCTTCACCGAGGGGACCCGCCTTCGTTTTCTCAATTACGCGATTCCCGACGACGACGCCGACCCGGACGACTCCGAGCTCGACGCGCTGGTCGCGGCATTCCGGACGGCGGACCGCATCCCGCGCGTGGAGTTCCTGCCATCTGTGGCGCCAGCACTCGAGCCGACGTTGACGGCCCACGGCTGGACCGTCGACGATCGCCTGCCACTCATGACCTACACGGAGAGGATGGTGGGTGAACTGCCGGCGCCCGACGGCATCGTGGTCGACGCGGCGTCGGATGACGCGACGCTGCTCGAGATGGCTCGTCTGCAGCACGACGTCTTCGACGACCCGGAGCCGCCCGACCAACGCACGGTGGAAAGGTTGCGCGGTTCGCTTTCACATGGAGGGCGCGCCGTCGTCGGCCGCGATCCCGAGACCGGCGCAGTGGTGGGAGCAGCGCTGTCAGGGGCGCCCGCCGGCGGGGCGAGCGAGGTGGTCGGCGTGGCGGTGGCGCCGTCCCACCGCAGACGGGGGCTCGCGGCTGCACTGGTGTCTGCGCTCGCATGTCGTGGGCTCGACGCAGGACTGACAACGATCTTCCTCGAGGCTGCCCCGGGCGCAGACGGCGCCTACCGCAACGCGGGATTCAGGCGGACGTCGACGAGCGTGCACATATCGTTGAGGGGTGACGCCGACGCCTGAACCGGCCCCCGCCGCGGAGCGCCGCTGGCCGCCGCCGGCGCTTCGAGTGCGGCCGTTCCGCTGGTACTGGGCAGCCCAGTGGCCGACCCTGCTCGGCACCTGGATGCAGGTGGTCGCCCTCGGGTATCTCGTCTACCAGCGGACCGGGAGCACGACAGCCGTGGCCGCGGTGGCGGCCGCCGACGGCATCCCGTCGGTGATCCTCTCGCTGGCCGGTGGGGTACTCGCCGACCGCCTGCCCCGGCGCCGGATCCTGCTCGTCACCCAGTCCCTGCTCGGGCTCAGCGCCGGGTCGCTGGCGATCCTGGTCGCGACCAACCACGCCAGCTTCGTGGCAATCCTCGTCGTGGCGATCGTGTTCGGCGCGACCGACGCCGCCGACCTGCCGACGCGCCAGGCGCTGGTCGCCGACCTGGTGGAGCGCCATCTGGTCGTCAATGCCGTCGCGCTTGGCGCGGCCGCGATGAGCGCGACCCGGATCGTCGGTCCGTCCGTGGCAGGTCTCCTGATCGGGCTCGCGGGCCCGGCTGTCTGCTTCGGATTTCTCGCGGTCGCCTACCTCGCTCCGATCGTCGTGCTGCTGACTGTCATCCCCGACGTTGCGCCCCTGCCGAGGCGGGCAGGCGCGACCGCGTGGGGTGAGCTGATCGCCGGCCTCCGCGTGGCAGCAGCGGATCCACTCGTCCGTGGTGTGGTGATCGTCGCCTCGGTGCTGGCGTTCTGCGGCGTCTCCTACATGCCGTTCCTGCCCGTCCTGGCAAAAACACAGCTGCATGTCGGACCGGCGGCGCTGGGCATCATGTACAGCGTCGGAGGAATCGGGGGACTTGTCGGCGGTCTCGCGATCGCCTCGTTGGGACGAGGAGCGGGGCGGCTCCAACTGATGCTCGTCGGCGGGGTGGTGTACGCCGCGAGCCTGTTCACCGTCGCCCATGGAGCTGTGCTCTGGATCACGCTGCCGGCACTGGTCGGGATCAGCTTCGCGTTCGTCGCGGTGAGCACATCGATGACCACCCTCCTCCAGACCGACACGGATCCTGCGCTGCGCGGCAGGCTTCTCGGCATCTACGCAACGATCTTCGCCGGCCTGCAACCGCTGGGCACGGTGGCATACGGTGTGATGGCCCGCTCGGTGGGGTTGTTCAACGCCATCGGGGTGGGAGCACTGTTCGTGGGAGCGACCACCGTCCTCGTGGTGGTCACGCCGTCGTTCCGGGCCCGCGTCAGCGGGCTCGGCCTGAGCCGAGCGGGGCCGGCGCCGGCCCCCGATACACTGGCGTGAGGATGTTGCAGCGACGAGGCGGGGCGGCGGTCGTGGCGTTGTGCGCGCTCATCGCGGCATGCGGTTCCAGCAAGCCCGCAGCCGTGACGCCGTCGCCGGTGATCGCGCGTGTCGCCACAATGTCAATCACCCTGGCGCAGTTCAATGTCAGGTACCAGAGCGCCTGCACAAGCATCGTCCAGGGCGGAGGATCCTGCCAGGGAGGCGCAGCGGTCACGCAGCTGCGTGCGGCGATTCTGCGCAGCCTGATTCTCGATACGGTGATTCGCGAAGAGGCGACAAGGCTCGGCCTCGCGGCGACCCCCGCGGAAGTGTCCGCCGAGGTGACGACCGACGCGCAGCAGGCAGGCGGCGTGAGCGCCCTCAAGACCGAGCTCGCCGGTGCGGGTGGGTCGATTGCTCAGCTCGAGGATGAGATCTCCTCGAACCTCAACGAGCAGCGCGTCGAGAACGTCTTCGCGCAGCAGCGCGCGGCAGTCGTCGAGAAGGCGCTCGCGACAGGAGCGAACTTCATCACCACTGCCAAGACGTATTCGGACGATGCGGGCTCGACGGGAACGGCAGCCAAGGGCGGCGATCTCGGTGTCCTGACGGCGACGCAACTCAAGACGTACGACCCGTCGTTCGCGACAGCCGTTGAGTCGCTTCGGGTCGGCGCGTACACCACGACACCCGTCCACGACGCCGGGGGCTACGACATCGTGATGGTGTATTCCAAGACCGCAGCGGGCTGGGGTGTACGCCACATCCTCGTCTATGCCGGTAACCCGTACAACGTGATGGACCGGCCGAACTGGTTCACCGAGGCGCTGTTCACCGCGGTCAACCAGCTCTGCGCCGCGAACCAGATCGTGGTGTCGCTGACCAATGCAGGTGGTAACCCGTGCACGCCGAACCCGAGTCCCACGGCTGCAACTCCGACCCCCAGGCCGGCCGCGACTGCGCCCGCTGCGTGAGGTGCTTCCTGGCCGTGCCTCTCGAGGAGCCGGGCCTCGGGGCGGCGCAGAGGCTCCAGGGTGACCTCAGTGAGCGAGTTCCTGATGTCCGCTGGGCGCGCCCCGAAACACTCCACCTGACCGTGCACTTCTTCGGACAGATCGACGGTGAGCGTGCCGCCGCCGCGCTGGCAGTCGTCACGCCGATCGCCCACGACACATTCACATTCGACGTGGTCCTGAATCGGCTTGGTGCATTCCCCCAACGGGGAACACCGCGTGTTCTGTGGCTCGGACCGGCGCGCGACCTCCCCCAGCTCACCGCGGTCGCACTCGAATGTCGCGGCGCACTCGGCGCTGCGGGGTTCGATGTCGAGGAGCGGCGCTTCCATCCGCACTGCACGCTCGGCAGACCCCGCCTTCCATGGACCGACGCGGCACGTGCGGCGTGGGCCGCCGCTGCCGCCGAACCTCGGCCGGACATCCGTTTCACCGCGTCGCGTCTCGTGCTGTTCGAATCGCGATCCGCGCCGGGAGGCGCTCTCTACGCCGAACGATCATCGACGGCGTTCGCCCCACGCTGACTGGCGTCAGCGGTCGCGCGGGTCCGCGAGCTCGGTGTCGACTCCGTGGTGCTCGATGGCGGCGGCGACGACATGACGTGGAAGCTGCTCCTGCTGCGCGAGTCCGTCGAGCACGGCGACGGAGATCGATCCCGCGTCGACCTCGAAGTGCCGGCGCAGCGCAACTCGTGTGTCGCTGCGGCCGTACCCATCGGTGCCGAGCGGGATGAACGGGACGGTGACGAATCGCCCGATCTGATCGGGCACCGCCTTCATATAGTCGGTCACCGCAACGATCGGTCCGCCCTCACCACCCAGCTGCTCATCGATGTAAGCGACGCGTGGCTCGGCGTCCGGATGGAGGCGGTTCCAGCGCTCGACCTCGAGCGCGTCCTGGCGCAGCAGCTGGAAGCTCGTGGCGCTCCAGACCTCGGCGGCGACGTCGTGCTGTTCGAGGAGCACGGCCTGCGCCTCGAGCGCAGCCTGCACGGCGGTTCCGCTGGCGAGGATGCGCGCGCGGTGGGTGCGCTCGCCCTCCGCGGGCTTGTACCGGTACAGACCCCGAAGGATCCCGTCCTCGCTGCCTTCTGGCATCGGCGGCATCGGGTAGTTCTCGTTGTAAAGGGTGATGTAGTAGAAGATGTCCTCGCCGTCGACGTACATCCGGCGCATGCCGTCGCGAATGACTGTCGTAAGCTCGAACGCGAAGGCGGGATCGTAGATGCGCACGTTCGGGATCGCGCTGAACAGCAGCGGCGAATGTCCGTCCTCGTGTTGCAGACCCTCGCCGTTGAGGGTGGTGCGTCCGGCGGTGCCGCCGAGCATGAAGCCTCGACCGCGTGAGTCGCCGAACGCCCAGATGAGGTCGCCGACCCGCTGGTACCCGAACATCGAGTAGTAGATGTAGAACGGAATCACGGCCTGGCCGTGGGTTGCATACGCAGTCCCCGCCGCTGTGAAGCTGCCCATCGAGCCCGCCTCGGTAATGCCCTCCTCGAGGATCTGCCCGTCGACTGCTTCGCGATAGGAGAGCACCATGCCCGCGTCCACCGGTTCGTAGGTCTGACCGAAGGGCGCGTAGATCTTCACCTCGCTGAAGAGCGCATCCATGCCGAAGGTGCGCGCCTCGTCCGGAATGATCGGCACAATCCGGTTGCCGATGCCCGGGTCGCGGAGCAGGTTGCGCAGCAGACCGGCGAAGACCATCGTCGTCGACGCCGCGCGTGTGCCACTCCCTGAGAGGAACTCCGCATAGGGCGCCTCCCCAGGTAGCTCGAGCGGTTTGGACCGCACCACCCTGCGTGGCAACATCCCACCGAGCGCGCGCCGGCGCATGAGCAGGTACTCGACCTCGTCTGAATCCGCGCCAGGATGGTAGTAGGGGGGCTTGGCCTCCGCGAGCCGCTTGTCGCTGATCGGCAGCTGGAGCAGGTCGCGGAATGCTCGCAACTCCGCCTCGCCGATCTTCTTGATCTGGTGTGTCGAGTTGCGTCCTTCGAACCCGACGCCGAGGGTCCATCCCTTGACGGTGTGCGCAAGGATCACCGTTGGCGCTCCGCGTTGCTCCAGCGCGAGCTTGTATGCGGAGTACACCTTGCGATAGTCGTGACCGCCGCGGCGGAGGTGGCGGAGATCGTCATCCGACAGGTGCTCCACCATCTTGCGCAGGCGCGGATCCGGGCCGAAGAAGTGCTCGCGGATGTATGCGCCGCTCTCGGTCGTGTACTTCTGAAACTCGCCGTCAGGGACGCGGTTCATCTGGTCGACGAGCACACCCGACACATCCCGTGCCAGCAGCTCGTCCCATTCGCGGGCCCAGATCACCTTGATGACGTTCCAGCCGGCACCGCGGAAGATTCCCTCGAGCTCCTGGATGACCTTGCCGTTACCCCGTACCGGGCCGTCAAGACGCTGCAGGTTGCAGTTGACGACGAACGTCAGGTTGTCGAGCTGCTCGCGAGCGGCGAGGGACAGCGCCCCGAGCGTTTCCGGCTCATCGCATTCGCCGTCACCAAGGAAGCACCACACCCGGCTCTCGCTCGTATCCGCGATGTGCCGGTTGTACAGGTAGCGGTTGAAGCGCGCCTGGTAGATGGCATTCAGCGGCCCCAGGCCCATGGACACCGTCGGAAACTCCCAGAACTCGGGCATCAGGCGCGGATGCGGATACGAGCTGAGCCCGTTTCCTCCCGTCTCCTGGCGGAAGTTATCCATCTGCGCTTCGGTGATCCGGCCCTCGAGGAACGCGTGCGAGTACATGCCGGGCGCAGCGTGCCCCTGGTAGTAGATCTGGTCGCCGGAGGTGCCGTCATCCTTGCCCCGGAAGAAGTGGTTGAATCCGACCTCGTAGAGCGAGGCCGCCGACGCGTATGTGGAGAGATGCCCACCGATACCGTCGCTTCGCTTGTTCGCCCTGGTGACCATGGCCGCGGCGTTCCAGCGAACGATGCGGCGGATGCGCCGCTCCATCTCCTCGTCGCCGGGGAACCACGGTTCCTCGGCGGGCGGAATCGTGTTGATGTACGGCGTCGACACCAGCGATGGCACCGGCACCTGCAGGCGGCGCGCGCGCTCGAGGAGCTTGCCGATCACAAAGCGCGCGCGAACGGTGCCTTCGGAGGCGACCAGCGCGTCAAGGGACTCCAGCCATTCGGCGGTCTCCGCGGCGTCCGCGTCGGGAAGCTGGTGAAGGAAGGCATCGAACGTCATTCGAAGCGAGGATATACACCCGAGAGCCGGAAACCGCCTGTGTTACCGATTGCGGTCTTTGCACCAACCTGTGGTACTGTCTTGGCAAGTGCTCGCGAATCGGCGAGCCATGCCTCTTGGTGAACCCTCTCTCCGCCGGTCATCGGCGGGTCTCAAGAATCCGGCACACGACAGTCCAGCGAGGGGATTCTGGGATAACGGGGATGGCCCGGGTCCCGAGGTAACACGGTGACAACGTTTGAATCCATCGGCGTGCGTCCGCGCACGTCCGTCGCTCTCCGCGAGAACGGTTTCACAGAGGCCAACACGGTCCAGCAGGAGGCGATCCCGCCGCTGCTGGCGCGTCACGACTGCGTGATCGAGGCCCCGACCGGGTCGGGGAAGACACTCGCATATGTCGTGCCCATGGTCGAGCGCCTGGCCGGGCATCAGGGTCACGGCGCCAGGGCGCTCATCGTGACTCCAACGCGTGAACTCGCAACCCAGGTGAACGCGGTGATCCGCCAGGTCGACCCTGCGCTGCGCACCGTGGTCTGCATCGGAGGGGTGGGCTACGGCCCGCAAACCGGCGGTCTGCGCAACGCGCCGGACGTGATCGTCGGGTGCCCGGGGCGTCTCCTCGACCTGGCGAGCAACGGCCTCGCGCGCCTGCGGGACATCGAATACCTCGTGCTCGACGAGGCTGACGAGATGCTCGACCAGGGTTTTGCCAAGGACGTCGAGAAGATCATCTCGATGTGCCCCAACTTCAGCAGCAGTGCTCGTCGCCAGACGGTCCTCGCCTCGGCGACGATGCCGGACTGGGTGCAGCGCATGATCACCAAGCACCTGTACGAACCGGCGCGCGTGCGAGTCGTGAACGAACAGATTCCCGCGCTCGAGCACGGCGTCATGAACGTCGTCAAGTCGCAGAAGATCGACGCGCTGTCCCGGCTGCTGCGCCGCCAGCGGACCACCGAGCTCAACCAGACCATCGTCTTCCACCGCACCAAGCATGGCGCCAAGAAGCTGGTTCGCGATCTGCTTCGCATGGGGCACACCGCCGGTGAGCTCCAGGGCAACCTGTCGCAGAATGCGCGTGACCGCGCACTCGATTCGTTTCGTGCGAATCGCACGGAGGTGCTCGTCGCAACCAACGTCGCCGCGCGTGGTATCGACGTCGTCAACGTTGGGCTGGTGATCAATTTCGAGCTTCCCGAGACTCCTCAGTGGCTCACCCATCGGGTCGGGCGCACCGCGCGCAACGGCAACGAGGGCAAGGCGATCACGTTTCTCAGCGAGGACGACGGCGAACAGTGGCGCAAGCTGCGCCGTCTCGGTGCTCCGGCGCTGCCGGAGATCGACGGAACGCTGCTGCTCACCACCGGCGAGTGGAAGCTCGGCGCGTCGCCGCGAGAGACTACGCCAGCGCCTGCTCCAGGTCGGCCACCAGGTCGTCGACGTCCTCAATACCGACGGACAGGCGCACCAGTCCGTCGCTGACACCGACCCGCATCCGGGTCTCCGCGGGTATCGACGCGTGGGTCATCAGCGCAGGGCTTTCGGCGAGGGACTCCACGGCGCCGAGTGATTCCGCGAGCGTGAAGACGCGAAGTCGCTCGAGGAACGAGCGCGCTGCGTCTCCCGAGGACACCGCGAATGACACCACGCCGCCGAAGTACCCACCCATCTGTCGCCGGGCGAGCGCGTGGCCGGGGTGGCTCTCGAGTCCGGGGTAGTACACCTGGACCACGGCGTCCTGACCCTCGAGCCACCGAGCGATGGTCAGCGCGTTCTCGCACTGACGGATCACCCGGAGTTGGAGCGTTTTCAGCCCGCGGAGCAGCAACCAGCAGTCGAATGGGGAGGGTACGGCGCCGACGGCGTTCTGGTGGAAGCGCATTCGCTCCGCAAGGACATCGTCCGTGGTGAGCACAGCTCCACCGAGGACGTCACTGTGGCCGCCGAGGAATTTCGTCGAGCTGTGGATGACCAGGTCGGCGCCGAGCTCGAGAGGCCGCTGCAGCACCGGGCTCGCGAACGTGCTGTCGACCGCGACCAATGCGCCCGCACCATGAACGAGTTCGCTCACGGCGTCGAGGTCGACGACGCGCAGCAGTGGATTGGTCGGTGACTCGAGCCATACGAGGCGAGTGCGCTCGGTCATCGCCGCGACCACGGCATCCGGGTCGGTGGGATCGACTGCCGTGAAGGTCAGCCCGTAGCGCCGGAAGACTCTGTCGAACAAACGGAACGTGCCGCCGTAGACGTCCTCGGTGAAGACGACATGATCGCCCGGATCCAGAAGCAGCATCACCGTCGTGGTGGCGGCGAGGCCGGAGGAGAAGGCGAGACCGTGCCCGGCATTCTCGAGCGACGCCAGACACTCCTCGAGGTTTCCGCGGGTTGGATTGCCGGATCGGGAGTACTCGAAGCCCCGGTGACGGCCGGGGGATTCCTGTGCGAAGGTCGTCGCAAGGTGAATCGGGACGACCACCGCGCCGGTGGCCGGATCCGGTCCCTGCCCGACGTGCAGGGCGCGCGTGGCCAGACCGTGCGGCTTGTGCTGCACCTGTCAGCTGCGTCCGCGCCGGGCGACGAACTCGAGCAGGTCGCTCCGCGTGATCACCCCGACAGGGATGTCGCCTTCGACGATCATCAGCGCGGGCTCGCCGCCCAAAAGCGCCTCGAACGCCTCCTCGATCGGCGCACCGGCGGCGACGCGCGCGAATGGCGGGTCCATCGCCGTCGACACCGACGTGGTGACCATGGTGGGGTCGCGGTAGATGCGGTCCAGCAGGGTTCGTTCCTGGATGCTGCCGACCACGCCACCACCCGATGTGCTCCCGTTCTCGGTGACGAGCAGTTGCGAGATCCCGTACTGCTGCATGAGGTCGATCGCTTCCCCGACCGACTTGCCGGCACCGACGCTGACGAGCTCCGGAACACCGTCACTGTGTGAGTCGATCACCTCACGAACGCGCGCAGGCACCAGCCGCTGCAGGTACCCGTTCTGGCGCATCCACTCGTCGCTGAAGAACTTGCTGAGGTAATTGCGCCCGGTATCCGGGAGGAGCACCACGATGACGTCATCCGGCTTGGAGTCGACCGCGACCTGGATTGCCGCGTGCAGGGCGAGGCCGGCCGACCCGCCGACGAGGATCCCCTCCTGGCGGGCGAGCTTCCGAGCGGCCACGAAGCTCTCGCGGTCGGTCACCTGGATGAACTCGTCAACAACGTCTCGATCGAAGGTGCCGGGCCAGAAGTCCTCGCCGACGCCCTCGACCTTGTACGGGGCGATCTCGCCGCTGTAGATGGAGCCCTCAGGGTCGGCGCCGATCACCCGGACCGCCGGATTCTGCTCCTTGAGGTATCTGCCGGCGCCGCTGATGGTGCCGCCCGTCCCGACACCGGCGACGAACGTCGTGATGCGGCCGTCGGTCTGACGCCAGATCTCGGGGCCCGTGGTGCGATAGTGCGCTTCAGGGTTGCGGGTATTGAAGTACTGGTTGGGCTGATAGGCGCCTGGCACCTCACGGGTCAGGCGATCCGCAACCGAGTAGTACGACTGGGGAGAGTCGCGCTCGACGTTGGTGGGGCAGATGACGACCTCGGCGCCGTACGCGCGAAGCAGGCTGATCTTCTCCGCCGACATCTTGTCGGGCATGACGAAGATCATCTTGTAGCCCTTGATCGCCGCGGCCATCGCAAGCCCGTGGCCTGTATTCCCAGAGGTGGGCTCCACCACGGTTCCTCCCGGGCGCAGCAGCCCACGGAGTTCCGCGTCCTCGAGCATGGAGAGCCCGATGCGGTCCTTGACGCTCCCGCCAGGGTTGAGCTGCTCGAGCTTGGCCAGGATCAGAGGCCGGAGCCCTTCGGTGACCTTGCTCAGCCGGACCAACGGGGTGTTGCCGACCAGGTCGAGGATGCTCTCGACGTACTCCACTGCCCGGCCATTCTAGTGCCCAGCGGCGGTGGTCCCCGTGACCGAATTCCACTCCACGGCGCTTTTGTCACGGCATACTGAGGACGAATGGAGCAGGCTGGAAGCCACGACATGGTCGGGGCGCGGGCACACATTCCCGGATACACACTGGACCGGGGGATCAGCGTCGACCGAGCAGGTGCGCTTGTCGACGCCCACGACAGCACGACCGGATCGCGGGTCCTCATCCGCCTGCTCAGTCCTGCGCTGTCCAGCGATGCCGGCTTCCGACGCCAGATCCGCCACGACATGGCGATCCTCGGCGCGTTGCGGCACCAGCACCTCCTCTCGGTCATGGCGTTCGACGACAGGCAGGCAGCGATCGTCTACGAATGGGTCGATGGCGTCACGCTGCGTCACCTGATCGATGTGTCCGGCCGCCTGAACGCGGGCGCCGCGCTGGTGGTCTTCGACGATTCGCTGGCCGCCCTCGAGGCGCTCCACGCGGCCGGAGTCATCCATTGCGACGTGACGCCTGGCGCGGTCCTGCTCGACACCGACGGCACCGCCATCCTTCGTGACGCGGGGGTGCCTGCGCCTCCGCTTCGTCGCGGCTGGCGCGCCGGCACGCCCCAGTACATGGCGCCGGAGTTGTGGGCCGGCAGACCGCACACGGTGGCAACCGATATCTACGCGGCGACGGGCGTGCTCGTCGATGCGCTGACCGCGCGACCCCCGTACCTCGGCACCGACCTCACCGGCCTCGGTGTCCAGCACACGCAGGGGGCACTGCCGAGCGAGGCGGTCCCGATGGTCGCGAGAGAGTTGGTGATTCGCGGACTTGCGAAGGATCCCCGCGACCGGCCGGCGAGCGCGGCGCTGTTCCGTCGTGACGTCGAGATCGCGGGGGCGACGTTCCTCGGGCCCGGCTGGCGGGAGCACGGGCGTTCGTGGCTGGCCGTCGTCGTCGCCGACCGGCTTGCCGACCCTGCCCCCGCAGCTCCACCGGTCGAATTCATCTACGACGACGAGGACATTCCATTGCCAGGGCTCGCGATGGGCGCCGCGGCCGACGCGTCGCGTCCCGGCGGTGTCGGCTGGAAGGTGTGGTCGGTCGCTGCTGCCGCGGTGATCGCGCTGGTGGTGATGGTGATCTTTGCTGCGCAGGCACTCGGTGGCCCTGGGGTTCAGGTCTCGCCGAGTGCGCCACCCGCGCCGATCTTCACGGCACCCTCGGGCGCCAACGCGCCGACCGGCGCCGGCGCGCCGACGAGTATCGACACGGCGGGGGCGCCCTCGGCCACGCCCACCGCACCACCGACGACCACGCCGACGGCGACAGTTGCGCCGGGCACGGCGCCGATCACCATCATCGCGCCGCCCACGCCCACCCCGACGGCGACTCCGAGCCCGACGCCGTCATCCAGGCCGACTCCGAAGTAACGGTCAAAGCGGCGCCGTCAGCTCGCGGGAATGACGTTGTAGACGTCCCTCGCATAGTCGAGCATCATCCTCGCCGCTGAAAAACGCGGTCCATTGGTGCGCAGCGATGCACGCATACGCTGCACCCAGCCGCGGGGAATGCCGTGCTCATCGCGCTGGTAGAACAGTGGCACGACCTCGTGCTCGATGATGTCGAAGAGGGTTGCCGCGTCGCGTGAGTCCTGCATCCCATGGTCGAAGAGGATGTCGCCAGGAATGGCCCATCCGTTGGTCCCGTTGTATGCCTCGGCCCACCATCCGTCGAGCACCGAGAGGTTGAGCCCTCCGTTCAGCGCCGACTTCATCCCGCTGGTGCCGCTCGCCTCGAGCGGTGGCCTTGGTACGTTGATCCACACGTCGCAGCCGGCCACCATGTGCTCAGCCGTCGCGAGGCTGTAGTTATCGAGGAAGGCGATCCTGCTCATCGCCGCGGGCTCGCGCTCGAAGGTGAAGAGTCCCTGCGCCGCGTGCTTCGCCTCCTCGTCCTGCGGGTGCGCTTTGCCGGCGAAGACCATCTGCGCAGGGCGATCCTTGTTGTCGAGCACGCTGGCAGCACGAGCGGGGTCGAGCGTCAGCAGCTGGATGCGCTTGTATCCGGCGAGACGGCGTGCGAACCCGAAGGTGAGCGCGTGCTCGTCGAAACCGTTCTCGGCCGCTTCGACATACCAGCGCGGCTCATCGCGTGCGAGCCGGTTCGCAACACTGCGCTCGCGCACGTGCTGCACGAACTCGGTCCGCAGCGCGTTGCGCAGCGCCCACAGCTCGGCGTCGGGAATATCGTCCACTCCCCGCCATGTGTCCGGATCGGCGGCGCGCGTGTCCCATCCATCACCGAGGTAGCGATCGAGCAGCTCTCGCATCCGCGGCACCATCCAGGTCGGCACGTGCACGCCGTTGGTGACATGTCCGATCGGCACCGTATCGGCGGGTCGCTCGGGGAATAGGGACTGCCACATCTGCCGGGCAACCTCGCCGTGACGGCGGCTGACCCCGTTGCGCGAGCGGCTCATCTTGATGCCGAGCGGCGTCATCACGAACTGCTCGTGAGGGTTGTCCGGCCGGGTACGGCCGAGATGGAGGAAGCCCTCGAGGTCGAGCCCGGCCTGCTCGGGATAGTCGCCGAGCACCTCGACGATCTCGCTGACGTCATAGCCCTCATTGCCCGCGCTCACGGGAGTGTGAGTCGTGAAGACCGTACGCTCGCGCGCGGCGGTGAATGCCTCGTGGCGCGAGCGTCCGTGCGACATCTCCCGGCGTGCGATCTCGAGCGGCGCGAGGGCGGCATGACCCTCGTTGAGGTGCACGACGGAGGGGTCCAGCCCCATGGCGTCGAGGGCCCGCATTGAGCCGATGCCGAGAAGCGCGTACTGGGCGAGCCGCGTCGGCCGGTCGGCGACGTAGAGGCGGCTGGTGATCCACTGGTCGATGGCCGAGTTCTCCGGGCGCTGCGCGTCGAGAAGATAGAGGGGCGTGCGACCGACGTCGAGTCGCCACACCTGAACAACCACATCACGACCGCGGAGCGGGACCGTCACGGTCAGGGGGGTCCCGCCTTTATGGACAAGAGCGGCGGGAACTCGCTCCGGATCGACCTGGAGCCAGTACTCGAGCTGGTAGCCGGATCGGTCCATGCGCTGCTGGAAATACCCCTGTCGGTAGAGGAGCCCGACACCGACCATGGGGAGCGCCATGTCGGACGCCTGCTTGAGGATGTCCCCGGCCAGCACGCCCAGGCCGCCCGCGTAGATCGGCAGGGATCGGTGCACCGCGAACTCGGCGCAGAGAAAGGCCACCGGATGGACCGGTGTTGCCCTCCCCTCGATGGGCGGACGGCTCAACTCATGGTCGAGCGCGCCGACCAGGTCGCTGAGACGATGGAGCATTGTCGCGTCACCCGCCGCGCGCTCGAGGGCCGCCGACGAGGTCTCATCGAGGAGGCGGATGGGGTTGTGGTTGCTCGCCTCCCAGCGCACGGGGTCGATCATCCGAAACACGTCGTCGCCGCCGCGCCACCACGACCAGGCGTAGTTGTAGGCGAGCCGCGCGAGCGGCTCGAGCGGTGACGGCAGCCGCGCTGCGAGGTCGGACGCAGCGTGGTCGATATCCTCGCTGCCGTCTGCAAGCGTGGCGGTGGCGAGCTCGGTCATTGCCTGCCGCCGGATTCTGCCAGAGCCTGCTGCAACGCCGCCACGCCGCCCTTGGGGCCGCCGGCGTGCCGGAACACCGCGGTGCCGGCGACGAGCACGTCCGCACCCGCGTCGACACATGCCTTCGCATTGGTGGCGTCGACACCGCCGTCCACCTCGATCTCGGTATCCAGCCCCTGGCGTTCAACCTCATGACGCACCTGCTCGACCTTGCGCAAGGTTCGTGGTATCAACGACTGGCCGCCAAACCCGGGGTCGATGGTCATGACCAGCGCAAGGTCACACGATTCGAGAATGTCGTCGAGCATGTGCGCGGGGGTGCTGGGATTGATCGCTGCGCCGGAGCGGCAGTCGAGTGTGCGGATGGTCGACAGCGTGCGATGCAGGTTCGGACAGACCTCGTAGTGCACGGTGATCGCATCGGCTCCGGCACTGGCGAACGTGCTCAGATGTGCGTCGGGATTGACGATCATCAGATGCAGCTCGAGAGGCAGCGATGTCGCGCGCCGGAGCACGCGCACCGTGTCGGTACCGAAGGTGAAGTTGGGCACGAAGACGCCATCCATCACGTCGACGTGGATGCGCTCCGCCCCGCTCTCCTCGAGGTCGTGCGCGGCGTTCGCGATATGTCCGAAGTCAGCGGCGAGCAGGCTCGGCGCGATCCGGACTGCGTCTCGGCAGGGCTTCCAGGTCGATCGCGGCATCCCGCGGATTCTGGCAGACGCGGGTCAGTCGGCTACCGGAATTGTCCGAGCCGTCACCCTGCCGCGGCAGCGGCGTCGAGGAACCAGGCGAGAGTGCCATCGATCGGCCTGACCCGCGACGCGGGGACCTCGCCCCGGGCGGTGGCGACGAGCGCAGGGTGCTTGGACGCGCCGGTGACCATGAACCCGATTGCTGCCGCTGCATTGATCGCCGGGAAGGTGAGCGTGATCCGGTCGTACGGTTCGTAGTCGGCGAGGCCGCGTGTCGCCCAGCGATCGGCTACGTCCAGCGCCCGGGTCCCCGGGAACAGTGACGCGGTGTGCCCGTTATCGCCGAGGCCGAGGAGGATCACGTCGAGACGCGGTGCACCACCGATTCCGGAAGGCAGCGACGCGGCGAGCAGGCCCGAATACTCCGCCGCAGCGGCATCGAGATCCGGACGTTCCGCCGGCATGCGATGCACGCGGTTCGGGTCGATGGGCACATGGCGCAACAAGGTGGTCTCGGCCAGGAAGTAGTTGCTGCGGGGATCATCCGGCGGGCAGGCGCGCTCATCAGCGAAGTAGACGTTCCACCAGGACCAATCGATCCGTGCCCGCCATTCCGGCCCCGCGAGGAGCTCGTTCAGGAGGCGAGGGGTGGTGCCGCCGGAGAGTGCGATCGAGAAGTTGCCGTGGTCGGCATGGGCACGCCGGGACTGTGCCGCGACCCACGTCGCGACGGCTTCGGCCACTTCCTGTGACGTCTCACTGACGACACGCTCGCCGGCTAGGCCGTCGAGAGCGTTCGAGTGACCCATGTCAGGGGACATGCCAGGCGCGTCCATCCCGAGCCATGAACGCGTGCGACTCCTCGGGACCCCATGTACCCGACGGGTAATTCGGGGAATGCACCGCGTCGGGAGGATGCGCGCGCCAGCCGTCGAGAATCGCTGTGCAGAAGCGCCACGCCTCCTCGACCTCGTCCTCGCGCGCGAAGAGGGTCGGGTCACCGCGCATGCAGTCGAGCAGCAAACGCTCGTACGCATCGGGCGATTGCTCGCGGAATGCTGTGCCGTACATGAAGTCCATGTTAACCGACTCGATCCGGAGCGCCTGGCCAGGGATCTTCGCGCCGAAACGCAACGTGATTCCTTCGTCGGGCTGAATACGCAGGATGAGCAGGTTCGGCTCGATGCCGTCGGTGGGCACTGCACCCGATGCCAGCGGGACGCTGCCGGCGAACGGCGAATGGGGCACGCGACGGAATTGGATGACAATCTCCGTGGCTCGCTTGGCCAGGCGTTTGCCGGTGCGCAAGTAGAATGGAGTTCCCGCCCAGCGCCAGTTGTCGATATCCACCTTGAGCGCAACAAAGGTCTCGCGAAGTGAGGTGGGCGCGACGCCTTTCTCCTCGCGGTAACCGGGCACGGGCTCGCCGTTGATGAGTCCGGCGGAATACTGCCCGCGCACCGAGTGCGAGAGTGCGTCGTCGGGGTGGATCGGCCGCACGGCGCGGAGCAGCTTGACCTTCTCGTCACGAACCATCTCAGCCTGAAAGTTCGACGGCGCCTCCATGCCGACGATCGCCACCAGCTGCATGATGTGGTTCTGGACGATGTCGCGCAGCGCACCTGCTCCCTCGTAGTAAGCGCCACGACCCTCGACGCCGATCTGCTCTGCCACGGTGATCTGCACGTGGTCGATGTACTGCCGGTTCCACAACGGTTCGAAGATCCCGTTGGCGAATCGAAATACGAGCAGGTTCTGAACGGTCTCCTTGCCCAGGTAATGGTCGATGCGGTAGATCTGCTCTTCGGTGAAGGCTGCGTGGAGGCGCGCATTGAGCTCGCGCGCGCTGGCAAGATCGCGCCCGAACGGCTTCTCGATGATCGCGCGCACGAACGTGCCGGGAACCTGGGTGGTCAGACCGGCGGCGTTGAGCCCATCCGCGAGCGGGGTGACGGCGGTCGGTGGTGTACTGAAGTAAAGCAGCCGGTTTCCCTTGGTGCCGCGTTCGCCGTCCGCCGTCTCCAGTGCTCGCTTGAGTGCATCGAAACCATCCGGGGCTTCGAGGTCGTACGTCACGTACCAGAGTCCGGCTGCAAATTTCTCCCACACATCGCCGCGAAGGCGCACGCGTCCGTACTGCTCGACGCCTTCGCGCATGTCGGCGCGGAACTCCTCGTCGCTCAGGTGACTGCGTGCTGCGCCGATGACCGTGAAACCGTCCGGCAGGCTTCCTTCCGCGGCCAGCGCATACAGAGCGGGGACGAGCTTGCGTTTGGTGAGGTCGCCGCTGGCGCCGAAGATGACCACGCAGCATGGAACCGGAATTCGCGGTTCCTTCCGTCGCTCGTGGTGCGGGTGCTCCGCGATCAGTGTGATGCCGCGGTCCCCGCAGGCGACTCAGTCTTCACCGGGTGGCCGCCGAATTCATTGCGGAGCGCGGCGATCACCTTGTTGCCGAAGCCGTCGGGCAGGCGCGACTGGAACCGCATGAACAACGACATCGCCAGCACGGGAGCGGGCACCGAGAGCTGCATCGCCTCCTCGACAGTCCAGCGTCCCTCGCCGGAGTCATCGACCCACCCGCGCAGCTGGCTCAGCTGCGGATCGCGGGCGAATGCCCGCTCGGCGAGTTCGAGGAGCCAGGAGCGCACCACGCTCCCCTGGTTCCAGAGATGCGCGATCGCGTGGAGATCGAGCTCGCCGAAATCCTGCTTCGCCTGCATGATGGCGAACCCTTCGGCGTATGCCTGCAGCATCCCGTACTCGATGCCGTTGTGCACCATCTTGACGAAGTGTCCGGAACCGGAGGGCCCGACATGGAGGAAGCCGTCCGGCGGCGCGAGGGTTGTGAAGATCGGGCGCCAGCGATCGATGGTCGCCTTGTCACCGCCGGCCATCAGGCAGTACCCAACCTGCAGGCCCCAGATCCCGCCGCTGGTCCCTGCGTCGATGAAGTTGATACCGCGCTCGACGCTGCTCGCAGCTCGCGCGATCGAGTCGTGGTAGTTGCTGTTGCCGCCGTCGATGATCGTGTCACCCTTCTCGAGCAGCGATTGCAGCGCGGCCACGGTTTCGTCCGTGACCTTTCCCGACGGGACCATGATCCAGACGCCGCGTGGTTTGTCGAGTGCCGCGATGAGTTCATCGATGCTACCGGTCGTGGTGGCGCCGAACGCCTCGACGGTCGCGCGTGCGTCCGGGTTGGGATCGTATGCGACGACGGCGTGATCACCGTCGCGACGCAGCCGGTGCACCATGTTGCTGCCCATCCTGCCGAGCCCGACAAAGCCGATCTGCATGGTGGTGAGTCCCTGGTGTGATGGCGGCGCTCAGCGCCCCGCCGTGGTTGCGGCGACGGCATCAGTGAGGCTCGCGAGCCCCGCATCGAGGTCGCCGGCGATATGGACACGGACGACGCGCCGGCCGTGGGAGCGCAGGGACTGGAGGTCACCGGCGGCCTGCGCCCGCTTGAGTATCGAGAACGTGAACGATTGTCCTGGAATGGGAACGTCAGTGCCGTCGTCGGCGGTGATCTGGATGTAGACGCCTGTGTTCGGACCGCCCTTGTGGAGCTGTCCTGTGCTGTGGAGGAAGCGCGGGCCGAAGCCGAGTGTGGTCGCGAGCCGCCGTGTGTCTCGTATGGCGACACGCAGACGCTGGAGCGCCGTCGCATTCGCGTCGTCGGGCGTGACGTATGCCATCAGCGCGACGTAATCGCCCTGGTGGGCGGTGTCGAGATGGGCGGCGAGCGCGCTCGATGCGCTGGAGCCGGAGACATCACCGTACACACGCAGTGCTCCGTCGGTCACCGCGGCGGGCTCGTCCGGGAGCGAACCGGTCTGCTGATACTGCTGCAGCACCGCTTTGGTGTTGTCCTTCGACTCCTGCACGTTCGGTTCATCGAATGGATCGATCCCGAGGTGCGCGCCCGCAACAGCAGTCGCGAACTCCCAGCGGAAGAATTCGGCGCCGAGATCGTACTTGTCGGCGAGATCGAAGACGATGATCGGATGTCCCGCGGTTCTCAGCGCATCAATGGAGTGATCGAATGCCGCGTTCTCACCCAGCCGGAGCGCGACAAAGAGCCGGTCGTCGGCGTAGACAGGGGGGTTCCCGATTGGCTCGTCGCCGATCGGGATGATCCCCTTGCCTTCCTTGCCGGTGCTCTCGGCGATGAGCTGCTCCGCCCAGAGCGAGAAGGCCTCGATTTCCTTCGGCGCCAGGATGGTCACCTTGTCGCGGCCCTGGTCGTGGAGCACGCCCATCACGGTTCCGAGGCTGAGCCCGCAGTTGAGGTCACCGGGGACACCGGCCGTGCAGTTCCGCCGCATCTGGGCGGCGCGCTCGAGCAGCAGGTCGCACTCGATGCCGATGATCGCGGCGGGCACGAGACCGAACATGCTCAACGCTGAATAACGGCCGCCGATGTCGGGGGGATTCTTGAACAGGTGCAGGAATCCCCGCTCGCGCGCGATGGTTGCGAGCGGCGTGCCGGGGTCGGTGACTGCGATGAAGTGCGAGCCGGGGTTGTCGCTGACGCCGGACGTCAGCTCCCAGAAGTGCGCCAGGTGTGAAAGCGTTTCCAATGTCGTGCCCGATTTGCTGGACACGATGTACCCCGTTGCCTTGGGATCGATGACGCCCGTGAGCCGGGCGATTGCGAGTGGATCGGTCGTGTCCAGCACGTGGAGCACCGGCTGCCCGTCCGCGTTGCCAAACGAGCTGCGCAGCACCTCGGGACACAGGCTGGAACCGCCCATCCCCAGCAGGACGCAGTCGCGCCACCCCGCCTCGCGCACCTCGGTGGCAAGGGACCGCAGCGCGGGCAGCCGCTCCTGCATCGCGCCGATCACATCGAGCCAGCCCAGTCGGTTGTTGATCACCGCCGCGTGGGCGGCGTCCCCGGGCTTCCAGAGGTTTGGGTCACGGCGCCAGATGCGCGTGGCGATATCGCTGGCCTGGGGCGAGTTGAGCGCAATGTCAGTCGCGCCGGTATCGAGGTTCTGGCGCCGTGCGTACCCCGAGCCCATCGCGTCGATCTTCTCGGCGATGCCGCGGATCAGCTCGTTGTAGGAGTCGGAGAATTGCTTGACACCGTCATCGAGCAGTTGCTGTGTCACAGCGTCCATGTCGATGCCGACCTCGGCAAGCTGTTCCATCACCCGGTGAGCGCCCGCATAGTCGGACGTCACGGTGTCGCCGGCCACGACGCCGTGATCGAGGAACGCCTCGATGGTCGCGGGCGGCATCGTATCCACCGTGTCCGGACCGATCAGCGCCTCGGCATAGACAACGTCGCGGTAGTGGGGGTTCTTGGCGCTCGTGCTCGCCCACAAAGGGCGCTGCACATGCGCACCCGCGGCGCGGAGCCGCTGGAATCGTTCTTCACCGAAACGCTTCTCGAACAGCTCGTACGCGAGCCGCGCGTTGGCGATCGCCGCCTTGCCGAGCAATCCCTCGATGAGCGCATTGGCGGGATCCGCCGCAAGCTTTTCCTGGAGCAGCCTGTCCACCAGCGTGTCGACGCGGCTCACGAAGAACGACGCCACCGAATGCACATCGAGTGACTGACCGGCGCTGTGACGTGCCTCGAGCGCAGAGATGTACTGCTCGATCACACGTTCATGCATGGCGATCGCAAAGATGAGCGTGACATTGACATTGCGGCCATCGGCGATCGTGCGATTGATCGCCGGCATGCCCTCCAGCGTCGCCGGGATCTTGATCATCAGATTGGGGCGGTCAACCCGCTCCCACAGCGTCCGTGCCGTTGCGATGGTTGCGTCGGTGTCGTGCGCAAGGCCCGGCGGCACTTCGAGACTGACGAATCCGTCCGCGCCTGACGTGCGTTCGTGGACCGGACCGAGTATGTCCGCAGCGTGCTGGATGTCGGCGATCGCGAGCTCGGTGAACACGTCCTGCGGGTCGTCGATCCCGGACGAGATCAAGTCGCGGATCTGATCGTCATAGAGCGAGCCTTCCGCGATCGCCTTCTGGAAGATGGTGGGGTTGCTGGTCAGCCCGGTCACGTTCTCTTCGGCGATGCGGTGCTCCAGCTGACCGGTGGTCACCAGCTCGCGGCTGATGAAATCGAGCCAGACCGACTGGCCGTGTTCGGCGAGCTGCTGAAGTGGGTTGGTCATTCAGCCGGCCTCCGTGGGAGCACCAACGAGCGCGTTCACCGCCGCGACGATCGCGTCGGCGTCGATCCCGGCTGCCGCCATCAGTTCGTCGGGGCTTGCGGAGCCGGGAAGGCCGCGTACCGCCAGATGGGTGACCCGTGGCGGGGACTCCTCAAGCGCGAGTGCCTCCATCACCGCCGCCCCGAGACCCCCCTCCGGGTAATGGTCTTCGACGACGACCAGGCGTCCGCCGGTCGCCTCGCTGGCCTGCCGCAACGTCGCGGTGTCGATCGGCTTGACCGAGTACAGGTCGATGACGCGGCAGAGCGTGCCGGTTCTCGCCAGGCGGTCGCCAGCTGCGAGGCATGCGTGCAGGGTCACTCCGCAACCGATGAGCGTGACGGCATCGTCGGCGGACTGACGGAGCACCTTGGAGCCGCCGATCGGAAATTCCTCATCGTTCTTGTAGATGACCGGGTATGCCCCACGCGTCGTGCGGACGTAGCTGATGCCGCGGAGATCGGCCATTTGAGCGACGAGCTTTGCCGTCGACACCGCGTCGCTGGGATAGAGGACTGTCGATGTGTGCACGGCGCGCAGCGACGCGATGTCCTCGAGCGCCATCTGCGAGGGACCATCCGCGCCGATCTCGCAGCCGGCGTGCGAGCCGGAGAGACGGACGCTCACCTCGGAAACGCCCGCCATGCGTATGAAATCGTACGCGCGTGAGAGGAACGCCGCGAAGGTGGACGCGAACGGAACGTAGCCGCGAACAGACAGACCCACGGCGCTCGCGATCATCTGCTGCTCCGCGATGTACATCTCGAAGAAGCGGTCCGGATGCGCGTCCCGGAACTCCTCGGAATGCGTTGAGTTGCTCACCTCGCCGTCGAGAGCCACGACGTCGTGGCGGGCACCGAGCGCACGCAGGGTGTCGCCATACGCCTTGCGGGTTGCGACCTTGTCGCCCATCTTGTACGTGGGCAGCTGCAAGGGCCTGTCGACAGCCGTCGACGATGCGGACTCGAGTGGCTCGGGTGGCTGGACGTCGATGAGGAGATTTCGCTCGCCGCCCAATTCCGCGATCGCCTTCTCGGCCAGCTCGGGGGGCAGCGCCTTGCCGTGCCAGCCGTCCTTGTTCTCAATGTCCTTGAACCCCTTGCCCTTGATCGTCCGGGCGATCACGACAGTTGGGCGGTCCCCGCCCGAGCGCGCGGATTCGAGGGCTTCATCGACTTCCACGAGGTCATGGCCGTCGATCACGATTGGTCTGCAACCGAACGCTTCAGCGCGACGGCGGTAGACGTCAAGGTTCCACTCGTACTCGGTCGGTCCCCGCTGGCCGAGCCGGTTCACGTCGAAGATCGCAGTGAGGTTGGAAAGGCCGTAGTAAGAAGCCTTGTCGAGCGCCTCCCAGATCGATCCTTCAGCGAGCTCGCTGTCGCCGCAGAGCACCCAGACGTGGAAAGGAAGCCGGTCGAGATACTTGCCGGCGAGGGCAACCCCGACAGCGATCGCAAGTCCCTGGCCGAGCGAGCCCGTGGCAACGTCGACCCAGGGGATGATCGGCGTCGGGTGGCCCTGGAGCCTCGAGCCGAAGGTCCGGTACGTGAGCAGCTCCTCGTCGGTGATGGCGCCCACAGCCTTGTACATGCCGTAGAGGAGGGGAGAGGCGTGCCCCTTGGAGAAGATGAGATGGTCGTTGTTGGCCAGCTCCGGGCGCGCAAAGTCGTAGCGAAGATGGCGGGCGGCGAGAACGGCGACGATGTCGGCGGCCGACATGCTCGAGGTCGGATGTCCCGATCCCGCCTTGGTGCTCGCCCGGATCCCGTCGACGCGGATCTGCTGCGCAACCTCGCCAACGAAATCGAGCGCCGGACGCGCTCCTGTCTCGGCGTTCTTGGTCACTGCCATTGGATCCACCTCCGTTAAGCCTCTGAACTTGAATCATGCCGCGACTGCCCTATGCGGCGCGGCGCGGTATTGGTTAAGGTCGCATGGGGTACAGTCACGGCTCTGGCGCGCGCCTATAGCTCAGTCCGGATAGAGCGTCTGACTACGGATCAGAAGGTCGGGGGTTCAAATCCTCCTGGGCGCGCCAG
>JBIOIZ010000009.1:0-56866 GCA_044450385.1 Candidatus Dormibacteria bacterium
CAGGCTGAGCTTGCCTCGGCATTCACGGCGTTCGAGACGGAGCACGCAGGGGCTCGAGGTATCGCCATCGTTGACAAGGATCCCGACGAGTACGTCGAGGAGATCATCGACGAGGCCTGATACGGCGCAACGTCGACACGACTGTATAGCTTGGCTGGCAGCTAAGTTGACACGTCGGGTACCGGGTCACTAAGCTCGAGAGGTCGGCGGTCGATAGGTCGTCGTCCCCACCCCCTCCCAACGAGTCCACCCCGCCGGGATCAAGGTCCACGGCGCGGGTGGACTCTTCGGTTTCGCTTACGCGAGCGGGAGGACGACGGTGAAGGTGCTCCCGCCACCCGGGGTTGCAGTGACCACGATGTCGCCCCCGTGGAGCCGGGCGGTCTCACGGGCCAGGTAGAGCCCGAGGCCGGTTCCGCGAATATGGCTGGTTTCAGGCGTCACCAGACGGCCGAACCGGCTGAAGAGCAGATGAGCCTGCTCCGCATTGATGCCGATCCCGTGGTCGCGAACGAGGATGCTCGCCGCCCTGCCATCGTCTTCACAGCCGATCTCGATCGTCCCCCCCGCAGGCGAGTATTTGATCGCGTTGTCGATAAGGTTGGTCAGCATGGTGGTGAGGCGACGGCGGTCGCCGACAACGGCCACCGAGTCACGCTGCGCGGTCACCGCGAAGCTGTGCTGGCCGCCCATCAGTGGACGCATCGCCTGCATGGCATCCTCAATGACCCCGAGCAGGTCGAGGGGTTCGAGTTCCAGCTCGAGACCGAGGGTCTCGAGCCGGGCGGTTTCGAGCATGTCTGAGATCAGGCGCGCCATCTCCTCGGCTTTCTCGGTGATCCGGGTGAGTGCCACGCCGCGCTCTGCAGCAGGTAACAGGCCTTCGCCCAGCATCGATGAATATCCCCTGATGATTCCCAGAGGGCTTCGAAGCTCATGCGCGGCGATGTTCAGGAACTCGCTCTTGAGCCGCTCGAGCCGCCGGCTGCGTTCAGCCGCCTGGAACAGTTCGTCGGCGATCGCCGCCTGGCTGACCCCGAGACCAATGATGTCGGCAAGCGACTGCAACGTGCCGCGCGTTTCGGCGGCGAGTTGCCCTTCGCCGCTGATGACGAGGAGCGCCACGACCCTGTCGTCGCCCCGCACGGGAAGGACGACCGCGGGCGGGACATCGACAATCTGCCGTGAGGAGATCGCTCGGTCAAATGCAGGGTGGTCGCTGATGCGAAATGGCCCGCGAGCACTCGGCTCGACAAGGTCCGATGCCGCGACGCACGCCAGAGCATCGCTCCGGAGCAGGAGTAGCGAGGCCGTGCGGGGAATCCCAGCGGCGGACGCGAGACGTGAGGCGAGCCTGACCGATTCGCGGAAGAGCCTGCGCGAGGCGTCATCTTCGGTGTCAGGGTCAGCCCATCTGGGTGCCGGGTCCTGCACGGCGGCGAGCGCCTGCCTCAGCTTGCGGGGAGGGAGCGAGGAGCGATCGCTCGTTCGACGCTCTCGGCGAGTTGCGCCGGAGTGGTGTCGGCCTTGACCAGGAACTCGAGCGCGCCGAGCTTCATGCCTCGTTGTCGGAGCTCGGGTTCCCCGTAGTTGGTCAGGATGATCACAGGGATGTGCATGGTCTCCGGGGCGGAGCGAAGGCGCTCCAGCACCTCGAACCCATCGAGACCCGGGAGACGGAGATCGAGGTAGATGAAGTCCGGCGCTTCGTGAGCGGCCATGCGCAGGCCTTCCTTGCCATCGCGACCGGTCACCACCGAATAGCCGTCGGCGACAAGGCGCAGTCGATACATCTCCGCTGCGGCGACGTCGTCCTCGATCAGCAGGACCTTGACGTCATCCTCCGGCACGTGCTCCTCCTTGGCCGGTGGAAACCGCGCTCCCTCGGCAAATGCTACCTCCGCCTCTCGGTACGGTACCAGACGCACAGCGCGCTATTCTCCGCGTCTCTGGCGGCCGGGACCATGGAGGCCGCCGAAGGTCGTCCACCCCGCCGATCGCCAACGGCCGCGGTCAGCGAAGGACGATGCCGACTCCGAAGACGATGGTCCAGGCGACGGCAAGGAACAGCGCCATGCCGGTCACGACGCTGCGGACGTCGAGCCTCCGACGCCGCCGAACTGTCCGGAGGCGGATCCGAGACTCCACGACCCCGTCGCGTCCTGGGGAAGGCATCTCAGTCACCCCGCAATGATAGCAATATCGTCGCTATCATGTTTTGTGATAGGATGCTCCTAGCGAGGGACGACGAGGAAGAGACGACGAGGAAAAGAGGAAATGTTGCGTCAATCAAGCGGAGGTGCTCGCCATGGCTCGTAAGTACAAGCCGATCCAGCTCGATGTGAAGCCGGTGGCCGGCCCCTATCTGAACGAGGCGGCGACGTGCCCGCAATGCAGTTCGCGCATCACCGAGGTGCTGGGCCGGATGGGTCTGCGGCTCGTCTTCCGGTGTGATCGCTGCCGGGTGCAGTTCTTCCGCCAGCGTGCCATCACCAGCGCGGGCCTGGTCTGAATCTCCGAGCGCGGCAGCGATTGACGTATAGAATCGCTGCGATGTTGGTAAGGCACAGGGCTTCGATACCGGCCATCTGTGGCCGTCACCTCCGATGCCTTACATTCGGTGGATCGAATGCCCGCTGAGACGGTGGTTCCCACCTCCGAGCGGCTGCTCGACCTCGACAAGCCGCTGTACACGATCAGCGTCGCCGCGGAGATCCTCGCAAGCCATCCGCGGACGCTGATGATGTACGAGACCATGGGTCTCGGCGTGCCGGACCGCACCGCGACCAATAGGCGGCGCTACTCGCAGCGCGACATCCTCACGCTCAGCGCAATCCAGCGGCTCACCAGGCAATCCGGGCTGAACATCGCCGGCGCGCGCTACGTCATCAAATGCCTGCAACTCCTCGATGCACACGGCATCCCTCGGCCGCCGGAGCTCGCCGGGATTGACATCGAGCACGTCCGGCTCTGATCTGGAACCGCATCCGCCTGAGACCACATTCGCTGGGTCGATCGAAGCAGACCTTGTCTCGCGTGGCGATCCCCACCAGATCATGGGGAGCCTCGTTCGCTTCGCGGCGGAGAACGTCGGTGTGGACCGCTGCACACTCACCAGCCTCGACCAGGACGTCTTGCGGGTCGAGGCCAGCTACCAGCGCGGCGGCCCCCCAGACTTCGTTGGGCACGAGTACCCGCTGACCTGGCTGGCAAAGCAGCCACTGCTGCAGCAGGCAGTGGATACGGGGTCGATCGTTTTCGGTGGCAGTCTCGGTCATGGTGGAAACGCCGATCCCACGCTGATTCCCGCTTTGATCGCGATGCATCACACCGCCATCGTTCCGCTGTCCATCGGCGAGACCGTCGGTGCGGTGCTCATCCTCAGCCGCAGCAGCGACCGCCCATTTGTCCTCCAGGAGTTGGCGGGTCTTCAGGAGGTCGGGCTGCTCGCCGTCCTGGCCCTCCGCAACGCCCGCCTTGTCGAGCAGGTGCAGAGTGCCCAGCGCCGAGGTCTGGACTCGCTGACGCAGATGTCGCGCCACATCGCCTCCAGCGTCGAGCCGGCGACGTTCTTCGACAAGTTGAGCGACACGGTCGCGGGACTCGTCAGCGCCGAACGCGCGGGCTTCTGGCAGCTGAAGGGGACCCGACTGGTGCCGATGCACCAGACAACATCCGGCCTCGGCGACTCCTCTGATGCGCCGGAACGCCGCGTTCTCGATCCCGATGGGGACAAGGATCTCGAGAGGCTCCTGTTCTCGGGTGAGGCACTGCGGCTCAGCCGGGGTGACGCGGACAAGGCGAGTCCCGATTCGATGCTGATGCGGCTTGGGGCTCGAGACGTGCTCGCGGTTCCGTGGCGAACAGCAGCAGTTCCACTGGGCATCCTGGCAGCCACCAACTCCCAGACGGGCTTCACGGACCAGGACGAATGGATCATGCGTCTCGCCGCGCGCGCCTCCGCACTGGTCTGGCAAGGCTACGCGGCCGAGCAGCGCGCCCAGGGGCTCCAGATGGCCGAGCTGGACCGCCTCGAGGCGCACGCACAACGCATGGCGGATCTCGAGCGCCAGAAATCGGAGTTCCTGCAACTCGCATCACACGAGCTCCGTGCACCGATCACTCTGGTGAGCGGCTACCTGTCGATGCTCGAGGAGGGATCGCTCGGCGAGCTGCCTGAACCAGCAGCAAAGGTCGTGCCACTGATGACAGCGAGGATGCGGCATATGAGCCAGCTCGTCGACCGTATGTTGACGACGAGCCGCATGGAGAATCGCGCTCGCGGCCAGAATGCCAAGGACATCAGCATCGACGCGCTTGCGCGGGCCGTGGCGGCATCGGCCGCGAACTCGCCCGACAGCGGCTCATCCCGGGCCATTCGAGTCGAGTCGCAGGGACGGTTCCGAATGCGTGTGGATCCGGAGCAGGTCGAGACGATCCTCGGCAATCTCGTTTCCAATGCGGTGAAGTACTCCGCCGAAGGCAGCGACGTGACCATCACGGTTCGCGAGGAGCCCAGATGGGTGGCCGTCGACGTCACCGACCATGGTGAGGGCATCCCCGAGGAAGACCTGGCGAGGCTGTTTCAGCCGTTCGGCCGGCTCCCGAAGGCGCTCGCCGCCGGCATCCCGGGCACCGGTCTAGGTCTGCACCTGTCGCGCGGCTTGGCCCAGGCCTTAGGCGGGGACATCCAGGTCACCTCTCGTCCGGGCGAAGGGAGTACATTCACGCTGCGCCTGCCGCGCGGACGCAAAGGGCCAGCGGGGAGAGTCCATGCCTGATGGGTCACATGCGATACGTCTGTTGCTCGTCGACGACGATGCCGACGTCGCCGGCATGTACGAGTTGCAGCTGTCGGCCCACGGCTTCGATGTCATCAGGGCTCACTCCGGAAAGGAGGCCATTGATCGTGCCAGTAGCGACGCTCCCGATCTGATCTATCTCGACCTCGGATTGCCGGAGATGCACGGGCTCGACGTCCTCCAGGAGCTGCGCACGGATGCGCAGACCGCCGGTATCCCGGTGGTCATCCTCACCAATTACAGCGAACCCGAACTGGTGGAGCGCGGCCGTCAGCTCGGAGCGCACGATTTCCTCATCAAAGCCCACACGCCGCCCGCCGCTCTGGCAGAAGCCACTCGCAAATGGGTCTCGTGAGTGATTCGCAGTCTCCGGAGGAGTCGGAGGCAGAACACGACACGTCGCCGGTGCCCAACCACCAGGCGGCCCGAGAGGCCGCGCTCGATGCGGTGGAGCCGGTGCGTCTCCTCGAGGGCGAGGACGAGGGCACCACGTATGTCGATGATGCCATCCACTGGACGAAGGTCTACTCCGAGCTCCTCGACTTTAAGGCGAGCCTGCTGACCGTGGCCGAGCATCGGCTGCCATCGATGGACGACGACGCCGAATCGGAGGTCCGGGAGACCGATCTCAAGGTGCTCAAGGCCGAGGCGGCTCGTTTCGAGCGTCGCCTGGAGTTCTGGCGCGAGCGCATTCGCGAACTCAACGCGGACTCCGTTACCGATCCTCAATAAGTCCAAGAGTGGCGGTTGCGCCACGTCACCGGGCGTCAACGCGTGCATCGCAAACCATCGCATGACGTCTCGGGCGTGCCGCACGTAGCGTCTGATTACCCGAGGGGCGCAGGCGAACGAGGGTGGCTGCGTCCAGAGAGTGGGACTTGGAGGATTGGTGTGGTGCTGACTGCGGAGACTCCGCGAAAGGACACGAGCGCGTTCCGGCGCCTCGGAGCATTGCCCGCGACAGCGCTGTTCCGCCGCCGTGAGCACGTTGCCCCGACGCCTCTTCCAGCATCGGGCATCGCCTGCACGATGCATGGTTGCAGCAACGACACAGCGCAGCTGTGCGCGTACCGTGATCGTCGCGATCGCTCCTGCACTGCCACCATCTGTCCTGCTCACAGCATCTCGCTCGGTGGCCGCACGTATTGCCGCCGACACGCCGGCACCGTGCAGGCGATCGGTGAGCTGGCTCGGGATCAGAGTGCACACCCCGACGTTGACGACAGAGCTCCGTCGCTCGTGGACTGGATCGGTCGCGACATCGACAAGGACATCCGGACTCTGCTGGCACGTGCCGCGCGTCCGGGCGAAACCGTCATCGCCGATCATGCTGCCCGGCTCGCCCACGACTTCCGCCGCAATGCCCGGTGGGAGCGGAGCTGGCGATTGATCGAGAGCACCGGCCCCATCCTCAACGTGACCCTGCACGTTGCGCAGGATGACGACTCGCTCGTGCGGGTCAGGGTGGGAACCGAGACGGTCGCGGATGGCGTCCCTCCATGGATCGCCCGGCGCCGAGACGGCCAGGACGTCGAGGCAGCCATCGACATCTCCCAGCGACGGCTCTTCTACCGGTATCTCGAGGGGACGATCTCAGAGGCTGTGGCCCGGTTCCGCGACCGCTCCGATCGTATCGCTCAGTAGGAGCGATTGCAGCCCCAACAACGCTCGTGTGAAAAACCCCACCACACCTGCAACGTAGTGTGGTAGTATCGCTATCATCTTTTCTGATAGCTGAGAGCCGACTCTTGCGCGGTCGCCGAGCCGGTCCATCCGGAGGTAGAGCGTTGCCACGTAGATACAAGCCGGTCCATCTCGACGCAAAACCGGTCCCCGAGGCGTTGCTTCAGGAGTCGGCAACCTGCCCGCAGTGCGATTCCCGGCTGACCGAGGTGCTGGGGCGCATGGGCCTGCGCCTGCTGTTCCGCTGTGGGCAGTGCCGGGTACGATTCTTCCGGCACCCAAAGCCCACCGCTAGCGCGAGGTTCTGCTAGCTCAGACCTTCACGTGCTCGACGTCGATCTCTGTCAGCCCGGCGGGACGCGGGATCCCATGTGCATCGAGCAACTGGAGACAGAGGATCAGATAGCGGGCGCTGATGAGATTGAGCCCGTATCCGCGCGTCAGCCGCTGGATCGCGCCGAGGGTGATGATGTCCCGCTGCGAGTACAGTCGACGGTTGGTGGCGGTCCGGCTGGGGATGACCAGCCCGAGATGCTCGTACATCATGAGCGTCCGCGTATGCGTCGCAAGGATTTCCGCGGTGATGCCGATCGTGTACAGCGGCTTGTCGAGGTTCAACGTCTTGACCTCGGTGGTCGGTGCTGCCGCGCGTGCCATCTGTGACGACGATCCCGCGACTACGCTGCGCGACGTCCGGCATGCACACGCAGGCGCACGACCGATCCCATCTCGCGCGACGAGCGCAGTTGCACGAGATCACAGAGCTGGTTGGCGGTCCAGAGGCCGCGTGCCCGACTAACATCCGCACCCGGCCACTGCCGGTCGACCAGCGGATCGCTGATCACACCACGATCGGCGATCTCGCATACCACATCACCATCGTCGAACCAGATCCGTGCGACGCCGCGCCCGGCGCCGTGGGTGACGCTGTTGGTTGCGACTTCGCTGACCGCGAGAATCAGGTCGTCAACCCGTGCGGCGGAAAGGCCGCCCCGGGCGCCCTGAGTCGCGACCAGAGCGCGCAGTTCTCCGAGCGTGGCTGCTGCGAAGGACATCTCGGCGACAACCGTGGCAGGAGGCGCCAACGGCGATGAGAGCGGAGCGCTCGGAGTCTGAAAATCCTCGCGACCACCGTCATGTTCCGCCGAGACGGGCGCGCGGCCGTTGCCGATCACGGGGTGAGTCGTCCTCGCGCCCTCGATGACTCCCGGATCGAGACCAGCGACATCGTAGGGACAGATCAGCCAGAAGCCGTGCAATTCTGCAAATGCCCGGTTGATGAGGGCCTCGTGCCACTGGCACTCCTCAAGGTGGATCGCCCCGCGACCAGGCCAGATTGGTTCCCCGACCCCGCGCATCCGCACCGCACCGGACTGCGCGCCGGCGATTGCGAACTCATTCCAAGCCGGGATGATCCGCGCGGGGTTCGCGCCGACGACGTGCATGTCGCGATACTCGACGAGCCCATCATCGACGGCGCCGATACGCGCGCGAAGCGCGGCGATCTTGGGACCGCTGACCATCACCAGAGTGGGCTCCGCTGCGGCGACTCCATCGAGAATGAACCTCGCGATGTTCTCGAGGAACTCGCTGTCATCTGAGTAGAAAACGGCCTCGTGGCGGAAGTCCGCGATGCTCGGGGTGCTGCTCACCGCGCTCCCTCATCTCCCGTGTCGGCTGGGGTTGCAGATGCGTTTCCCACGAGCCCGGCAGCGCTCATAGCGCGCCGCAGACGCGGCTGGATGCCGCGCAGCGTGACGTTTCCCGCAGCCTCTGCAGAGACGAGCATGCGCAAGCCGGCGACGGAGCAGAAGGTGACCGCGGAGAGATCGATGGCGACGACAGGGTCGCTACCCGTGGCGTTCTCGATCGCATCGCCCAGCGCATCGATGTTCCCCTCGTCGATGCTTCCCACGAGACTCAGGGTCGCGGCTTCGGAGTGGGAGATCAGCAGGCCCTCGGTCACCACGACGTCGGCGTCACTCGCTCCCCCGAAACCCTCCGGTCGGAGGATCGAATCCTCGTCCGCCCCGGGCAGGTCGAGCCGCGCACTGTGCTGCCATTCGCCGAGCACGTGCGTTGCGCGCGCGGTGAGATCGATCGGCGAGTAGCCGATGTCGGCGATCCGATCGGCGTACTTTGTGATGAAGGCGCTGAACTCCGCCACAAACTCGCGGACCACCGCCGCGAGCGCTGCACGCGCAATGCGGTCATCCGGTGGGGCCGCGAGCGCCGCGGCCTTGGCGGTGATCAATTGCCTGAGCGAATCCGGGTAGAGCCTCTCGAACTCGGCGTTGAGCGACCGCAATACTTCAATGCGTCCCGGTCCCATCATCGCGAGCCAGCGCATCCTCTCGAGGTCGGAACCAAGCGCGCAGCGCGGGTAGAACTGATTCGTGTCCAGCTCGCCGACCATGAGATGTGCACACGCCACGTGCGTGCCGAGCGGCTTTCCGTATGACGTGGCGGCAATGAACTGCGCCCGTTGAAACGCGGGACAATCCGGTTTCAGACTGTCGAAGCTAGGACCGAAACGGCACCGATCTCGCGGCTGCAAGTCGTTCGATGTGCGTGCCGCCGTGTGGCGTTTGGAAAGAATGGCCATCGAGCCAGCTCAGGCCGGCACGCGGTCGATCATGATAGTGAGTGTATACCGTGCGCTGGGCTGCCGAGAGCGGCAACCACCCCGGCCGGGGATGAACCCCGGCAGGGTGGGCTTTGGGGAGGGAAATTCGAGGTCCGGGTGAAGCGAACCACCCGAGGGCACTCTATCAGCCTTGTAGGCTGGATGTCAAGCAAACTTATAGCGCTGCTATACGGATATGGGGGTCTCGCCAGGTTTCGTCACGAGCCTACGCATCGCGGAGATGCACAGCTGCCTCCTCCGCAGGAGGCTCGTCGTCGACGTCTTCACCGAGTGGATCGGGCTCGGCGAGGGCGACATCGTCCTCTCCGGTCTCACCGTCGATCAACTGGGTTCGCCCCGGAAGGCTTGTATCGACTGTTGAATCGGGTTCCTCCTCGGCGAGGCGCTCGTCCAGGGTCTCGCGGGTGTCGGGGTCGACGATCCGGCGCGCGGCAAGGTCCCGGGCGTCGGTCTCGTCGCCGACCACCTCGGCCGGATCCGGTTCGACCGCACCAGGGATCAGTGCGTCGTCGTCCGGGACGTCGTTCCATGGAAGGTCTTCCGGATGGGGGCCGGGGTTGTTCGAACTCATGATGCTATGCAAACAGATCCGTACTTGCCGGCGGCGAGAACGGTCGCCAGGACCTGCGGGCTGTGCCGGTCCCTGAGGCCGCCCCGACCGACTGCCACGCTATCCTCTGCGCTTCAGCCACATTATTGCTATCACTTTCGCTGATAATATGGGTTCGGCACAAGCGGGCTGGCGCATCGTAGGATTCCCCAGGGTGATTTGTGCGATAGCGTACCGATGAGACCTTTCGGAGCGATAGAATCAAAGCAACGAAGCGGAGCCGCATGCCAGGGGTTTTCACCGATGGCGGGGGTCAGAGGAGGAAGCTTGGTGGACGATGACGTGAAGGTTCTGTTGATCGAGGACGACGCGGCTGCCGCGGAGATGTACCGGCTTCGGCTGGCAGCGGACGGCTATACGGTGATCATCGCGCGAGACGGCGAGGAAGGACTGCGGATGGCCTCGAATGAGTCACCCGACTTCGTCTACCTCGACCTGCGTCTTCCCGGGCTCGATGGATTCGAGGTGCTCGAGCGGCTCAGGGGGGATCCGGCAACGACACACATCCCGGTCATCATCCTCAGCAACTACGGCGAGCCGGAGTTGCGCGAGCGTGGCCTGAAGCTCGGAGCGCTCGAGTTTCTGGTGAAGGCCGATACGACACCGGCGCAGCTGTCGACGAAGGTCGAGCGGTCACGCGAGCCTCAGGCAATCCCCTCGGCCGACGCCCCGCGCTGAGTATCTTCGTGTTGTGCCGGCGGCTGCTCCAAAGAGCCAGCCGCCGGACTTCACGACTTAAACGCCAAGGGACGTGGTCTGAATATAAGTCCTATCACGTTTTATGATAGTGTGCTTGTACCCTTTGCCGCAACCACGGCTCAGTGTGTTGACTGGGCGCCGTGGGGCACCGGCTTCGTGTGCACCCCCTCATCCTCCACCGCGCCGACCTCCTCCCCGAGCCGGGGCAGGCTGTCGACGCTGACCGACTCGCCGGGACTCGTCGTCATGGGCTCCTCACCGCGCCTGGCGCGGTACAGAGCTCCCAGGAAGATGTTACCGACGGCTGCGATTGGAACAGCGAAGAGCGCACCGAGGATCCCCGCCAGTTCGGCACCGACGAGCAGCGCCGCCATGGCCACGAGAGCATGCAGGCGCGTGACTCGACCGTATATGCGAGGCCCGAGCAGATACGCGTCTATGGCATGGCCCGCAAGGCCGACGCCCGCAGCGAAGAGTGCGAGTGCCGGACTCTGCACCAGTGCAACGACAACGGCGAGCGCCATCGCCACCACCGCCCCGACGATGGGGATGAATTCCAGGAAGAAGGCGGCAATGCCAATGAGAATCGCGTATCTGACGCCGATGAGAGTCAGCGCCACCCCGCTGTACGTCCCGATGACGAAAGACATCACCACCTGTCCGCGAACGTACGCAGCAACCGTCGATCCGATCGCAAGCGCCGCAAAGTCGAACTCACGCTGATGATTGGGAGCGAGGTTGCGAGCGGTTGCTACCACCGCCCGTCCTTCGATGAGGAGGTAGATCGAGATGACCAGGACCAGCACGACACTGACCACCCCCGTAACGAACGCGGCGACAACGCCGAGCGCGACGCCGATCTGCTGACCGTTCAGGGTGTTGATCAAGGATGTGAATGAGTAGGAAATCCCATGCTGGCGCAGCTGATTTTCGATCGTCGACAGCAGCATGGGCAGCTCCTTCGCCTGCGCGATCACCGTCGGAAGCACCAGCACGATTGCGCCGGCCATCATCGCGATCCCGACACCGTAGAGCAGCAGCACCGCGAAGGAACGATGTCCGCGAAACGGTCGGATCCGCTCCATCGCATCCACAAGCGGTGTCAGGATGAGTGCGAGGATTCCTGCGAATATGAAGAGCAGCAGGACGTTGAAGACGTGGACGAGGAGGAACGCCGCACCTTCGAAGATCCAGATGAGCGCCAGGATGATCGCCAGCCATACCAATGCTTTCAGGGAGCGACTTTCCCAGAGCTGGGAGCGTGTCGACCGGCCCGCCGAGGCCGCTCGTGATCGTCGCGGGGTAGCGCCATCCCTGGCCACGGGCCCCCGAGCAGGTGACGAGGATGCGGTTCGCTTAGACGGAGACGTGCTCAAGGTTGAAGCCACGCAGCTCAACGGGGCGCGGGATGTGATGCGCATCGAGGAGTTGCAGGCACCGAATCATCTGGCATGCGCCCGCGAGGTCCATCGCATACTCGCGGCGAAGACGGGTGACAGCGCGCAGTGCCAGGATGTCGCGGAGGGTGAAGCGGGGCCGGTTGATCGTCGCCGATCGGATGGCGACGCCCAACTCCTCGTAGCGAATCAGCAGATGGGGATGGCTCCCCAGCATCTCAGCGGCCACGCCGAGGGAATACAACGGCTTCTCGAGTTGGACTGTCGGTTGCATCACGCGCCTCCGTCGAGTGGCGAAGCCTGATGGCTTCTTCCGGAACCAGGGGTGAGGGAATTGCGTCTGCCTAAACGCCGGTAGACTATAAGTAAAGCTGATATCCTCAGTGTAGATAGTTGTCCTTCAGTCCGTGCGCGGGAGCAAGTCTATCTTCAGCGATGTGTATCTTGAATGATATAGTCGATATCATCAAAATGGCCGGTCTTTCAGTCGCATAGCTGTGCCCGAAGGGATCCAAAGGGATTCGTCCTCAGGGGCCGTCCGATCTCCGTACCGGCCATCTCCCATCGAAGCGGTGCCGAGCGACGTCCAGGACGGCGGCCGGGTCAACGAGGCGCTCGGTCGCCTCGTTGCGCGACTTCTCGATGACGTTCCGGCTGATCCACGCGAAACCGCGCCGCTTCGGGATCTGCTCCGGACCATGGCCATCGAGGGGACCCGCGTCGTGCCGCACACCGAGTGCGTCATCTCGGTGGTCCCCGCGTCGCGGCCGAACGTCTTCCAGGTCGTCGCCGCTTCCGGCCCCTGGGCCGAGCGCCTCGTCGGCGAGGAGTGGCCGCTGCATGATGGGATGCTTCATGGGCGCGCGATGCTCAACCGCCTCCCCGTCGAGACCACCGACGCACCCAACGAGAGTGCCGCTCCCGAGGTGTTCGGGTCGCATATCCGCATCGGACGGCTGGTGCCGATGACGACCGGTCTCGCCCTCCCGGATGGACGCATCGGTATGGGGGTGGTGGGCTTCTGGCGCCCCGAGCGCAGGCCATTCACCGACACCGACCGAGCAATCATGGATCGCTTCACGAGGCTCATCAGCATCATGGTCCTTGGTGACGAGGCGAGTGAGTCGACACGGCACCTGGTCGAACGCCTGCGACTCACCGGGGAGGCGACACGCGAACTTTCGTCATCGCTGGATCCCTCGCGGGTCGTGCAGGCGATTGTCGAACGCATCGCCGAACTGGTTGACGTCGATCGCATCACCGTGACCAAGTTCTGGCCGGACTCGGTCGAAGCGATCGCCGGCTACGACAGGAGTCACGTACCTGCGCGCATCGGCGCCAGGTGGACTCTGACTCCGGAACTTCACGCCAAGATCGAAAGGGGCGAGGCGGCGCTCGAAAGCTTTGCCGATGTCTCCGGGATGCCATCCGACATGCGGGAACAGCTCTCGGATGTGCGCAGGCGCGTGATCCTGCCGCTCAGAACCGGCGGTCGCGTTCTCGGTATCCTCGCGGTGAGTCGTCGGACTGACCAGCCATTCGCGCAGCTCGACCTGGAGAATCTCGAGCAGATCTCGCTGTCAGCGGCGCTCGCGCTCCAGAATGCCAGCCTGTTTGCCGAGACAAAAGAAGCGCAAGAGAAAGCACTGCATGCGCTGTTGAGCGTCTCTGATCACCTCGACGCCACCTCAAGCGACGTCGATCTCTATGCACGCTTCGCTGGAACCGTGGCGGAGCTGGTGGGTGCGCGGCATGTGAGCCTCTGGAGACTCAGCGCGGATGGCACGCGATTGATGCCCGCCGCAGGAGCGCACGGTGTGTCCCCCAAGGAGTTCGAACGGCTGCGATCAATCCCCTGTGACCCGCAGGGTGCGTCCGATCGTGATCGCGTCGTCTTCGGTGACGCCGTGTTCCGAGGGCGTGCCGCGGACCTCGCGCTGGGTGCCCCGACCGGCGAACAGATGCATCCGGCAGCCGAGGCGATGGCAGTGGCGTGGCGCGCCGGGTCGTTGCGCCTCGGCGTGCTCGTGGCCCACGAGCCGATCAAACCGCCGGGATTCAGCGACGAGGATGCCTGGACGCTGCAGCTGGCCGCGTTCGCCGCGGGTCTCGTCTGGCAGATCAAGGCGTCAGAGGAGCGCATCCGGGCGCTCGGCGATGCGGAGGCCCGCCGCCTGCACGAACACATCGAGCGCACGCGGTCGATGGAGAAGATGCGCTCCGACTTTCTCAAACTCGCATCGCACGAGCTGCGCGGGCCAATTGCCGTGGTGCGCGGCTACTTCTCAATGATGGCCGACAAGTCGCTCGATGCGGCCGCGCTCGAGCGTGCAATGCCCGTCATCGAGCGCAAGCTCGACGATATGAACGCGCTCGTCAATGAGATGCTCGAGACGGCACGGATCGACGATGGCATCACCCGGCTCGAGCGCCAGCCGCAGAGCCTGCGCACCCTCGTGACGGCTTCGACGGCCACACTTCAATCGCAGATGACCACACGACACCATCTTGACGTTCGCCTGCCAGGCAGCGCGGTGCTGGTCGACGTCGACGCGGGAAGGATCGAGACGATCATGAGAAATCTTCTCGACAACGCGATCAAGTTCTCGCCCGAGGGAGGTGTGATCAGCTGTCACGTGACGGCGAGTGATGAGGTTGCGCGAATCGCAGTCATCGATCACGGCCTCGGTATACCGCCGGAGCAGATGCACCGTCTGTTCACGCGCTTCAGCCGGCTGGTGACCCCACAGAACAGTCACATCTCGGGCACCGGCCTGGGGCTCTACCTATCGCGCGAACTCGCCCGCCTCCACGGCGGTGACATCACCGCGCAATCGACTCCTGGAGGGGGCGCGTCTTTTGTGCTGACTCTTCCGACGTGGCACGGGGAGACCGCCCCTTCCGGGTAACCGTGTCCGTCCTGCCCGCCCGGTCTGCTGCAGCGCTCCAGATCGCGACGGAATCGGGACCGAGTGCCGGTGTGCCCTCGCCGAGGACTGAGTCGTCCGATGCGAGCAACAGCGTCGCGCCCATCGCCTCCGGCAGCTCGACGCGCTCGGTTCCCAGATTGCAGCACACGAGCAGGTCGCTCCGGGAGTACAGCAGCAGGTTGCGGGCACTGTCGTAGCACGCGTTCGTCGGTGCGACGTCACCATCGCCGGCGAGCAGCCGATCCCGACGGATCTCGATCAACCGCCGATACCATTCCAGCATTCGCATGTGCGCATCCTCACTGACCTCCTCCCACTTGAGGATCGAACGCTCGAAGGTCGCCCCCGCCTGAGGGTCGGGCACCGCATCGGCCGGCCAGCCGAATGCCTTGAATTCGCGATGCCGGCCATTGGTCACCACTTTGCGCAAATGCGCGTCACCAAGGTCCGTAAAGTATTGAAACGGTGTGCTCACCGCCCATTCTTCCCCCTGGAACAGCATGGGAATCATCGGCGAGAGCAGCGTCAGCGCTGCGGCCACGCGCGCCCGGCCCTCACTCACCAGGTGGCAGAGACGCTCGCCTGCCGCGCGATTGCCGACCTGATCATGGTTCTGCGAGTACACGATGAAACGAGAGCGCGGCAGATCATCGGCATACCTGCCGACGGTGCGCTTCCGGTGACGCGAATACTGACCAGCGTAGACGAACGGCTGCAGCAAGGCGGTGCGCAGGTCGTCGGGACTTCCGAAATCCTCGTAGTAGCCGTGCCGCTCCCCGGTGAGCAGCGCATGGAGCGCGTGATGGAAGTCGTCGTCCCACTGCGCGCGCAGGCCGAAGCCGCCGTGCGCACGATCGCGTACGAGCCGCGGATCATTGCTGTCGCTCTCGGCGATCGTCCAGAGTTCGCGGCCGAGCTCGTCCGCCAGCTCATCCACGCGGGTTGCAATGGCTTCGAGGATGTGAGTCGGCGAGGTGTCGATGATCGCATGCACGGCGTCGAGCCGCAGGCCGTCGAATGAATACTCGCGCAGCCACATCTCGGCGTTGTCGAGCACGAACCGTCGCACCTCATCAGAGTGCTCGCCGTCGTAGTTGAAGGCGCTTCCCCACGGCGTCTCGTACCTGGTCGTGAAATACGGCCCGAACGCGCTCAGGTAGTCGCCTTCCGGGCCGACATGGTTGTAGACGACGTCCAGGATCACCGCGATGCCGCGCGTATGTGCGGCATCGATGAGGTGATGGAGACCATCCGGTCCGCCGTAGCCACTGTGTGGAGCGAAGAGGTCCACGCCGTCGTAGCCCCAACCCCGGCGACCGGGGAACTCCGCGACGGGCATCAGCTCGATCGCATTGACCCCGAGGCCGACGAGGTGGTCAAGTTTCGTGATCGCGCTGTCGAACGTGCCTTCCAGTGTGAACGTGCCGACATGCAGCTCATAAATGATCGCATCGCGCAGCGGGAATCCACGCCAGTCCTCACGTTCGCGGTTGCGCGGCGGGTCGACGAGCCGCGAAGGACCGTGAACCCCGGCCGGTTGCCACTTCGAACGTGGATCGGGCAACGGGTCGCCGTGGTCAACGCTGAACGCATAGTCGTCGCCGGCTTCGAGATCCGCATTGCAGGCAAACCAGCCCAGCCCGGTTTCCTCCATCGGGTAGGTGCTCTGGCCCGCGACGAGGTCCACGGTCTTGGCAACCTGCGCCCAGACACTGATCCTGCGAGTCATCCGCAGCGCTCCAGGAGCGAGATCGGAGCAGCATCGAGCAGCGTTTGGAGCCGACGCTCACCCTCGTCGACGTCACGCCCCGTGAGCAGATCCCGCCAGCAGCCCGCGGGCAGATCCACCGCCGTGTCGCGCCAGCGGCCACGAAGCAGCAGGGGCCAGCGGACGGCAATTGTGAGTGTCACCGGATGCCCGTCCGGGGCGCTCCGGGCGAAGGCGATCACGTGATCCGCTCTCGAGCCTGTGACGCGTAGCGGTGCATATCCCGACGCCTGGGCGAAGCCCTCTGGATGACGCGCACGCGCCGCCAGCGCGATGGCCACGAGGCGCAATTTAGGTCCGCCCTCGTCAAGCCGAGACATGAAGTCACCGTGCTCCGGATCCATCACCTCGCGCAGCAGTCGCCGGCGAACGTCGTAGTCGACCGGGGTGCGGTTGTCCGGATCGACAAGGCGCAAATCCCAGAGCTCGGAACCCTGGTAGATGTCGGGAACGCCGGGCGCGGTGAGCTTGATGAGCGTCTGCGAAAGCGACAGCGTCTGCCAGGCCGGCGTCATGGCATCGATCACCGCAGCGATCTCCGCTTGGACGTCCGGATCGGAGATCATCGCGCGCACGTAGCGTTCGAGATGCTCCTCGTATCCCTGGACAGGTTCGATCCAGTTGGTCTCGCGCTTTGCCTCGCGAGCGGCTTTGAGCATGTATGCCCACCCGCGGTCCGCATCGATGGGATGAGCAGCCACCAGCGTCTGGTAGAAGAGGTACTCGGTCTGTCGTGACGCGGGGGGCACTCCTCGATGCCGCGGGGCAAGCTCGTCGAGGCGACGCACGCATTCGCGCCAGCGCTCTGGCATTTCGGCAAGGAGAGCGACGCGCAAGCGCGCATCCTCAGCGCGCTTGGTGTCGTGCGTGGTCGTGGCGAGCAGCGTCGACGGATGCTCCTGCGCGACCTCGGCACACGTCGCATGGAACTCGTCAAGACCGATCGTCCCGTCTGGATCCGAGCCGACTTCGTTGAGCGCGGCCAGCCGGACGTAGCGGTAGAACGCCGTGTCCTCGACCCCCTTCGCCATGACCGCTCCCGCGAGCTGCTGAAATCGCGCCGAGAGCTCGGCGCGCGCTCGGCACGGATTGCCATCGCCTCGAAGCACGGCGACGATCGCGCCGAGGCGCGCCGCGTCGCACTGACCGGAGTCCAGCGCTGCGTTTTCGGCCACGGCCAGCGCCCGCTCGTCATCGCGTGACAGCGGTTCTTCGGCCCGTGGATAGATTCGATACCGCGGCATCGAGGCGACGAGCTCGATCAGTTCCGTTCGCGCCCCCGCAATGCCCGCGTCGCCGGCGAGGCGCGAGAGCCGATCGAGCTCGGGGCTCAGCAGCGTCTCGAGCACCTCCCGGCGGGCCCGGTGCGAATGTTCCTGGAATCCGCTGACGTCGCCGGTGAACTGCCAGTAGAGATCCGAGAGGTCCGCGAGGCCCAAGGGATGCACGAGCAATGAGGTCATCAGGGCGCCGAACTCGTACCCCGTGGTCCCATCGATCGGCCACTCAGGCGCCAGCCGCTCGCCGGGCGCCAGGATCTTCTCGGCGACCAGCCATGCACCCGGGGCAGCAGAGCGAAGCCTCGATGCAAATGCCGCGGGATCGCGGAGCCCGTCGATGTGGTCGATACGCAGCCCGTCGACCGTGCCATCGGCCACCAACGCGAGCGCGCGCGAGAGCACAGCATCGAAGACGAGATCCGACTCGACACGCACGCCCGCGAGCGATGCCACGTCGAGGAACCTGCGGTAGTTGAGACGAGCCGCTCCCGTTTTGAAGTATTCGAGCACGTAGTGCTGCGCCTCGAGCGTCTCGATCGAAACGGGACCCGGCGTGACTGCCGTTCCCGACGCAAGCGGAAACGCACTCGACTCGTAGTGCAGCTCCAGCTCGCCATCGACGCCTCGGACGACGTGCAGTTCTCCAGCAGCGATCAGCTCGTCAACCGGCGCACCCAGCACCGGCAGGAGGATGCGCCCGTGCAGCCCGGGCGCGTCCCAATCGATGTCGAAAAACTGCGCATGGTCGCTGGCGCGGCCTTTGCTGAGGACATCCCACCACCACGTGTTCGCTCGATCGGCGATGCACATGTGGTTCGGCACGATGTCGAGCAGCTGCCCCATCCGGGCACTCCGAAGCACGCGATCGAGCCGGCGGAGGCCGTCGTCGCCGCCGAGCCCCCGACTCACCCGAGTCGGATCGACGACGTCATACCCGTGGGGGCTGTGGGCGGCCGCCTGCATGTACGGCGAGCAGTAGAGGTGCGAAACCCCCAACGCCGCGAGGTACGGGATGATTGCCGCTGCGTCGTCGAAGTCGAACTCCTCGCGCAGCTGGACTCGGTACGTGCCTCGAGGATCCGTTCTCACGTTCATGACGAGGGAGACATCACCTTCTGTAGTATCAACGTCACTATCAGCATGTATGCCAGTGATTCTATCAATTTCGACGGGTGCTCCATGATTGCGCTGCCGTGACCGCACCGACGCGACGAACCGTGGGCCGATCTCTCGCGCGCCACCATGCGTGGCCGGGTAATGAGGCACCGCTGGGCGCCACCTGGGACGGAGAAGGCACCAACTTCGCCGTGTACTCGGCGTCGGCCGATGCAGTGGACGTGGTGCTCTTCAACGACGACGGCACCGCTGCAGCCACACATGAGCTGCTCGAGCGTACCGATCTCGTGTGGCACGGGTACATTGACCAGGTCGGCCCGGGCCAGCGGTACGGGCTCCGCGTCCACGGGCACTACGACCCGCTCCACGGTCTCCGTCACAACCCGAAGAAGCTGCTCCTGGATCCATACGCGCTGGCAATCGCGGGACGCTTCCGTCATGGCCCCGAGTTGTACGGCTACGCGTTTGGTGGCGACGATCTCCAGCCGAGCACGCTCGACTCGGCTGACGCGATGCCGAAGAGCGTTGTCGTCGAGAACAGCTTTCCATGGGGCGACGACCGGCGGCCGGACACAGCGTGGGCCGACACCGTCATCTATGAGCTGCACGTGAAAGGTTTCACCAAGCGCAATCCCGACATTCCCGAGGAGTTGCGCGGAACGTATGCGGGACTGGCGCATCCGAGCTCGCTCGAATACCTGCAGCGCCTTGGTGTCACCGCAGTGGAGCTCATGCCGGTGCACCACTTCATCGATGCGGGCCACCTCGTCGATCGCGGCCTCGTGAACTACTGGGGCTATGACTCTGTCGGATACTTCTCGCCCGAGAGCCGCTACTCGGCCGGCGGGGGCAACGGCGACCAGGTGCGCGAGTTCAAGGCGATGGTCCGCGCCCTCCACGGCGCGGGACTTGAAGTCATCCTCGACGTGGTCTACAACCACACCGGCGAGGGAAACCATCTCGGCCCGACCGTGAGTTTTCGAGGTATCGACAATCCGTCGTACTACCGGCTGGTCGAGGACGAGCCCCGTTTCTACTTCGACGTCACCGGGACCGGCAACAGCCTCAACGTCAGCAGCCCGATCACCCTGCAGCTGATCACCGACAGCCTTCGCTACTGGGTGACCGAGATGCACGTCGACGGCTTCAGGTTCGACCTGGCAGCAGCGCTCGCACGCCAGTTCTACGACGTCGACCGGTTGTCAGCGTTCTTCGACATCATCCACCAGGACCCGGTGCTCTCCCGGGTCAAGCTCGTCGCCGAGCCGTGGGATGTCGGGGAGGGTGGCTACCACGTCGGCAATTTCCCGGTGCGCTGGGCCGAGTGGAATGGCGCGTACCGTGACACCGTCCGTGATTTCTGGCGAGGAAAGGCCGGAGGGGTTCGCGACATTGCCAATTGCCTCACCGGTTCGAGCAGCCTCTACCAGTGGGACGGCCGCCAGCCTTGGGCGAGCATCAACTTCGTCACCGCGCACGATGGCTTCACGCTCCGCGACCTGGTCACATACAACGAGAAACACAACGATGCCAACGGCGAGGGCAACGAAGACGGCACCAACGACAACCGCTCGTGGAATTGCGGTGTCGAGGGTGAGACAGACGACCCGAACACCAACGCGCTGCGAGACCGTCAGCGGCGCAACCTCGTAGCAACCGTGCTGCTCTCGCAGGGTTGCCCGATGATCTGCGGCGGCGACGAGATCGGACGCACCCAGCGCGGCAACAACAACGCGTACTGTCAGGACAACGAGATTTCGTGGCTCGACTGGACGCGTGTCGATGAGGTGATGCTGCGTTTCGTGGAGCGGGTTGTCGCGTTTCGACGCGAGCAGCCGGTGTTGCGACGGAAGCGCTTCTTCTCGGGTGAGGCCACCCGGCGCTCGGGACGGAAGGACATCATCTGGCTGCTGCCGAACGGCAATGAATTCACCGACGCGGACTGGGACAACGACGGAGAGCGAACCATCGGCATGATCCTCAACGGCGAGGAGATTCCCGACCGGGATCCACGCGGACATCGCATCGTCGGTGACACTCTGATGGTCCTGCTCCATAGCGGCGATGTCCCGATCACCTGGACGATGCCATCCGGCTGGAAGGGCGGGTGGCATCTCGTCCTCGACACCGACGATCCCGAGGGGCACCGCGGTTCCACCACGCATCACGAGGGCGACGAGGTCCCGATCCAGGCACACTCGCTCGTCGTGCTCAGCCACCCGGTCGATGCCGCGCGCGAGCACGCGGCCGGTTCCTCGAGATCCTGACGCAGCAAGGTAGGACACGCTCGTACTGGGCGTCGAGCAGCTACTCTCCCACCGCAAGGGGCTCGTCCGGCATCCGATCCTGCAACAGCGGCATCAGACATTCGCCGAGTCGAACGGGTGAGAACCGCTCTGCGCTGCGCAAGATCTCGTCGAGCCGCCACCAACGAGAGGTTCGGATCACAGCACTCTGAGCCGGATCAAAACGGGTGTCCACTTCGTGGTTATCGATCCGAATCAAGAAGAACATCTCCAGGTGTCGCTCGCGCATGCCCAGCCACGTAAACAGATAATCGCGGGTCCACACCGCGGGGCCGAGCGCTGCCACGTCGATCGCAAGCCCCGTCTCCTCGAGCACCTCCCGCGCGAGAGCTGTCTCGTACGTCTCGCCGTCCTCGAGTGCGCCACCTGGCGCGTACCACCAGGGATCGCGGTCGGGCAGTTCGGCACGGAAGAGCAATACTCGTTGATCAGCATCGACGATGAGCGCTCGAGCCGCAGGCCGGATCGCCGGAATTGCGTTCCCAACCGTCGCAAAGTCGGCTCCCATCACTGCAAACGGTACCGCGCCAATGGTTCGGTCTTCGCCGAACTATTCACGGATAGGCTTCCCACATGACGCGCGACGTCGCCGACCATGCGGTTCCTCCGGGCGAGCGGCGCATCGCGCTCGCGGCGGCGCTGGCGACGGTCAGCCTCTGGGCGTCGGCGTTCGTGGGCATTCGCGCTGCGGGCCGGGTGCTCTCGCCCGGTTCCCTCGCGCTGGTACGTCTGGTTACCGGCAGCGTCGCGCTCGGGATCCTCATCGTGGTGCGTCGGCAGCCGCTACCGCGGCGCGTAGACCTGCCTGGGCTTGTGGTGTGCGGCGTTCTCTGGTTCGGCGCCTACAACCTGCTCCTCAATCAGGCGGAGCGCACCGTCGATGCCGGCACGGCGGCGATGCTCGTGAACACCGGTCCGGTATTCGTCGCCATCCTCAGTGGACTGTTTCTCGGCGAGGGGTTTCCGCGGCGGGTCGTGCTCGGGTGCCTGATCGGTTTCGCGGGGGCCGTCGTGATCGGTTTCGCTACGTCGACACGTGGATTCCAGGCTGGATCCGGAGCGGCGTTGTGCATCGCGGCGGCCGTTGCATATGCCGGCGGCGTCACCGCAGAGAAGCCGCTGCTGCGGCACAACTCCGCTCTCACCGTGACGTGGCTCGCGTGCTCCATCGGCGGGATCGTCTGCATACCGTTCGCACCCCAGCTGGTCCACGACCTCGGCAGATTGGATGTCGGGACCATTGCATGGGCGGTGTACCTGGGCCTCTTCCCCACCGCAATCGGGTTCAGCTTCTGGGCATACGCGCTGGCCCGCACCAGTGGAGGGCGGATGGGTTCGATGGGCTACCTCGTGCCGCCACTCGCGATCGTCATGGGGTGGCTCCTGCTCGGAGATGTACCGCCGCTGGTGGCGCTCGCAGGCGGCATGCTCTGTCTCGCGGGAGTGGCGGTCACCAGGGGAGCCCGTCTGCCCCGCAGCCGCGTCGCCGCACGCCGGCGGGCCTGAGCGATATGTCATGTATAGTTGACATATGGCATATTCGACATCGACGCCGACCGCGGATGCCGCGGTGGCCACCGTGCTCACGGTCCTCAACGCGCTCCCCACCGAGGATCGCCTGGTGGCGCTGCGCTCGGTCGCGGTGCTGCTCGGGTCGCGTCGCGCCTCCACCGTCCTCGCGGCCCGAGCCGAAGGCATGAGCTGGCAGGACATCGCCGATCGCCTCGGCATGTCGCGGCAATCCGTGTGGGACCGGTATGCCCCCGAGGACCACAACCCGCCTCCACCCGCGCGTGGCCGGCAGAGCCGAGCGAGGAGCGCGACCCACACCTTCTCGAACTGCGCCGCCTACAAGGCGGTCACCACCCGTCAGTGATCAGGAGAGTCCCCATGGTCGAGACCGTCGACGATGCCACCTTCGATTCCCGGGTCCTCGCGTCGGGCGGCCCGGTGCTCGTCGAATTCGGCGCAGCATGGTGTCCGCCGTGCCGGATGCTCGCTCCGGTGCTTGATGACATCGCTACCGAGCGGTCGAGCTCCCTGCGCGTCCTCACGGTCGACGTGGATGCCAATCCGGTGACTCAGGGAAGATACGGTGTGATGTCGCTGCCGACCCTGCTCCTCTTCGTCGAGGGCAAACCCGTCCGTCAGGTAATCGGGTTCACGTCCAAGGGCAGGCTGCTCGCGTGGATCGACGAGGTGCTCGCGCCCGCCGCCTGACGAGGCTGCGCCCAGGACCTGATCAGCCTGACGACGCGATACCTGAGGCGTGTCACACCGGCCACGCAGCCCTAGCTCCCCTACGGGACCCGTGCGGCCGGCGCGGACCCGACGACGTCGTCGAACACCTCCCACATCGCCGCGTAGCTTCCACGCATGGCGAGCAGCTCGTCGTGGGTTCCGGCTTCGACCACCTGCCCGCTGTGCAGCACCACCACTCGATCGGCCGCTTTCGCAGTCTGCAGACGGTGAGCGATCACGACCGTGGTGCGACCGTCCGACACCTCGTGCATTGCTGCCGCGACCCGCGCCTCTGTCACCAGGTCGAGGTTTGACGTCGCCTCGTCGAGCAGCAGCAGCACGGGATCGACGAGCTCGGCGCGGGCCAGGGCGATGAGCTGGCGCTGGCCCGACGAGAGCGAGCGGCCACGCTCGATCAGCTCGTGGTGATACCCATCCGAGAGACGGGCGATGAACTCATGGGCACCGACGGCCCGGGCCGCGGCCTCCACCTGCGCGTCACTCGCCTCCGGGCGCCCGTACGCGATGTTGTCCCGGATCGTGCCCGAGAACAGGAACGCCTCCTGTGGCACGTACCCGAGTTGGAGGCGGAACTCATGCAGGTCGAGGGCGCGGAGGTCGTGGCCATCGACGGTGACGCTCCCCTCATCGGGATCGTAGAAGCGTGCGAGCAGCTTCATCACCGTTGATTTGCCCGCGCCCGTCTCGCCGACGAGAGCGACGGTCTCCCCCGCCTCGATGTGTAGGTCGATGCCGCGCAATGCCTCAGGCGGCTTGCGCCACGCGGCGTCTCTCGACTGCAACAGCCGCGGATCCTGGGGTCCGCGCCGGTCGACGGGGCGGGCTCCGTCGAACCCGGGCCGATTGACCGGGACGGGGTAGGAGAATCGAACGCGATTGATGTCGAGGTCGCCGTGAAGGCGATCGGTGTGCTCGGCGACGGCCGGGCTCGGCGTGAGCGTCTCGAGCTGCATCAGCTCGGCGATGCGGCTCACCGAGACGCGTGTCTGCTGCCATGCATCGAAGACCTGTGAGAGCTGCTGTATCGGTGAGAAGAACAGATCGATGTACAGGAGGAACGCGATCAGTGCGCCTGCGGTGAGGTTCCCCGTCTCGATCAGGCGCGCGCCGACGCCGAGGACGATCGCGTCCGCGACGGCGGCCATGAACTGGACGAATGGGAAATACGTCGCCACCAATCGCTGAGCCGCAACGCGAGTCTCGAGGTACGAGCGCCCGAGGCGGTGAAATTGCTGCATCGCGGCGCCTTCATGAACGAAGGCCTGCGACTCGCGAACTCCCGAGATGCTCTCCTGGAAGTCGGCGTTGACGATCGCGATGCGCTCGCGAGAAATGCTGTAGAGGCGGGCCGCTTTCTGGCGGAAGATGACTGTCGCGATCGCGAGCGGGATCACCACCGACAGGGTCCACAGTCCGAGTTCCGCATTGATGAGGACCAGCGCCACACCGACGCCGACGAAGGTGACGATCGAGACCAGCGCAGAGAGCAGGCCGTTCTCGATCAGCGACTCGAACTGGTCGACGTCGGTCGTCATCCGGGTCATGATCCGGCCCGCCATCTCGCGCTCGTAGTAGTCGAGCGACAGGCGTTGCAGTTGAGCCCAGATACGGATGCGTAGGGACAGCATGATTCGCTGCGCGGTGCGTCCCGTGACGAACGTCTCGCCGATCTCGTCGATGAGGTCGACGAGCGTCACCAGCAGAAACACGCCGGCGGCGGCGAAGAGGACGACGGCCGACCCGCGCGAGACACCGTTGTCAAGCCCCGTCTTCACCAGGATCGGACCTGCAAGGGTCATCAGGCCGTCGATGATCACGAGCACGAGTCCGAGCAGCAGCGGGCGGCGGAACTCGCGCAGGAGCCGGGGCAGGCTGAAGTGCTTGTCCGGCCGCGACTCGCGCTCGAGGTCGACGACCGCGACGTCGCGAATCGGTGGCAGCCGCGCAACCCGCTCGAGCAGCTCGGGCGTCGGAGCGAGGTTGAGCCGCCATCCGGACCCTCCACCGCCCAGGCCGGACCGAGACTCGGTGCACCGACGGTGCGGTTGGCGGTACGGCTGCCGGAGCGCTGCCTGGCACCGGCCCACGCGGCCGCTGTGGTGCCGTCGGCTCCCACCCTCGACGCCAGCGTGGCGAGGGCTTCGATGGAGTCGCCGATCTCTGCAAGCTCCTGCTCCTCAAGTCCGGACACGAGGGTCCGGTAGAGCCCGCTCCGCGCCATGAGCTCGTCATGGGTGCCCTGGTCCGCCACGACACCGGCGTCGAGCACCACGATCCTGTCGGCCAGATGCAGGGTTGACCGCCGGTGCGCGATCAGGAGCGTGGTGCGATCGGCCAGCACGTCGCGAAGACCGTCGTGCACGGCTGCCTCGACTCGCGCGTCGATCGCGCTCGTGGCGTCGTCGAGAATAAGGATGCGCGGGTTGTAGAGGATTGCACGAGCGAGCGCGATCCGCTGCCGCTGACCTCCTGAAAGCGTCAGGCCACGCTCACCGATCGCGGTGTCGTACCCGCGCGGGAGCTCATTGATGAACTCGTGTGCCTGGGCGACACGAGCCGCCGCCTCGACCTCGTCGTCAGTGGCCTCGGGACGGCCGTACGCGATGTTCGCCCGAACCGAGTCCGAGAAGAGAAAGCTGTCCTCGAAGACAACGCCGAGCTGCTGACGCAGCGATCCAAGCTTCACGTGGCGCAGGTCGTGGCCGTCAACAAACACGGAGCCCTCGATTGGGTCGTAGAAGCGCGGCACGAGCATCGCCAGCGTCGACTTGCCGCTGCCGCTCGGGCCGACGAGGGCAACGCGTTCGCCCGGCGCGATGTGCAGGTCGACCCCTCGGAGGACCGGGTCACCGTCGCCGTAGCGGAACTGGACATTTGAGAACCGGATGTCACCGCGGAGTTCTGGGAGGTCGACGGCATCGGGTGCGTCGGCGATGGCGGGCGGCAGGTCGAGGAGCTGGAAGATTCGTTCGAGCCCTGCCCGAGCCTGCTGGCCGATGGTCAGGACCCCCGCCAGCTGGCGAGCCGGTGCCAAGAGCTGGGTCAGGTACGTCGAGAATGCCAGGAACGTCCCCAGGGTGATCTCGTTGTGCAGCGCCAGCCACCCCCCGAGCGCAAGGATGGCCACCTGCGCGAGCAATGGGATCGACTCAAGGAGCGGCTGGTAGCGCGACTGCAGGCGCACTGCGCGCATCTGCGACCCATATACGCTCCTGGCTGCGGACGCGACGCGTTCGACCTCGCGCTGCTCCTGACCGAACGCTTTGACGACGCGGACCCCGTTCAGATCCTCATCGACAATCTGGACGAGATCGCCCTCACGCTGCTGGCCGTCCCACGTCGCCGGGAAGATGCGCCAGCGCATCCGGTACGAGACGACCAGCAGGCTCGGCGCCACCACAACGCTCACGAGCGCAAGCAGCGGCGACAGATACAACATGACCCCGAGCGAGAGCAGGAGCAGCAGGATGTTGCTGCTCATGATCGGGAAGAAGCTCAGGAGGCCCTGTACCAGCGTGGAGTCGGAGTTCGCGCGGGCGACCAGCTGGCCGGTCGGCATCCGGCCAAGGTTGTCGAAGTCCAGTGCCTGGAGGTGGTCGTGCATGTCATTGCGCAGGTCGTACTGGACCTCGAGCGCCACCCGGCCGCCACGGTAGCGGCGTACGTAGGCGAATGCGAAGCTCGCGGCCGCGAGCGCGACCAGCAGGAGGAGCCATGGCCACAGCGCCGACGTCCTGCTGAGAATGACGCCGTCGACGATCTGACGGGCGACGAGCGGAACCGCCGTCTGGCACACACTGCCAAGCACCGCGGCTCCCACGGACAGCACGACATCACGACGGTGCCGGAGCATGTAGCCCCAGAGGCGCCGCACCCAACCGGGCTTGGCGGAAGCGCCGCTCAACCGCGTTCGTTGGTCGTTCGTTGATCCTCAACCAGACGCACGGACGCGGTCAGCGTAGCGCGAGTCGCCTCAGATGCCGCTCGTCACCCGGCTGCGGTCGACATGGACGGGTTCACTCGGCGCCGGATGGCCGCGAGGATGCGAAGTGCGAGCTCAGGGCTGTCGGTCACGGTCAATCGGTACATGCCGGTTTCGTTGGTGCGCGGCTCGATCCTGATCACGCGGAGGCCGGCATCCTGCAGGGCTGCCACCATCCGCGCCACGCCACCCTGGCGGTGCGGCGTTGTCTCCATGATGTCGCTGTCCCTGACGTCGATCGCGAGCATTGCTCATTCCCCTATCGCGGTTGGATCACGGTCGCATCATGGCGGTCACATCCTGTCGACTTGGTGAGCAACCTGCTGCAGAGGGATTCCAGATGTACGTCGGATCAGTGGTGATCGATTGCAACGACTACGCCGCCATGTATGCGTTCTGGACGGCCGCGCTGGGCTACGTCCCCCGCGATCCACCCGACGACGGATGGGCCGTACTGCGCGACCCGGCGGGAGGGCGCGTCAACTTGTCACTCCAGCGAGTTCCGGAGCCGAGGGTCGGCAAGAACCGGCTCCACCTCGATCTGTACACCGACGATCCGGTGGGTGAGGTGAGGCGCCTGCTCGGATTGGGGGCGACGCGCCATCCAAGGACCCCGGAACCGGGGGAGGACTTCGTCACCCTCCAGGATCCCGAGGGCAACGTCTTTGACGTGGTCGACAAGTCCGGCGGCTGATGGCAGCCCTGTGGTTCGCTGCCGGCAGACGGCGAACCACATGGCGTTCATCGGATTTCAACGCTAGGCTGCCATATGATGGTTGGAGCAGTTCATCGGCGGCAGGTGATCGCAGCGACGCTCGCCGCCGTCGCCGCCGCCACGACCGACGGGGCGTATTTGGCAGCGATCAGGGCTCAGGGAGCGGTTCCGCCGGAGACCGGGGTCGTGCCGTTCGTCAGCGGGTACATCGCTGCGATCGCGGTCGCCGCCGTGATCGGACTGTGGTTCGCACTCAGGGACAGACCCACCGTCGCCAGGACCGTGTTCCTCGCTGCCGCCGCCGGGAGTGGGGCACTCGGGTTCCTGGCAATCTTCAGCATCGGGGTGGCGCTGGTCCTTACCGCGGTGCTGCTCCTGCTCGCCGCCCAGGGCATCACCACTGCGGGTCGGCCAATGGCTTGGCTCTGGCCGCTCTCAGGCGCGCTGTTCGCCGTCGCCGTCCTGATCGTGGGGTTCTTTGCGGTCGGAACCTTCTGACGCCTGAATGCGGAGCGGAACTTCCAATCCCGGGTTTGTGTTTCACGAAGGACGGCCCGCTGTCCGGGCCACGACGTGGCTGGGATTGGGATGGGCATGCATCCTGTGATCACGTGGTGAGGCCTGGCAGAGTCAGCACCGGATGTCCGGCGATCGCCCTGGCTGTTGTGCTCGCGTCCTGCAGCAGCCTACCTGTGCGCACATCGCCGACGAGTTCCCCGCACAACACACCATCCGCATCTCCCCTGTTGATCGTTCCAACTGCGACGCCGATCGCGGCGCCGACTCCGACATCCACCGCGCCGCCGGTTGCGGCCGTCGTCACGGCCAACGAGCCGACGTGCACGGGTGCCCAGCTACAGATTGCGTACTGGCCGGGGCTCAGCGGCGGCGGCGCCGGCACCGTCGGGATCTCGCTCGCCATCTGGAACCACGGCACACGCCCGTGCAAGCTCAGGGGCTGGGCGACACTGCAATTCCTGAACAGCGCGGGCGGACTCGTCCCCACGCACTGGGTGGAAACCACTTCAGTCTTCACCGGGAGTTCCGCCCTTCCGATCGCCGTCAGCCTTGTCACCTGCCTGCAGTCGAGTTGTAGCAGCGACGCTCCCGCCGCATACATCACCTTCTACGGTGACGACGTCGTGAGCCCGTGTGAGACAGCCGACGGCATCCGCGTGAATACGCCGGGGTCGTCGACGCCCGTGTTCGTGAATTTGCGCAGTGGGAACTCGCCCGACGGACAGACGTTCTGTTCTGCCGGAAAGATATTCGTCCTGCCGGTCCAGTCCCCGGTGGAGGCGGCCGATGGGCTCGGTCGCGTCAACGCCAGCGTTGGCGCGATGGGAACGCCGGCGACCTCCTGATCCCTGGCGACGACAAGGGGACTACTCGCTGCCGAGTGGAGTCAGCAGCGACGCCCGCCAGTCGGGGCTATGCAGGAACGTCCTGAATGCGGTGGCGGCCGGGCTCAGGAGCCGGTCGCGAGCCCAGGTCACGTGCCACATGCGTTCCACCGGGAAACCCCGCACCAGCAGCGGTCGCAGCAGCCCGAGCTGGAGTTCGAGCCGGACCGCGTAGGTGGAGAGCACGGTCACGCCCAATCCCCCTGCGACCACGCGTTTCAACGCACCGTTGCTGGCCATCTCCATGGCAGCGATCGGTTCGGCACCCGCGCCCCGCAGGATCCGTTCCGCCGAATCACGAGTGCCGGAGCCGCGTTCGCGGAGCAGCAGCGGACCATCGAGAAGATCGACCGGCTGCAGCGGTTCGCGCGCGGCGAGCGGATGACCCGGCGCACAGAAGCACATCAGTGAGTTCTCGAGGAAGGGCTCCGCCGCCAGCACATCGTCCTCCCAGAGCGTGCCGACGACTCCGATGTCGACGATGCCCTCGAGGAGCCGTTCTCGTACTTGAGCACGATTGACGACGTCAAGGCTGAGGGCGACGCCGGGATAGTCACGATGAAACGCAGCCACTGCGTCGGGGAGCACATAGATGCCCACGGTGGTGTCGCCGGCAACCCTGACGCGGCCGGCGCGCAGTCCGGCGACGTCCTCGATCGCCTCCTGCGCATCGCCGACCATCGCCAGGATCCGGCCGGCGCGCTCGTGAAGCGCCTGACCGACCGCGGTGAGCACGGGTGCGCGACTCCCGGGGTCGAGCAGGGGCTGGCCCACTGCCCGGGCGAGCGCCTGCATCTGATGGGTCACCGCCGGCTGAGTCAGGGACAGCACCTCGGCAGCACGCGTGAAACTGCGGTGCTCGATCACAGTGGTGAAGATCCGGAGCTGGCGGAGCGTGATGCCGCGTTCGAGGCTGGTTTCCATTAGGCAATCTTATTGAACAAATAATAAACATGCATTGGACTGCAGGAGACGCTCGATCTATCGTCACGTGCATGGTTCGTCCGATCCAGTCAATCCACCAGCAACGGCCATGCCGATGAGCGAGGCGACCGCGGCGTTGGCGCCGATCTTCGTGGGAATCGGCGGGGACAGCGGCAGCGGCAAGTCCACCCTCGCGTCCGCGTTCTACGACCTGCTCGGCGTGGAGCGCATCACCACCGTGTGTCTGGACGACTACCACTCGCTGGACCGCCGTGAGCGCGCACTCATCGGGGTGACCCCCCTCAACCCGCGCGCCAACAACTTCGCACTCATGGAGGAGCAGCTGTGGGCGCTCAAGCGCGGTGAGGCGATCTCCAAGCCGATCTATGACCATGCCGATGGCACATTCAAGGCGCCGGAACGCGTCGAGCCGAACGAGGTCGTGATCGTGCAGGGCCTGCACCCGTTCCTGCTCCCTGGCATCCGCGAGGCGTTCGACCTGAAGGTCTGGCTCGACCCCGACACCAACCTGCGCGTCACATGGAAGCTGCAACGCGACATCGCCAAGCGCGGCTACGACGAGTCCCAGGTGCGCGCCGAGATCGAGGCGCGGCGCGAGGACGCCGAGAAGCACATCCAACCGCAGCGTGCACAGGCGGACCTGGTGGTGCGCTTCTCGCTGCCCACGGACTATCACTCGGCAGGGGTGACCGACCACCTCAACGTGCGCCTGACCCAGCGCCACTCGATGCCGCAGCTCGCCTTCGAGCACGGCCTCGACAACGGCACCACGGTGCGGTTGCGCAACGACATCTCGGACGAGGACGGTCGCCAATCCGACGTCATCGAGATCGACGGGCGCATCTCCACAGAGGATGCGGCCCGAATCGAGGGGGTCGTGTGGGATCACGCCAGCGCCCTGCACCACCACCTGCATCATCTGCGACAGAAGGAGCTTGGCGGCTATGACGAGCCGCACGGACGCCGGCACAGCGATCCGCTCGCGCTGACCCAGCTCATCCTCGCCCATCGCATTCTCAGCGCCCAGAAGTCGTTACTCGTCCGCGTCAAGGCTGACGACTATGCGGCGATCAGCCATCAGCTGACGTCACCGAACGCCAGCACCACGGAGACGCGCGGATGACCGCAATCGAGACCCCGCCGAGAGACGCGGCGACCGACCGATGGTCGTCGGGGGTGATCCCCTACGCACAGATGGGGTACTGGGAGCCGGACTACGTCCCCAAGGACACCGACGTCCTGTGCGCCTTTCGCATCACGCCGCAGGAGGGTGTTCCGCCGGAGGAGGCCGCCGCGGCTGTGGCGGGCGAGTCGTCGACGGCGACCTGGACGGTCGTCTGGACGGACCGGCTCACGGCGCACGAGCACTACCAGGCCAAGGCCTACAAGGTCGACCCGGTCCCCGGCACTCCCGGGCAGTACATCGCGTTGATCGCCTACGCGCTTGACCTCTTCGAGGAGGGGTCGATCGCGAATCTCACGTCATCGATCATCGGCAACGTGTTCGGCTTCAAGGCATTGCGCGCGCTGCGTCTCGAGGACATGCGCATTCCGCTCCACTACGTCAACACGTTCCAGGGACCGCCGCACGGCATCGTCATGGAGCGCGAATACCTGAACAAATACGGGCGGCCGCTGCTGGGTGCAACGACCAAGCCGAAGCTCGGCCTCTCGGCGCGCAATTATGGTCGCGTCGTGTACGAGGCACTTCGCGGCGGTCTCGACTTCACCAAGGACGACGAGAACATCAACAGCCAGCCGTTCATGCGCTGGCGCGACCGCTATCTCTCCTCGATGGAGGCGGTGCACAAGGCGGAGGCCGAGACTGGCGAGATCAAGGGGCATTACCTCAACGTCACCGCCGGCGACATGGAAAGCATGTACGAGCGTGCCGAATTCGCCAAGGAAATCGGCAGTGTCATCATCATGATGGACCTCACCGTCGGCTTCACGGCGATGACGTCAATGTCGAAATGGGCGCGGCGCAATGGCGTGCTCCTCCACCTCCATCGAGCCGGCCACGGCACGTACACACGCCAGAAGAACCACGGTGTGAGCTTCCGTGTGATCGCCAAGTGGTGCAGGTTGCTGGGTGTCGACCACATCCACGCGGGGACGGTCGTCGGAAAGCTCGAGGGTGATCCGAACATGGTGCAGGGCTACTACGACACGCTCCGCAACGGCTTCATTCCTCGCGACCCCATGCACGGAATCCACTTCGACCAGGACTGGGGTTCCATGCCGGCCGTGATGCCGGTTGCCTCGGGCGGCATCCACGCGGGACAGACGCATCAGCTCCTCCACTACCTGGGCGAGGACGTCGTCCTCCAGTTCGGTGGCGGCACGATCGGCCACCCCATGGGTGTGGCCGCCGGAGCAACGGCAAACCGCACCGCTGTCGAGTTGATCGTCCAGGCGCGCAACGAGGGTCGTGATTTCTTCACCGAGGGTCCGGAGATCCTGCGCGCGGCCGGTCGCTGGTGCGCGCCGTTGCGCGCCGCACTCGACGTCTGGGGCGACATCAGCTTCAACTACGAATCGACTGACACGCCCGATGTCACCACCACGGCAACTCGGGCCTGAGGGAACAGCCACATGCAGATCACACAGGGAACCTTTTCCTACCTGCCGCCGCTCACCGACTCGCAGCTGCGAGCGCAGGTGCAGTACGCCCTGGACAACGGCTGGGCAATGTCGGTTGAGTTCACCGACGATCCACACCCGCGCAACTTCCTCTGGGACATGTGGGCCCTGCCGATGTTCGACATTCGCGACCCGGCCGCGATCCTGCTCGAGGTGCAGCGCTGTCGCGACTCGTACCCCGCCCGCTACGTTCGAGTCAACGCCTACGACCGGAAGCTTGGCCGTCAGACGACGGCGTTGAGCTTCATCGTGCAGCGGCCCAAGGACGAGAAGGGCTTCCGCCTTGAACGCCAGGAGGGACCTGACCGCCAGGTCCGCTACACGCTGCACCCGTATGCGCTGGAACGGCCCTCGGGAGAGCGCTACGAGAGCTGAGCGATGAGCCAGGACAGTCACGTCCCCTTCGGGATGCCGTGTCCGTCGGGGATCGAGGTCGCGCTCGCGCCTGAGGCGGTGACGAAGAACGGAACACTCGAACCCGAGACGATCGAGCAACACCTCGCTCCCGGTGAGGGCATCAACGTCGAGGCCGAGGCTCGCGCGTCGGGCGTGTTCGACGTCATCGATGACCTCGATGGCGAGCTCGTCGGGCTCGATCCCGTCAAGACCCGCATCCGCGAAATCGCGGCCCTCCTGATCGTGGACATGGCGCGACGCCGCTTCGGGCTCGAGGCGGAACGCCCGAACCTGCACATGTGCTTCACAGGCAGTCCCGGTACAGGCAAGACCACGGTGGCGATGCGTATGGCGAGCGTGCTCCACCGGCTCGGCTATCTCGCGAAGGGCCACCTGGTCGCGGTCACCCGTGACGAGCTCGTCGGTCAGTACATCGGTCATACCGCGCCGAAGACACGCGAGGTGTTGAAGCGCGCCATGGGCGGCGTGCTCTTCATCGACGAGGCGTACTACCTGCACCGCCAGGAGAATGAGCGCGACTACGGTCAGGAGGCGATCGAGATCCTGTTGCAGGTCATGGAGAACCAGCGCAACGACATCGTGGTGATCCTCGCGGGCTACAAAGATCGCATGGATCAGTTCTTCAGCAGCAACCCTGGGATGGGATCACGCATAGCGCACCACATCGACTTCCCCGACTACAGCCTGGATGAGCTGGTCTCAATCGCCGGGATCATGCTCGAGAAGCAGCGCTACGCCTTCTCGAGCGGCGCGGAGCCGGCCTTCCGCGAGCTGATGGTGCGGCGCATGCCCCAGCCGCGCTTCGCCAATGCCCGCAGCGTTCGCAATGCCCTGGAACGAGCGCGCCTCAGACAGGCCAACCGGCTCGTCTCCGACGGGAAGCTCGTGACCCGCGACGATCTGATGCGCATCGAGGCCGAGGACATCTACAAGAGCCGCTGGTTCACCGAGGCACCCGAGGAACCGGCGCCCGACCCGAGCACGGTCCCGGCGGGCTAGAAGATGACGTTGCGCTTGATCGACGGGTCGACGATGCCGGTGGTCATCCGATCGCACCACTGGCACATGAATCGAAGGGTTCGCATCCCGCTCTGAATCCGGCAGGCGTTGGGCCAGCCGCACCGACCGCAAGCGACGGACTGAATGCGCACATCCGCCTCCTGTGGGTCAGGGCCATCCGAGTTCGGCTCTCTCCAAGCCTGGGGGTCCATGCAGCGATCACGGCTCGTGTGGGGTTATCGGTATCCAGAGCGTACGCCACCTCATTCCGTACGTCAGTTCGCTTGCGGACGTTGCTCAGCAGATGCGGGGCAGCGGGTCTCCGATCAGCATGTCGACGACGCGAGTACCGCCAAACCCCGTGTGGATGAAGACCATGCCCTCCGGCTCGGCCATCACTTCGCCGATCACCGCGGCCTCCGTCCCCTCGGGCCTGGAGCGCATCAGCTCGAGCGCATGCGAAGCGTGCTCCTTCGCCACGATCGCCACGAGCTTGCCCTCGTTGGCGATGTACAGCGGATCGATGCCGAGGATCTCGGCAACTCCGCGGACCTCGTCGTGCACCGGGAGCGACGCCTCGTCGATCGCGACGGCCACACCTGCGGACTGCGCGATCTCATTGAGGACCGTCGCAACGCCGCCGCGCGTCGCGTCGCGCATGAAATGGACGTCGATGCCGTCGTCGAGCAGCGCGGCGGTCAACCCATGCAGTGCCATGGTATCGCTGCGCAGGTTATCGGCCTCGAGGTCGACGTCACCGCGGGCGAGCATGACCGTGCTGCCATGGTCACCCATCGCGCCACTCAAGATCACGACATCGCCGGGCACGATCCGGGGTATGGCCACGCGTTGTGGGAGCACGACGATACCGACTCCGGTGGTGGTGATGAACAGTTGATCGGCCTTGCCGCGGGGAACGACCTTCGTATCGCCGGTGACGACGTTGACGCCTGCCCTCGCTGCGGCGCGACGCATCGACTCGACGACGCGGCGGAGCGTCGCAACGTCGAGACCCTCCTCAAGGATGAACGCCGCAGCGATACCGAGCGGAGTGGCGCCCCCGACGGCAAGATCGTTGATCGTTCCGTTCACCGCGAGCTCGCCGATGTCGCCACCCGGGAAGAAGAGCGGGCTCACCACGAACGAGTCCGTGGTCACCGCGATGCCGACATTGTCGACGCCGGGGAGCGTGAGCACCGCTTGGTCTCCCAGCTGGTCGAGCACCGGGTTGCTGAGGATGTCGCCGAACAGCGCGGTGACCAGGGTGTGGCTGGCTTTCCCTCCAGCGCCATGGCTCATGGTGATCGCGTCCTCGCGCAGCGAGGGCTTGCGCTTGCGAATCTCGGCGATGCGCTCGAGCACTCGTTGTTCGGGATCAGCGATGCGCGCCGATGCCGCCTTGATCGCAGCACCGCTGCCGGGTTGGACGACTGTTTCCGTCATCGTGCCTGCACCGGGATCTGTCGGAGCTCATGCTCGGCGAGGCCCCCCTTGACATGACCGCTGCCATTGCCATTGCCGTTGCCGTTGGCGTCGCCGGAGGCAAGCACGCGTTCGCGCTCGCGGGCTCGGGAGTACCGGCCGAAGTTGTAATACGCCGCGCATGCGCCTTCGGACGACACCATGCACGTGCCGATCGGCGTCTCGGGTGTGCACGCGGTTCCGAAGACCTTGCATTCCCACGGCTTGAGCACGCCTTTGAGCACCTCCCCGCACTGGCATGCCTTGGGGTCGGCAACGCGGACACCGGGCACAGAGAACACCTTTTCGGCATCGTAGTCGGCGAACTCGTCCTGCAGCTCGAGGGCACTCTGGCTGATGAACCCGAGGCCTCGCCACTCGAAATGGGAGCGCAGCTTGAAGACGCGCGCGAGCACCTCGAGCGCCTTGGGATTGCCGTCGTCGTGGACCACGCGCTTGTACTGGTTCTCAACCTCGCAGCGCCCGTCGTGGATCTGCTCGATGATCATGTGCACGCCCTGGAGAATGTCGAGCGGCTCGAATCCGACCACGACCACCGGCTTGTGATAGGTATTGGTCACGAACTCAAAGGGCCTGATCCCGACGACCGTTGACACGTGTCCCGGGCCGAGGAAGCCGTCGAGCTGCAGATCCGGTGAGTCGAGGATGGCCTTCATGGGCGGGATGATCGTCACGTGGTTGCAGAACACGAACAGGTTGCGAATCCCCTCGGCTTTCGCGCGCATCAGCGTCAGAGCCGTCGACGGTGCCGTGGTCTCGAAGCCGATCGCGTAGAACACCACTTTCCGGTCGGGGTTCTGCTGCGCGATCTTCAACGCGTCGAGCGGCGAGTACACCATGCGCACGTCTGCGCCGGCCGCCTTCGCATCGAGAAGGCTGCCATCGCTGCCGGGGACGCGCATCAGGTCGCCGAAGCACGTGAAGATGACTCCCGGCTCGTGGGCAACGGCAATGCCGTCATCGAGGCGACCCATCGGAATGACGCACACGGGGCAGCCCGGGCCGTGCACCAGCTCGACGTTGCTTGGCAGCAGGTCCTCGATCCCGTATTTGAAGATCGTGTGCGTGTGGCCGCCGCACACCTCCATGATCTTCCAGTGCCGGTCGCCCGCCTCGGCGGCAATGCGCGCTCCCAGCGCCCGGGCAAGATCCGCGTCTCGGAATTCGTCAGCGAACTTCATGCGGTGGTCGTCCCGTTGCTATCCCGATAATTGGCGCCGACGAGCTCCTCCTCCATCGCCTGCCACTCGCGGATCTGCTGGACCTCGTCATGGTACGCCGGGCCCATCTCCTCGAGAATTCGCAACGTCTCCGCGGCCTCTGTCTCGCTCACCCGACTCAGCGCGAATCCTACGTGCACGAGCACGTACTCGCCGGGTTCGGTCGCGTCGTCACCGACCAAGAGCGACGTGTTGATACGGCGCTGCACGCCGCCCAGCTCGACCTTGCCGTACATACGGTCTGCGTCGACGTACTCGACGAGACGGGCGGGAATCGCTAGGCACATGCAGGCTCTCCTTCAAGTGCACGGTGCACCAGGTCGATGAGGAGGTGATAGAGCGTCATCTGTACCTCCTGAATCCGGTGGATGCTGCTGGATCGAACGACGAAACAGTGATCACTGACCTCTTCGCGAGCAAGCCGCCCGCCGTCGTAGCCACAGATCGCGACTGTGTACATGCTGCGGCGCCGTGCTTCGCCCAGCCCGCGAATGAGGTTCTCGGAATTCCCGCTGGTCGACACGGCGACCACCACATCGTCGGTGCGCCCCAGGGCGATGATCTGGCGTACGAAGACATCGCCGAAGCCGACGTCATTGCCGATCCCCGTGACCACGGCGACATCGTTGGTGAGGCAGAGCGCGGGAATCGGATGGTGATTGCCCGACGGCACGAGCATCTCGGTCACCATGTCCGCGGCCGACGTGGCGCTGCCGCCGTTGCCGAGTGCCAGCAACCGACCTCCTCGCTGGAATGCAGCGGCCATCTGCTGCGCCGCGATGACGATGTCGTCACCGAACTCGTCGAGCAACTCCAAACGGAGACGATTGCTCTCGGCTGATTTCTCGAGCGGAGCGCGCGCAAGCTCCAGGATAAGTTCGTCACCTGCCGACGGTTGCGGGCTCAACATCGGATACAGGAGTTGCGAGAACGGATCGGGGCCGGATTCGGTCATGCGCCGACCTCAACGGGCGCACCGCGCTGGAGCGCCACACCGCCGTGGCAGAGCAGCACGTCACCGACGGTCACGCCGTCGAGCAAATCGATGCCGACTTCGACCTCGGACCCGTCGATGGTGCCGCGGGCGATGCCCGCCTCCGTATCCACGTCGGTGACCAGCATGCTCAGAAGCTGGTCCGAGCACGTGATGCAGACCTCGTCGTGGCACGCCGCATTCACGAGGCGTCTCCGATGCCGCGGTGGTTGAGGACGATATGCACGAGCTCCCAGAGCATGTGGTACGTCGCCAGGTGCAATTCGTGCGCGCTGCTCCGATCGCTCCCGCGCACGTGGAAAACGTAATCCGCCTGCGTTGGGCCGTCATCGCCGCCGGCCGCAGTGAGCGCGATGGTGAGCATGCCCTGCCCTGTGGCCGCCTCAAGCCCCCTCGCGATCGATGGGGGCGCCGGCGCATGCGCGAATGCCAGCGCGATATCGCCAGATCGGCCGAGAACGCGCATTTGGTGCGCGTAGACGTCCACAGCGGCGTTGCCTTCCATGATCCCGGTGACCGTTGCCATGTCGTTGGTCAGCGACAGCGCCGGCAGCGCACGGCATCCCGGCAACACGGGATGGACGAACTCCACCGAATTGTGCTGCGCGTCCGTGGCGTGCGCTCCCGAACCGAACACGAGCAGGGTTCCGCCGGCGAAGAAACGATCTGCCATCGCCGCGGCACAGGCCGCGATGGCATGCGCGTAGCGGTCGAAATACTCTTCGCCCGAACGATTCGATGCCGCAACCCGCTCTGTGAGAAAGGCACGACCAGTGTCGAGCATCGCGTCGCGATCGGGTCGTACCTGCACGGTCATGTCACCTCACCTCTCGGATCTGTGATGCCGCGACCAGCGCCTGCCCGAGGCTGATGCCGCCGTCGTTGGCCGGGACCTGCTGATTGGTATAGACGAAACGATCCCGCTCGCGCAATAGGTGCTCCACTCGAGACAGAAGCAGAGCATTCTGAAAGACCCCACCGCTCAGTGCGATGCGGTTCACGCCGCATTCCGCACCCAGTCGCACGCCGACAGCCGCGATGCCCCGGGCCAGGCTTTCGTGGAACATCGCTGCGAGCTCCTCGACCGCCCTGCCGCGCTGCCGCTCGCGGAAGAGCGCCCGAACCAGCGCGACGGTGTCGAGAACGACCGGTTCGCCGCCGTGTCCGATGTCGATGAGGTCGAATGACGACGGGTCGCCCGCGGACGATGCCAGCGCCTCGAGGCGCATCGCGGCTTCGGCCTCGAAAGTCGACTCATGGGCCACGCCGATCACGCTGGCGACGGCATCGAACAGCCGACCCGCGCTGGTGGAGATCGGCGCCGCCTGTGACGTCGCGAGTCGTGATACGAGCCGCCACTGGCGCTGGTCCGGCGCCCCGGGTGCGTCGTCGAACCAGCCGGGCGCCCGATCTCCGAGCTCGCCGGCGGCTGCCAGATACGCAATCGCCATGCGCCAGCCTTCGCGGGCACAGACGTCTCCACCTGGCTGACGAACCATCGCGATATGGCCGGCACGGCGGTACGTGCGCTCGTCGCACAGGAGAAACTCGCCGCCCCATATGGACTGATCGGGCCCGAGCCCGAGACCGTCGAATGCAACGCCGAGCACGGCACCGCGCAGGCCGTGTTCGGCGAGCACGCTGGCAATGTGCGCATGGTGATGCTGGACGCGGACCTCGCGAGCACCCGAGTCCGACCACTGCTCAGCAAGGCGGCTGGACGCGTAGTCGGGATGCAGGTCAGCCGCGACGGTGGCGGGGTGTGCACGGAACATTCGAAGGTAGGTGCGCAGCGCCTCGTCCTGGTGCCCCAGCGTGCGCGGGCTGTCGAGATCACCGATGTGCGGGCCCGTGAAGGCGTTGCCATCGTGCAGCACGCAGAACGTGTTCTTGAGGTGGGCGCCCAGCGCGAGTATCTCCCCCTCGCATGCCTCCATCCGCAGCGGTAGCGGGCAGTAGCCGCGGGCTCTACGCATCATGTGGGGAGTACCGTCGACGACGCGCACCACGGAGTCGTCGTAGCGGGCGTATATGTCGCGATCGTGCAGGAGCATGTGGTCAGCGATATGGCCGAGTCGCCGGACGGCCTCATCGTTGTCCTTGGCGATCGGCTCCTCGCTGACATTGCCGCTGGTCATCACCAGCGGGCCCGCGGAGGCGCGCAGCAGCAGATGATGCAGCGGCGTGTATGGGAGCATCACGCCGAGCTCCTCGAGGCCCGGCGCCACCGATTCCGCCACCCTTGCGGCGTCACGATCGCGGCGGCGCAGCAATAGGACGATCGGACGAGCGGACCCGTCGAGCAACGCGGCTTCCTCGTCGCTGACGTGGCAGAGACGGCGCACGGCGGCGATGTCCGCGACCATGACCGCAAAGGGCTTCGCGGGCCGGTGCTTTCTTGTGCGCAGCCGCCTGACGGCAGCATCATCGGTCGCGTCACAGCAGAGTTGGAAGCCACCAAGCCCCTTGAGCGCGACGATCTCGGAGCGCGAGATCGCATCGGCTGCGAGTGCGACTGGATCACCGGGAAGTTCAGCACCAGCTGAATCAGTCCACCAGAGCCGCGGTCCGCACGTCGGACACGCGATCGGCTGCGCGTGGAAGCGACGGTCCGCGGGATCCTCGTATTCGCGCGTACATGCGTCGCACATCGCGAAGTTGCGCATCGTCGTCTGAGCTCTGTCGTACGGGATGTCCTCGATGATGGTGAACCGCGGACCGCAGTTGGTGCAGTTCGTGAAGGGGTACCCGTACCGGCGATTCGCCGGCGTGAGGATGTCGACGATGCAGTCGGCACACGTGGCCGCATCGGGGGCAATCGGCTGATAGGCACCGGCGACGGGCAGGCTCTCGATGATCCTGAAGTCCTGGTCACCGGCTGTTGCCAATGACACCGTCTCGACTGCATCGATGCGAGCAAGCCGTGGAGCCTCGAGCCGTAATGCCGTTGCGAACATCTCGAGTGCCGGTCGTCCGCCCTCGACTTCGATCATGACCGCACCCGACGTGTTGCAGACCGACCCGGTCAGCCCGAGGCGGGTCGCAAGGTTCCACACGAACGGGCGGAATCCCACCCCCTGCACGACGCCGCGAACCGCGAAACGCTGCCGTTCGCGCACGCCATGCGCAGGTGCGTTCAGACCCGCACGGCGGGTCGTCGGTGGTGGGATCGCGACGCTCATGAGGTCATGCGGCGCGCAGGTGCTCGCCTGCTGAACTGAAGCGCTCCTCGAGAAGACCCATGGCCAGGCTCGCCGCCATCTGGACCTTGTCGCGCGCGGCAAACTTTCTGGCCGTGTCCACCAGCTCGTCGAATCGCTCCTTGCCGGCGCGGGTTCCGAGCAGTAACCGATCCCAAAGATCACGAGCTTCTCAAGCATTCAAATTCCACTCCAAATGCCGTTTTCACTATGACTCCTGTTTCGCCACGATATGGACCTGGAGATCGACCTCCGGTTCCACCTTGAGAATGATCAGACGAGGGGGGTCGATGCCGAAGTCCTTGACGTTGATCACCTGCTGCCCGTCAATCGTCATGGTCGTGCCACTGACAGTGATTTGAATCTCACCAGTGATCTCGCGCGTCTGTCCGTGCATGCTGAGCTGCGCCGTTGCGCGATACCGGCCCCCGCCGAGCGCCTCGCCGTCAGTTACCTTCGCCGTGATCGTGGGGTGATGCGCGACGTCGAAGCGGCGTCGCATCTCCCGATCCTGGATGCCGTTCCCCGACTTGATGGCGTCGACAGGCAGCGTCAACTCGGCGCTGTACGGGTGATCGAGACGCGGCTGCCCCCGCTCGTCGACCTCGCATTCGATGAATCCGCTGAGTGCATTGGCGCGGATATGCGACGGGTGCAGGTTGACGCGAAGGCCAACGTTGACCGTCGATTCGGCGGTGTTCACGCGAAAACGTGGCATGGCGACGTTGCTGTCCTGCCTACATCGACCGGATCTTGAGGTATCGTTGAATGTCTTTCGAGTTGAGCACGGCACCGACGACCGCGCCGAGGATCAACCACTGCGCAATCGTGCGGAGAGCGCTTTTCTGACCGCCGAGCATGAGCCCCATCTAGGTTCCTCCAGGTGTGCGCGCTGATGTTACAGGCGCCGCACTGGCGCCGTTCTGGCCGGCGTGTTCGTGAGAGTGCGGTGGCTCGACCACCGGAGCACCGGGTCGGCGAAGGATGGTGGTCGGATCCCCGCCGAGCTCGACCTCATCGACGAGGACCTCGATGCCCGGGACGACGACGCACCGCAGTGACGCGCCTTCACAGACGGTGCCTTCGGCGAGGAGCTGAAAGCCGAACTCGAGGCTGTCGGGAACGATGCGCTGCTCCTCGCCGAGGCGCACGACGATGCGTGTCACGGTTCGTTCCCCCGCCATATCCATTGCGACGGTCATGATGCCTTCCGCAAGCCCGAGTTCATGCATCAGGATGCGCTCGCGGTGCGAACGAGGCGCGCGAGCAGTTGCTCGACAATCGCGACCGCCTCGGGCACCGCGTTGGCGACCGGCTCGCTGAGTCCCATGCACCCTTCGTTCTCCGGTCCAAACGTGAGTGGTTCGCACCCGACGACTGTGACGTTGCGCGGCCGCCCACCGAGTGCGCGCACCAGGGCGAACACCGAGTCCGGTGTCATCGCGTGCCCCTGGAACGATCCGTCGGCGTGATCTGGCGACGCCGACGTATCGACGCCGTCGAGGTCCGGCTCGAGCACGTGGACGGTCCCGGGTTGCTCGCCACGGGGCATGGCATCAACAAGGATGGTCGCAGTCGGCTCGTCGAGCAGCGCAAATGCGAGGTCGAATCCGCGAATGCCGTAATCGGCGACGCGAACGCTGCCGGCATGCTGCCGAGACGCGAGCTGCTGGGCCACCTCTACGCCGAAGCCGTCGTCACCGAGGAAGATGTTGCCGATCCCCGCGACCAGGATTGTGCTCTCCGTCACGGCTGCTTCTCCCCGGGTTCGAGCCGCTCCATGTCGTCGAGGCCGAAGAAGAAGCGGTGGCCCGGCTGCCGGTACACCCGTGACAGGCGCGGCGCGCACGAGCTGTTCGATCACGCCGAAGGTGAGCAGTTGCTCTGCCTCCTCTCCGCTCGCTTCCCAGAGCTGGAATCCCTGCGCCTGACTGACGAAGTGATGTGCCAGCGCGGTCTTGCCGATTCCCGGCTCGCCGGTGAGCAGCGCGACGCGTGGATGCCCGAGCCGCACCTCGGCGGCTTGGGCGAGCAGCCTGGCGAGCTCGTTCCGTCTACCGACGAACGCTGCCTCGCTCCGACCCCTGTCGCCGCTCACGGCGACAGATGCTACAGCCGAACCACCCCCGGGTTTTGGACCATGCCATCGCGGCCGGCCACGAGTGCAGCAACACGAGCCATCTCGTTGCCCACGATCATCATTCCCTCGTCGACGCCCATTCCCGGCTTGGCCAGGATCTGCGCCGCACCACACGCCATTGCGAGGTGCGCGGAGACCTGCGCGGATCGATCGGTCTCATTGCAGGTGCCGCCGCAATAGGCGGACAGGCCGTGGCCTGCAACCAGCAGCAGTGCCTCGATGGTGTTGTTGATGCCACCGAGGTCCGGTGTCTTCACATGAATCACGTCCGCTGCTCCCGCTGTGACGAACAGCTCGATGTCCTCCAGCGTGTTGCACCACTCGTCCACTGCAATCTGGACGCCGCTGCCACCGTCCCGGAGCGCGCGTCGTAGTGCCGCGGAGACACGAATCTGATCGGCGCGGTTCCCCGCGTCGATAACGTGTTCGACGCAGAGCGCGAAGGGCTCGGCGGCCGCGCCGAGCCGCGCGAGGTAGGCGGCCACACGCTCAACATCGCCGCCAAAGACAAGCCCGATGGTTCCGTAGACATCGAAATGGAGACGTGGTGTGTACTCGGGGCGGCGGCGCAGCGCGATGATGCGATCCCGAACCCATGCAACATACGCGAGCAGCAATTCCCCCTCACGGCCGAGTTTGGTCTCGACGTCGTTGATCAGGCCGTGGGGAAGAACGTCGGCCTCCTTGAGCACCATCTTGTCCACATTGGTATACCGTTCATCTCCCGACTGGACGAACATCGGGACCGGCCGGATCGCAATCCCCGTGTCGTACTCATCGCGGACGACTTCGGCCATGGTCAGTCCACGCATCTGGGCGACGGCATCGAGCAGTGCCTGGGTGACGCCGTATCTGATCGCCGCGTGAAGGGCGTCCCCATCGACGATGAGCGCATCCAACTCCTGCGCGGGATCGCGAAAGTTCGTAACTTCCCGGCCGCGCAGCAATGGTGCGACATGACGCGCTATCGTTTCCGTTGCGCGGCTAGCCGAGAAGACGGGGGCACGTCCGCCAACACCTGAGTACTGCACGGCGGCGCAGTCGCCGTGAGCAACCCGTCCGTCCTCCATGAGCAGCAGGACCGACACCGCCTCACCCGGTTGACGGATGGCATCGAAACCCGTGGTCAGCGGTGTCCCGGTATAGATGAAGCCGTCGTGCAGAGCCCCGTTGCGAATCGCGGCCTGATCGTCGGAGAAGAAGCCTGCCCGAACCGGAACAGAGATCACATCGGCGATGACCATCGGCACTCGGGAGCGAGCCGGTGCGGCCGCTGCGAGGTGTTCAGCCTCCAGCATCATCCGCTCAACCCTCAGCCCATATCTCGGCGATCTCTCCGGCAGTCGCCATGTCGAAACGATGTCGCAGCGCCGTGTGTTCGGGGTCCACGAGCTCGCTCAGCTCCGTGAAGACCTGCTTCCCCTCGACAGTAATCAACGCGTGGTGCCTGTCGGGCCGGACGAGGGTGGCGCCGCCGACGGTCTGCGTCTGTACAGGACGTGGATCGACGCCACTCGTCGCTGAATTCTCCGGTCAAGGTGCCCGGTGACACCGTTCGACGCTGCTGGAAGCGTGACGCCGACGTGCGTCGGTGTCTCGTCCCTGGCGACGACCATGTACCCGATTGCCAGGAGGGCAGCCTCGTCCTTGCCGTACTCCGCGCGGTCGAAGTAATGGCGCTCGAGCGGCTCCGGGAATCTCTGTTGACGAACCATGCGACGCACGTCGCGGACGTTGATCCAGTCTCGGATCGACCCGACAACTCTGATCGCTGCCACGGGACTTCCTCCGGCTCCGTATCCGTCGCTCCCCTGAGCATAGCGGGTGCTGCCGGCGACCACCTACCCCGCAAACGGCCAGCGTGCGGCGCCGAGCTCGCGCGAGACGCCGCGAGCGGCCTCGACGACGGCGGCCGAGAGTCCTCGAGCCGGACCGCGCGGATACACGCGATCCGTGTCGCCGACAACAGCGATGGCACCGACCGCGTTGCCGAGGCGATCGAAGATCGGCGCCGCAATACTCGACTCACCGAGGACGGCCTCATCGCGCTCGGTGGCGATCGCCTGGAGGCGGATGGTGGTCAGCTGAATGCGCAGCGACGCCGCTGCCGGCGTGCGCTTGGTCAAACGCTCGAGTGGCGCCGCCAGCAGATTGTCGATCATGTCTCCCGGAGCGAATGCAAGCAACGCCTTGCCGAGAGCGCTGGCATGCAGCGGTAACTGCGACCCGACCTCGAGGATCTGGAGTGTCGCATCAGGGCGAAACACATGATGCACAACCACCGCGTTCGCACCGTGCATCACCCCGACCCGCACCGCGAATTTGGTGCGCACCGAAAGCTGCGCCGCGAAAGTGATCGACCGCGAACGCAGCTCGTTGACGTCGAGGTACGAGTAGCCCAGCTGGAGGAGCCCCGCCCCGAGCTGATATTTCTCCGACACGCGATCCTGCTCCACGAAACCCTGCGCAAGCAGTGTCTGCAGAAGCCCGTGCACCGTCGGACGCGCGAGCCCGAGCTTGTCGGCGAGCTCGCTGACACCCAGCCTCCCCGGACCACCGGCGAGCGCCTTCAGGATGGCGGCAGCGCGATCGACGGACTGGATGGTGTTCGGTCGCCGGTTATTCGGCATTGCTGAATTATGGTCGAGGATGTAGACTACTCGCAGGTTCGGAACCGACCGCGTGACAGCGAGGGAAGTCGTGGCCGTCGGGATTGTACTGGTCTCACATAGCCCCCAGTTGGCTGCGGGGCTGACGCTTCTCGCCGGTCAGATGGCCGGTCCGGACGTGCGTATCGAGCCCGCCGGCGGCGATCAGGATGGAGGTCTCGGCACTTCGGACACCCTGGTGCGCGCAGCCATCGAGCGTGCGGACCAGGGTGACGGCGTGCTGTTGCTGTGCGATCTCGGCAGTGCGATTCTCACCGTGCGCGAGGTGCTCGATGGCAACGGTAACGGCCATATCCGGCTCGTCGATGCTCCTTTCGTGGAGGGCGCCGTCGCGGCCGCGGTCATCGCATCATCTGGCGCGCCACTCGATGAGGTGGCGCGGGCCGCGGAGGAGGCGCGTGATGCTCGCAAACTCTGAGGCGACGATGACGCTCCCTGAAGGCGTGGCGCTGCATGCACGTCCGGCCGCGCTGTTCGTGCGCACCGCGATGCGCTTCCGCTCGAAGATCATCGTGGCGGCGAACGGCCGCGAAGCCGACGCGAAGAGCATCCTGAGCGTGCTCGGTCTGGGTGCCACCGCCGGCACCACGTTGCTCGTGCGCGCGGACGGCGAAGATGCCGCTGCCGCGCTCGAAGCCCTCGCCGAGTCGCTAGCCGGCGTCGTCGAGTAGCAAGCGCAGCGGGCGTTCCAGCGCCTCAACCTCAGTCGCCGACTCAGCCTCGAGTGCACTGCGCGCGATGGCTGCGGCCTCCTCGTAATTCAGAGCCCGCACCCACGCCCGAACTCGTGCGACAGCTGCTGCTCCGACGCTGAGCTCGTCGACTCCGAGACCGACCAACAGGGGCATCACCACCGGGTTCGACGCAGCTTCGCCGCAGACTTCGACAGGGATACCGGCGGCGCGAGCTGCAGCGAGGGTGTCCGAGATCAGCCGGAGGACCGCAGGATGATGCGCGGGGGCACCGCCGGGCCGTGTCCGATCGATACCGAGCTGGAAGCTGGTCAGATCGTTGGTGCCGATGCTGAACATGCCCACCTCGGGCGCGATGCGGTCGGCCATCACGGCAGCGGCCGGGACCTCGATCATCGCGGCCACCAATGGAACACGACTCGCCCTTCGTGCGGCGATCAGCTCGATGGCCGCCCGCACCGCTCGCACCTGGCCGGGCTCCGTCACCATCGGGATCAGCACCCGGAGCTCGGTGGCGTGTCCCGCCTCGAGGATGGCTTCCAACTGCGCCGAGAGCGCCTCGGCATCCTCGAGTAGGAGCTCGACGCCGCGGCCCTGGACTCCTTTAAGAAAAGGTGGCGTTTTATCGCCGCCAAAGTCCAGGAGGCGAACGGTCGCGGTCAACGACCTGAGCAGGCTCAGCGCGGGGTCCAGGATCCTGCGATGTTCGGCGATCGTCGGCCAGTGCCTCGCCTCCAGAAACGCGAGCTCCGTGCGAAACAGGCCGACGCCGTCGGCTCCCGCTTCCAGGGCCTCCCGCACCTCGGTTGCGGTGGCGGCGTTGGCGAGAACCCGCACCATCCGGCCGTCGCGCGTCACGGTCGGAAGGGTGCGGGACTCCATGGCGCGAGCTCGCGCCAGGCCGGCGGCCGCGATCGCGCTCCGCGCCGCCACCACCCGATCGCCATCAGGCGATGCGATCACGATGCTGCGGTCGGCGTCGACGATGCAGGGTTCGCCCTCCCCCAGCGCGAAGACCTCCGCACCCAGGCCGACGACCATCGGGAGTCCGAGCCCTCGAGCAACGATCGCGGCATGCCCCGTCACGCCTCCAACCGCGAGAGCGATCCCTCGGATGTCGTCGTCGAGCTCGATGACGTCGGCCGGGCCGAGATCCGACGCCACGAGAACGGTATCGCCGCCACCGTTTGGATCGGTGCGCGCGGACTTGCCAGAGGCGAGCCGCGACGCGCGCCGGGCGAGGCTGCGTACGTCGGCTGCTCGCGCGGCGAGTTCGGGGTCGTCGAGCATGTCCAGCTGCGCGGCGACAGCCTCCACCTCGGTGAGAATCGCGCTCGCAGGAGTGAGTCCGCGCTCCACGACGGCGCGCTCGACCGCCTCGATGAGCACCGGGTCCTCCGCCATCATCGTACCGGCATCGAGGATGTCGGCCTCATCCGTGCGGCCGTCAGCTCGAAGCCTCACTGCGAGCGCCTCGAGCTCCCGCGCCGACTGCGCGAGTGCGTCAAGGGCCCGAGTCGCGGCGGCCGGACGCGAAGCGTCGTCGAGGACCCTGCCGTCGATCTCGCCGGCGGCGTCGAGACGCCTTACAGCACCGAACGCGATCCCCGGTGACGCCGGAACGCCCGCGAGCACGCGCTCCGTCATCTTATTAAGGAGTGCCCGCCACCGTCCGTTCGAGGGCGCGGATGATCATAGCCGTTGAAGTCGCTCCCGGATCCTGATGGCCGATTGAGCGCTCTCCCAGGTAGGAGGCACGTCCCTTGCGAGCCTGCATCGGGATCGTTGCCCGCATCCCCGCCTCCGCCGCCTCCGCGGCGGAGCGAAGCATCTCTCCGCTCGACGCCCCCCGCGCCAGCCCCTCTCGCATCGCGGTCACCGCCGGCTCCAGCGCATCGACCATGGTCTTGTCACCGGGCACGGCGGCACCGAGATCCTGGATCGATGCGAGCGCGGCGGCCATCGCGTCCACGAGCTGGGCGAGGTCGAATGTCGGTCCATCGCCCAGTGCACGCCCTGCCTTTCGGAGCGCCGACCCCCAGAGTGGGCCGCTGGCACCCCCGACCGTGGACACGAGAGTCTTGCCGGACATGATCAGCAACTTGCCCGGAGTACCGTCCGGCTCCGTGCTCAGCGCGAGGGTGACGGCATCGAACCCTCGAGTCATGTTGATGCCGTGGTCGCCATCGCCGATCGCCGCGTCGAGCTGGACCAGGTAGTCCCGCTCGGCGCGGACCGATGCGGCGATCTCATTCATCCACGCGGTGACGGTCTGCGCGTCCATTGCTATAGCGACCGCCACGATAGCATCAGCCTCCCCAGCGCAGGGCTGCCGTGTGCACGGGCGCATCCCACAGCGCGGTCAGATTGTCGTCGAGCTCGACAACCGTCAACGACGCTCCGGCCATCTCGAGCGAGGTGATGTAGCTGCCGACCAGGTTCCGAATCGGATTGAGCCCGGCGGCGCGCAGCCGCTTGTCCACCTCGCCGTAGAGGAGGTACAGCTCGAGCAGCGGCGTGCCGCCCATGCCGTTGACGAAGGCGAGCACGTTTGCGCCAGACTTGGCAGCAAGGTCGGAGGTGACGGCCTCGACCATGATGTCGGCAATCTCCGCGGCGCTGCCGAGTGGGGCGCGACGGCGGCCCGGCTCACCGTGAATGCCGATGCCGACCTCCATCTCGCCCTCGGGCAGGTCGAAGATCGGGGTACCCGACGCCGGCGGGATGCACGACGACAATGCGATGCCGAAAGAACGGCCCCGAGCATTGACCTGTTTGATGACGCTGACAACGGCTTCGAGGGAATCGCCCCGCTCGGCGGCAGCACCGCCGATCTTCTCGGCGATCACGGTCGCGCCGACGCCTCGGCGTCCGGCCGTGTACAGGGAGTCCTGCACCGCAACGTCGTCGTCGATCACGATCGCCTCGACCTTGATGCCGTCGTCGGCAGCGTCGTCGGCGGCCATCTTGAAGTTCAGAACGTCACCCGTGTAGTTCTTGACGATGTGGATGACGCCCGCTCCACCGTCCACAGCCTTGGTTGCTGCGAGCATCTGGTCGGGAACCGGGGAGGTGAACACCTCGCCGGGGCAGGCTGCGTCGAGCATACCCTTGCCGACGAAACCGCCGTGCAGCGGTTCGTGCCCGGAACCGCCGCCGGAGATCAGGGCTACCTTTCCCTTCACCGGCGCGTCCTTCCGGACCAGGATCTGATTCTGGACGTCGTACCGAAGGATGTCCGGCGCGGAGGCGGCGAGCCCGGCAAGCGACTCTTTGACCACCTGGTCCGGCTCGTTGATGATTTTCCGCATGCGCCTGGTGGCTGTGGCCATGGCTCGACACTCCTGTTATTCGACATTATCGAACGTTGGTCGGAAATTACTCTTTTCGCGAGGGTGCTGTCAATGGGGTTGTTGAGGCGGTCCGCATGGGGCGGCTGACATTGCTCTCGGACCTGGCGCGATGCCCGTCGGGTGCGGCGGGGTAGGCTCGCTTCTTCATGGCTGGCAGAGCTTTCGTGACCGGCGCCACGGGCTTCCTCGGACGGGCGATCGTCGAGGACCTGCTTGCCACCGGTCGTCCTGTGCGCGCCCTTGCCCGCTCGGACGCGGCGGCTGAACGGCTCGCCGCACTCGGGGTGGAACCGGTCCGCGGCGACCTGCGCGACACGGGGTCGCTCGAGGCCGCGTTCCGGGGATGCGAGGTGATCTTTCACGCGGCGGGAGTGAACGCCTTCTGCCTCCCCGATCCCCGGCAGATGTTCGATGTCAACGTCGCCGGATCGAGAGCCGTGGTTCGCGCCGCTGCGACCGCGGGGGTCGCCCGGCTCGTGTACACCTCGTCGGCAGCCACCCTGGACGTGGGGTCCGACGATGGCACAGGGCCTCGTGGCGCCCGTCGGTTTCTCTCGAACTACGCGCGGTCCAAGTACGAGGCCGAGCGGGTTGTCCTGGAGGTCTCGTCGAGCAACGGCCTCGACGTCGTCTGCGTCAACCCGGCCTCCGTGCAGGGGCCGGGGCGGACGAGCGGGACGGCGCGGCTGCTGCTCGGCTACCTCAACGGCAAGCTGCCCGCGGCTGTCGACGGACCGCTCAACGTCATCGATATCGCCGATTGCACGCGTGGCCACATGCTCGCCGAGGCACATGGCGTGGCGGGGGAACGGTATCTCCTGTGCGGAGCATCGATGACACTGCGCACCGGACTCGCGCTGCTGTCACGGCTCACCGGACTCGAGGACCGCCCTCGATTCCTCCCGCCTGGGATTGCACTTGCGGCGGCCGCGTGCATCGAGGTCGTCGCCCGCGCACGTGGGAAGCACACCCGGTTCTGTCGCGAGATGGTCCGGACGCTGATCGAAGGGGCGCCCTATGACGGATCGGCCGCAGCGCGAGACCTGGGTCTGGAATACACGCCGATTGAAACGACCATGCGCCGCACGATCAGCTGGTACATCGAGCAGGGCATGATCCTGCGGCCGCTGCCGGGCTTCACCGGCTCGGTCGCAGAGGCTCAGCGCGGCGGGGTCTGATCAGCCGCGGCCGCCGCTGCGACGGGTGCTGCAGAGCGGCGACGCGGGCCGGGAAGGCGAAGTGTGAACCGGTTCTCCGTCCCATGCATCAGCCGCTCGAGATTGGCGCGATGCAGAAGGATGATCGCAATCGCGGCGCCGACGGTGAACAGCACCTCCGCCCATGAGCCGCCGAACACCAGCACGAGCGGCGGCAGCGCGAGTGACGCCGTGATCGACGCCACCGAGGTGTATCGGGTGGCGAGCAGCACCATCCACCAGAGCACCGCCATGACCACCGACGCGAGCGGAGCCATGACGAGCACGACGCCGACTGTGGTCGCGACGATCTTGCCCCCGCGTTTGAAGCCGAGGAACAGTGGCCGCCAGTGGCCGATCAGGGCACCGATCCCGGCGACGACAGCACCGGTCCGCCCGCCGGCGGCGAGACCGAGCGCCGCGGCGGCAGAACCCTTGGCGATGTCGAGAACGGCGACGGCGAAGAACATCTTGAAACCGGCGTGACGCCAGACGTTCGCCGCCCCGGTGCCCCTGCTCCCGACCTCGCGTATGTCCTTACCGGTGAAGAACCTCGAGAGCCAGTACCCCCATGGGAGACTCCCGAGTGCGTATCCGGCCACCCCCAAAAGCACAATGGTCAGGAGGCTCACCCATCGATTCTAGATGCAATTCCGGAGGCATGCCGCTGACCGCCTGGAGGTGGTGCAATGCACACTGACGCGGTGACCCGGCACCTCACGATCCCGAACCAGCTGACCATCCTGCGCATCCTCCTGGTGCCGGTCATCGGAGCCGTCCTCGCGATCGATTTCACCGATCATTACCAGATCAGCGCGGTGGCCTACGTCACCGCCGCGGCGACCGACACCCTGGACGGGCGGATCGCCCGAAGCCGCAATCTCGTCACCGAGCTTGGCAAGTTCCTCGACCCGCTGGCCGACAAGCTGTTGGTGATCACCGTCCTGGTGATCCTCGCCACGCAGTCGCTGCTCCCGGCCTGGGTCGTCCTGATCGTCGCCGCACGCGAGTTCCTGATCACGGGGCTGCGATCGGTGGCCGCCGCTCAGGGGGTCGTGGTCAGCTCAACGCCGTGGGGCAAGTCCAAGACGCTCACGCAGAACTGCATGATCCTGCTGATCATCCTGGCGCAGCCATATCCCTGGCTCAAGCCAGCGGCTGTGGCCTTCATCTGGATCGCGGTCATCGCCACAGTGCTCAGCGGGCTCGACTACCTGTGGCGGTACCGGCGCTTCGTGATCTAGGGGCGGCGCTCAGTCGTCGTCGTCGACCCAGTCGAGGGTGCGCTGCACCGCCTTCTTCCACTTTCGATAGCCGCGATCGCGTGCGTCCTGATCCATGTTCGGGACCCACTCCGCCGCCTTGTGCCAGTTTGCTCGGAGGCTCTCGACGTCCGGCCAGAATCCGACCGCCAGGCCCGCGGCATATGCAGCGCCGAGCGAGACAGTCTCTGCAACGTTGGGACGCACGACCGGCACACCGAGCACGTCGGCCAGGAACTGCATCAGCAGGTTGTTCGCCGTCATGCCGCCGTCGGCTTTGAGCGAGGTCATCTCGATGCCGGAATCGGCATTCATCGCATCGACGACTTCGCGCGTCTGCCATGCGGTGGCTTCGAGCACGGCGCGAGCGAGGTGGCCCTTGGTGACATAGCCGGTGAGGCCGGCGATGACTCCCCGAGCGTCGCCGCGCCAGTGCGGAGCGAACAACCCGGAGAACGCGGGAACGAAGTAGATGCCGCCGTTGTCATCGACGGTTCGGGCGAGCGTCTCGACCTCGGGTGCGCTCCCGATCAGCCCCACCTTGTCGCGGAACCACTGCACGAGCGCCCCGGTGACCGCGATCGAGCCTTCGAGCGCGTAGGTCGCGGGTTCGTCACCGATCTTGGATCCCACCGTCGTCAGCAATCCATGCCCGGACAGCACAGGCCGCTCGCCGGTGTTGAGCAGGAGGAAGCTCCCGGTCCCATACGTGCACTTGGCCTCCCCCGCGGAGAAGCACGTCTGACCGAACAGCGCCGCCTGCTGATCGCCGAGCGCCGCGGCAATCGGCACACCACCGAGGGAGTCGCAGGCCTCTCCGTAGATCTTCGACGACGATTGGATCTCCGGCAGCATGGCTCGAGGGACCCCGATGGCATCGAGGAGCGTGTCGTCCCAGTCGAGCGTGGTCAGGTTCATCAGCATCGTGCGACTGGCGTTGGTCACGTCCGTGACATGGCGGCCGGTGAGGTTCCACACGAGCCAGCTGTCCATCGTGCCAAAGAGCAGGTCACCCTCCTCGGCACGTCGACGCAGGTCGGGCGCGCTGTCGAGGAGCCAGCTCACCTTCGGGCCGGAGAAGTAGGTCGCGACCGGGAGCCCACACCGTTCGCGGAAACGATCCTGGCCGTGCTCAGCCGCGAGCTTGCGGCAGAGGGCGTCGGTGCGAGTGTCCTGCCACACGATCGCGTTCTGGACCGGCTCCCCTGTGTGCGGATCCCAGACAACGGTGGTCTCGCGTTGGTTCGCGATGCCGACCGCAACCAGGTCGCGCACATCGAGCCCCCCGCTGTCGAGGGCGCCATGGACGACCTCGATGACATTGCGCAGGATCTCGCGAGGGTCGTGCTCAACCCAACCCGGACGCGGAAATATCTGTTCGTGTTCCTTCTGGCTGAGTGAGACGATACGCCCCTGGTGATCAAACACCAGGCATCGCGACGAAGAGGTCCCCTGATCGATCGCCGCGACGTATCTGTCGCTCACCGTTTGCGGCTCCACTCAGATTTCCGTGCCGCTGGGGAACGGCTGATGTGTGTGTGCATCGACCTTTGAGTTCCGCCGTCGCCCTCGCTCCGCGGGGCGAGTATGAGTCGCCGCAGATTTCGTGTCAAGAGCGCTTCCCTCGTGCCGGCTGATCCAACTGAGAGATCACCACGGAACCGCACCAAGGTCGCGGGATATCGTGCGCGCTCCCTCGCGAACGAATGCCACCAGCTCGCTGCGCGGTTGGTCGCCATCGCAGAGTCGCTCCGTCGGTCCGGAGATGGCGATGGCACCGACCGCGACACCCTGCCGGTCACGTATCGGCGCTGCGAATGACGTCTCGCCTTCGATCAACTCTTCGGCCGATGACGCCCATCCCTGCTCCTGCACGCGTTCGATCTCGATCGCAAGCTGCTTGGGGTCGGTGATCGTGCAGTTCGTGAAGCGTGGCAGGGTTCCGTTGCCGAGCTCGGCTGTCAGATAGGGGTGATATGCGAGCAGGACCTTGCCCATCGCGGTTGCGTGCATCGGGAGCAGCGCACCCACCTCGAGCACCTGGGGGCTGTTGTCGGGACGGAACACGTGGTGCACCAGCAGCACCTGGCGGTCATGCAACGTACCCAGGCGCACGCTCTCGTTGGTGCGTGCAGCAAGCCAGTCCGCCCAGTTGAGCGCTCGCGTGCGGAGCTCATTGCCGTCGAGGTAGCTGCTGCCAAGGTGGAGCAGTGCCGCACCTACTCGATACTTCCCCGACTCCGGATCCTGTTCGACGAATCCGACGGACAGGAGCGTGCGCATGATGCCGTAGACGGTGCCCTTGGGCAGCCCCAGCTCGCCCGCCACCTCGGCAAGGCTCAGCCGGCGGGTGCGCCCGGACAGCAGGCGGAGGATCGCCGAGGCTCGTTCGATGGATTGGATCGGTTTGGGCATCGGACCTAAGCCTAGCAATTCCTTAATAGGGCAAAAGGGCCATTTCCAAAGGTGATTGACAATGCCCTACGGACGAGGGTAGTGTCCGCACACCCACTCAGGGGTAGAAGATCGCCAAGGAGGTGGCACGTTATGCCGAACCACATCTTTTTCTCGGAGGTCATAGGAACGGGCCTACTGATCCTCTTGGGAGACGGCGTCGTCGCCGGCGTGCTGCTGTCCAAGTCGAAGGCCCAGAACAGCGGGTGGATCGTCATCACCTTCGGGTGGGCGATGGCGGTTGCGATGGCCGTCTACGCAGTGGGTCAGTTCGACGGCGCGCACCTCAACCCCGCGGTGACCATCGGGCTGGCCGTGATCGGCGTGACCCAATGGTCCAACGTTCCCCAGTACATCGGTGGTGAACTGGTGGGTGCGTTCATCGGGGCGGTTCTGGTGTGGGCCCACTACAGCCATCACTGGAAGGAGACCGAGGATCCTGGTCTGAAGCTCGCGGTGTTCTGCACGGGCCCTGCGATCCGCAACCCGGTGTTCAACTTCATCAGCGAGCTCATCGGCACCTTCGTGCTCGTCTTCGGGGTCGTCGCGATAACCTCCAAGGGAAATGGCCTGGTAGGTGGACTCGCTCCCCTCATCATCGGCTTGCTGGTCTTCGCGATCGGCCTCTCGTTGGGCGGTCCGACCGGGTACGCGATCAACCCCGCTCGTGACCTCATGCCACGCATTGCGCACTTCCTCCTCCCGATACCCGGCAAGGGAGGTTCCGATTGGGAATATGCCTTGATACCGGTCGTCGGGCCGATAGTCGGCGGCATTCTCGGCGCGCTCGTTGCCCACCAGCTTCCCATCTAGGCAGCGCCGCCGAACCCACGGCGACACGTGAACGACGTATGGGCGAAAGGAGTTATTGATGGCGAAATACGCAGCGGCGATTGATCAGGGCACTACCAGCACGCGCTTCATGGTGTTCGATCACAGCGGCAAGGTTGTCTCTGTCGATCAGAAGGAGCACGAGCAGATCTTCCCCAAGCCGGGCTGGGTGGAGCACGACCCGCTCGAGATCTGGCAGCGCACGCAGGAAGTCGTGCGCGCCGGGCTCGACAAGGTGTCGATTGCCGACATCTCGGCAGTCGGCATCACCAATCAGCGCGAGACGACGGTCGTCTGGGACCGCGGCACCGGGCGGCCCGTCTACAACGCGATCGTCTGGCAGGATACGCGCACCGACAAGATCGTCGACCAGCTATCGGCGGACGGCGGTCAGGACCGTTTTCGCGCGAAGGTCGGCCTGCCGCTCGCAACCTATTTCTCGGGTCCCAAGGTCAAGTGGATCCTCGACAACGTTGACGGAGCACGCGCCAAGGCCGACGCCGGCCAGCTGGCGTTCGGCAACATCGACGCCTGGGTGATCTGGTTGCTCACCGGCGGTACCGACGGTGGCGTGCACGTCACCGACGTGACCAACGCCAGCCGGACGATGCTCATGAATCTCGAGACGCTCGATTGGGACGACGAGATCCTCAGCATCATGGGCGTTCCTCGGTCCATGCTCCCGGCGATTCGTGCCTCGAGCGAGACCTATGGCACCGCCAAGGGTGTCCTCGCCGGGATTCCCGTCGCCGGTGACCTCGGCGACCAG
>JBIOIZ010000010.1:0-55421 GCA_044450385.1 Candidatus Dormibacteria bacterium
GCATTCCGTCTGTGTCGAATGCAAGCGGCGAGGCACCGTGTGCGTGATGGTCTCGAAGGGTATCCCCTGTCTCGGACCGGTCACCCACGCCGGCTGCGGCGCGATCTGCCCTACCTATGATCGCGGCTGCTACGGTTGCTTTGGACCGGCGGACACGACCAACGTTCCAGGGTTCGTCGGTGCCCTGAGGGGCGCGGGCATGGCGGGCTTCGATCTAGTTCGAGTCTTTCGAACCTTCAACGCCGATGCGCCGGCCTTTCGCGAGGCAAGTACAAATGCAGAGTCGGCGGTGTCCACACCATGACCCATAGCAACGGATCGCGCACGCTCTCGGTGGCGTCGCTCGCTCGCATCGAAGGCGAGGGGAGTATGCACGTGGTCGTGCGCGACGGGGTGGTTCGTGACGTCGAGCTGCGCATCTTCGAGCCACCTCGATTCTTTGAAGCATTCCTCCGGGGGCGCTCATACACTGAGCTGCCCGACATTACCGCGCGCATCTGCGGCATCTGCCCGGTCGCCTATCAGATGAGTGCCTGCCAGGCGATCGAGGACGCTTGCGACGTGCTCATCGACGATCAGGTCCGCGCCCTGCGCCGGTTGCTCTATTGCGGCGAGTGGATCGAGAGCCACACCTTGCACATCTATCTGCTCCATGCGCCGGACTTCCTCGGCTATGAGAGCTCGGTCGACCTGGCTCGGGATCATCGCGACATCGTCGAGCGCGGCCTCAAGCTCAAGAAGATCGGTAACGACATCCTCAACGCGCTCGGCGGACGCGCGATCCATCCTGTCAACGTCCGCGTCGGCGGCTTCTACAAGGTGCCCCTGGCCGGCGATCTCGAGGCGCTCGCCGAGCGTCTCCAGTGGGCGCGGGATGCCGCGATCACCACCGCGCGTTGGGTTGCAGGGTTCGAGTTCCCCGACCTCACGCTGGATGGGGACCTGGTCGCATTGCGCAACGATCACGAGTATCCGATCCTCGAGGGGCGCATCGCCTCGACCGCGGGGCTGGACATCGCTGTCGCGGACTTTCCCGATCATTTCACCGAAGAACACGTGGCGCATTCCACAGCGCTCCAGGGGCACGCCCGAAGCGGCGACCTGTATACGCTCGGACCCCTCGCCCGCTACAACCTCAATTTCGATGTGCTGCCTCCGCTCGTCAAGCAGGTGGCGGCCGACGTCGGCGTCGCCGGCAGCTGTCGCAACCCGTTTCAGAGCATCATCGTCCGCGCCCTGGAGGTGGTCTTCGCCTGCGACGATGCGCTGCGAATCATCGCCGCGTACGAGCCTCCGCCCGCACCGCATGCAGTGATGCCCGCGCGCGCCGGCACCGGTCATGGATGCACCGAGGCACCGCGGGGCTCGCTGTACCATCGCTACACGATCGACGCCGGCGGCGTCATCCGTGATGCGGTGATCGTGCCGCCGACCTCACAGAACCAGCTATCGATCGAACACAGCCTCCGCCAGTTCGTCCAGGAGCGTCTCAATCTCGGTGATGCCGAGCTGACCCGGCAGTGCGAGCAGGCGATCCGCAACTACGACCCTTGCATCTCCTGCGCGACCCACTTCCTCGATCTCAGCGTGGACCGGGGGTGAGCGGCCCGACGGTTGTCATCGGGATCGGCAACCGGTTCCGTCGAGACGACGGCGCCGCACTTTGCGTCATCGAGATGCTGAGCGACCGCGTTCCGACGTCCGTGCTCCTTGTGGAAAGTGACGGTGAACCCACCCGGCTCATCGATTCCTGGACCGATGTCCAGCTCGCCGTCGTCGTCGAGACTGTTCGCCGTGGCGAGCCGCCGGGGACCGTCTTCGCAGTCGAGTGGGAGGCGTGGACTGACTCTGCTGCGACCCCCCATCGCGAACACGGTTCGCACAGCCTCGGGGTGCTCGAGGCGATGGCGCTCGGCGACGCCGTCGGTCGCATGCCAGGCCGCCTTCGTCTCATCGGCATCGAGCCCGAGGATGTTGGATGGGGTGAAGGACTGTCGCCGGCAATTGCGACGGGTATCGACAACGCCGCGCGCCTCGTCCTTGACTACCTGGACGCGACGCCTCCGACGTCGGGCGTGATCGGGCGCACACGTCTGTAGGCAGGCTCCCACATCGCCATCCGGACCTGAGCGCTGGCGTCAGTCACCTCCGCGCGAGCCAATCCTTCAGCCTTCGCTGCTCGCGCTACCGCCGCAGCGACCCGCAGCGACACCTCACGCACCTGATCCACCGGCGGCATGACCGGGGCCCCCGGCCGCGAAGCGTCCACGAACTCGGAAACCGTATCCGCCGCTGCGAGGAGCATGGTGTCGCTGACCGCTCGTGCCCTGGCTACGATGGTTCCGAGCCCCAGACCCGGAAAGACCAGCGCGTTATTCGCCTGGCCGATCGTGTACGTCAAGCCCGAGTGCTGAACCGGAGGGAACGGGCTGCCGGTTGCGACCAGGGCGCGACCTTCGCTCCACCCGATCAGGTCCGACGGTACCGCCTCGGAAAGGGAGGTCGGGTTCGACAGCGCGAAGATGATCGGCCGCTCCGCATGGGCGGCCATCTCGCGAACCACCGCCTCGGTGAACGACGAGGGCTGGGCGGCACAGCCAATCAACACCGTGGGCTGCACCGCTCGCACCACTTCGAGCAGACCGATCTCCCCTCGGTCACGTTCCCAGGTGCGCACCTCCGTGCCAGCGCGGGCGTACACACGCTGGAAATCGCGCATCCCGGCGGCCATGCCCTCGATGAGAAGACCATGGCTGCCCAGACACCAGACCCGGCGTCTCGCCTCGTCGCCTGACATGCCCTCGCGCACCATCGCGCTGCAGATGAAGTCGGCGATGCCAACCCCGGCGGTCCCCGCACCGAACACCACGACGCGTTGGTCGCTGAGTGTTGTCCCCGCGGCGCGCGCTGCCGCCATCACCCCGCCGAGCACGACTGCCCCGGTTCCCTGCATGTCGTCGTTGAACGTGCAGTTCGTCTCGCGATAGCGATCGAGAATCCGCCGCGCGTTGGTGGCGCCGAAGTCTTCCCAGTGGAGGAGCGCGTTGGGGAAGCGAGACGTCGCAGAGCGGACAAACCGGTCGATGAACGTGTCGTAGGCGTCCCCGCGCACGCGCAGGTGCCGAGCACCCATGTACGCCGGGTACTCGAGCAACTCCTTGCGATCAGTGCCGACGTCGAGCATCACCGGAATCGCCCGGGTGGGGTCGATGCCCGCGGCGGCGGTATATACCGCGAGCTTGCCCACGGAGATCGCGATGCCTCCCACCCCCCAGTCGCCGATGCCGAGGATCTGTTCGGCGTCGGTCGCGACGATCAGGTCGATGTCTTCGGGAGCAGCACCATAATTCTTGAAGGCCACGTCGATGTCGTCTGCGTCGTCAACACAGAGGTAGACGCCACGCGGACGTTGGAATTCCCTGCTGTAGCGTTCGATCGCCTCGCCGACCGTGGGCGTGTAGACGATCGGGAGCATCTCGGCGAGATGCTCGCTGAGCACCCGGTAGTAGAGCACCTCATTGCGATCGTGGAGCGAGTCGAGAAAGAGGTGCTTGGCGAGATCGTCGCCCTGGCGGCGATACTGCACGTAGGATCGCTCCGCCTGCAAATCGATCGTGGTGACCGCCGCCGGCAGCAGTCCCCGCAGACCGAGCGCTGTCCGCTCCTCGAGCGTGAAGGCGGACCCCTTGTTGAGAACCGGTGCCTCCAGGATGTCCCGGCCGCGACGGCTGGTCTCGTACGCGCCGTCGGGCGCGACCCGAAATGGCCGCTGCGGCTGCAGCGAATCCGGCTCTGCCATCAGGGTTCGAGGCCACGAGGAAGGACCGACCGATCGTCGGATTCTGGTCCCGATCGTTTCGGTGTCAGATGCACCGCCAATCTCGGCCGCCTGCTGAAGCGGCGGGTCGCAGAGCAGCTCAAGTCAATGGGCAACCATCACGGGCACTTTCGCGGTGTGAACGAGCTTGTTCGAGACGCTGCCCACGAGCATGCCAGTCAGGCTCGACAGACCACGCCGCCCCACGACGATGAGATCCGCACCGCTCTCATCCGCAAAGTCAATGATCTTGCGCGGGACGTCGCGGGTGTGTGCTTGTAGCAGGTGGCCGTGAGCGACGACCCCGCTCTCCTTCAACTGCTGAATCGCCGCCGCGACGACTGCCTGGGCCTCGGCGGGAGTTTCGAGATCGGGCGACATGCCTGCTTTGGAAGGGATTGGGTCGTGCTCATGGACATGGACCACCTCGACAGCCGAACCCGCCTTGACGGCAAGGCCGGCAGCCGCAGTCAGCGCGGCCCGAGAGAACTCAGAACCGTCGATCGCAACCACGATTTTGTCGAACATGTCGGTCGGCCTCCTTGTGACTTCTGTGTTGTCTGCTTATAAGCTTCTGGCGGGTTCCCTGTCCACGTGCCCCACAGTGCGGAGTGAAGCCGTTCGCCATGACAAGTAGAACGGGTTGACGCACCACCGAGCAAGGGTCATTGGTCGCATCACCAGAGGCACCCGGAGCACGCTGGCGCGGAGCGCCGATCGGCTGTCCGTCGGACCGCAGCCCCTGATCCGGCGGCGCGGCCCCAACTCGCCACGTCATCCCGTTACCAAGGGCCTCGAGAGAGGGGCCATTCGACACTGTGCGACACATACGGATCGCGACCAACATCACGGTGTGCGCAACACCGATCGTCTCTTCAGCATCGTGGACCCGAGAACTCGCCGGCTGGTGGGCCTGTGCAGCGGACCGGAAGAGGACGGATCGTGCCTGACAACGCGTGTGGGCGCCCTCCCGTGTGAAGGACGGCAGATCATTCCCCTGCACGGCACGTCCGTTGACGGATTGCCGTTCACGGTCGTCGGCGGACATTCTCCCGCCTGTCCGCTCGCATGGGTCGACAGTGCTCGTCCGCAGGTGCCATGACCTGATCGAGGGAACGCGCGTCAGGTTCCGGGGATGCGCCTGCCCGTCACCTCATCCATCGAGATCCGCACCCAGTGTTGGGTGGACCGCGTTGCCCACGAATGCAGCGGCCCGCGCCGCAACTCGTCCAGTTTGTCTTCGTCGGTGATCTCCCGCGCCGTCCCCTTGACGAGGACACTCCAGCCGGCGTGGTACAGGGGACGGCTGTCGTCGACCTCGAAGACGACCGGCGCGCCGGCGCCGATCGCGCTCAACTTCGTGCCCGGCTCCGTGCAGAAGACGATGGACTCGTCGTCGGCGAGGTAGTTGACGGGGAGAATCAGCGGCCGCCCATCGACGACGAAGCCAATCCTGCCCACGAACGCATGGAGCTGAAGGAGCTCGATCGACTCGGTCACGCTGAGTTCGTGCACTCTCGTTTGGGTCTTGTTCTCCAATCGCTCTCCCCTCACGACCAGTCGTTGGTGTTTCGTTTGCCGGCACTGCGCCGCGCCATGAACGCGGCCGCCTCCGCACGGCGTGACAACCCCAGCTTCATCAGAATGTTGGATACGTAGTTCTTCACGGTCTTCTCCGCGAGGAACACCTTCTCGGCGATCTGCCGGTTGGTCATCCCCTCCGCGACCAGGTCGAGAATCTTCCGCTCCTGCGGAGTCAGGTCGGCGGTGCCGTCGTTGGACTGCGCCCCATCGCCGCGAAGGCGGGCGAGCACCCTCGCCGTCACCGTGGGGTCGAGCAACGATTCGCCTCGGGCAACCTGCCGGATGGCGCCGACCAGGTCGCCGCCGCGAACTTGCTTGAGGACGAAGCCGGCAGCGCCGGCCATGATCGAGCTGAACAGCGCCTCGTCGTCGGAGTGAGCCGTGAGCATCAGCACCTTCGTATCCGGGAACACCGACCGGATCTCACGACAGGCCTCGATGCCCGATCGGCCGGGAAGGCGGACGTCCATTATCACCACGTCCGGGCGGCTGGCCTCGACGGCCTTGAGGGCTGCGTCGGCGTCCCCCGCCTCGGCCACCACCGTGATGCCGCCGACACCCTCGAGGATGCTGCTCAGACCGCGGCGAACGAGTTCGTGGTCGTCGCAGAGCATGATGCGGATCGCGGGCTCGTCAGGCACGTCTGCACTGTACCAGCGTGCCGGGGCGCCATCCGGTCAATCGGCCCGCCGAGGTCGTGACCTTCTCCCCTGGCCAGGTGTCGCCTCGGGATCCAGGATGAGAGCACGAACACGCCATGAACACAATGCTCCTCCACGACTTCGCGTACGTTCCCGTCTCCGCTGAGCGGGTGTGCGATCGAATCACCGCCGAGGACAGGGAGTGGCTCGCTCCCCTCGCTGCGGCTGCAATGAGCGAGGGAGAGTCGCTTCGCCTCAGGATCGGACCGTTCACCGTCGTGCCGCTGCTGGCCAAGACCGTGAGCCTGGAGGTCGGGGAGCCCCTCAAGCGCGATGAAGTGACCATCGTGCCGCTCACCTGGAGGGCGACGGCGACTCCAGGGCTCTTTCCGATGATGAGCGCCGATCTCGAGGTTGTGGCGCTTGATGCCGAGCTGACCCAGCTCACGTTCAGAGGACGCTACGAACCTCCGCTCGGTGCCGTCGGGCGCCGGCTCGACCGGCTCCTCATGCATCGCGTTGCTGAGGCGAGTGTCCGTTCGTTCCTCGGCCGCCTGGTTGCAACACTTGCGGCCACGGAAGCCGTCGAACCCGCTGCCCTGAGCTGAACGAGACCGCCCCTCCACCTTCACGCGTGATGCCCGTGCGCGAGCGTCCATCGGCTCGTCGATGCTCGCGGTCTGGCTATGATCCCCTTTTGGATGGCAATCAGTGGCAGCCGTGCAGCGCGTTTGCTCGACACAGGGCTGGCGTTGGCTGCAGAGCTGTCTCTCCCCGCGCTTCTTCAGAGGATTGTCGACCTCGCCGTCGACCTGACTGACGCTCGGTACGGTGCGCTCGGCGTGCTGTCACCGGACGGATCCGACCTCAGCGACTTCATCACGAGTGGGCTGAGCGCGGAACAGCGTGCGGCTATCGGTGAGTTGCCTCACGGCCGTGGCATTCTCGGCGTGCTCATTCACGAGCCTGCGCCGCTCCGCATGCGTGAAATTGCGGTGGACCCGCGCTCGGTGGGGTTCCCGCCACACCACCCTCCGATGCGCTCGTTTCTCGGAGCGCCGATCCGCGCCCACGGCCGCGTCTTCGGCAACATCTACCTCACAGACAAGAGGGGTGCGCTCGAGTTCACCGAGGACGACGAGGCGGCCATCCTCGTACTCGCGACGCAGGCGGGCATTGGCATCGCCAACGCGCAGCTGTACGCGGAGCTGCAGCAACACGAACGCTGGTTGGACTCGGTGCGCGAGGTAACGACAACCCTGCTTTCCGGGGACACGGCGCTCAGGGCCCTGCAGTTGATCGCTGAGCACGCCCGCGAGCTCGGCAACGCGGACATGGCCACCATCAGCGTTCCGGATGGTCAGGGGCTGCGCATCATCGTTGCCGAAGGCGCTGGCGCACTCGATCTGCTTGACGTCGAAGTGCCACTTGCGGGTTCCCTCTCAGCCGAGGTGATCCGCTCCGAGCGCACCATGATCGTGACCGACGCGAGCCACTCGACGTTGATGCAGCCGATGGTCAGCGTCGCCGGCGTCGGCCCGATGATTCTGGTGCCGCTCGCACTCCGGACAAGTACCGCCGGCGTCTTGGCTGTCGGCCGTGTCGCGGGGCGCCCGGCTTTCGGATCGGCGGATACTCCCCTGCTCGAGAGCTTCGCCGAACAGGCGAGCGTCGCCCTTGAATACGCTCGCGCCGTCTCAGAAGTATCGCGCCTGGGAATGATCGAGGATCGGGAGCGGATCGCGCGCGACCTGCACGACGGCGTCATCCAGTCGCTGTTTGCGGTCGGCATCGGACTGCAGGGAACAGCCGGGGTCGTCGGTGACCCGCGTCTCGCCGATCGCATCCAGCAGTTCGTCAGCGAGATCGACCGCGTGATCGGCGACGTGCGCAGTTACATCTTCGGGCTCCGCCCGAGCGTGCTGACCGCGGGCAACCTCACCGACACCCTGGAGCAGCTCGCCCACGAGGTTGAGGAGCGGACCGGCGTCACTGTGATCGTTGAGATCGACGTTTCACTGGAAGCCGCCCTCGCCGGCGCATCCGCACAGATCGTGCATATCGTTCGCGAGGCGCTGTCGAACATGGGGCGTCATTCGGGCGCGACGACGTGCCGAGTCTCGATTCTCCGCGACGCCTCGTCTGCGGTCATTCAGATCGACGATGACGGGCGAGGTTTCGACGCCGACTCGGCGCCGCGGGGTATGGGGATTGGGAACCTTATTGAGCGGGCCGAGGCTATCGGCGGGCAATTGGAGATCGAGTCGAAACTCGGATCGGGCACCACCATCACCGTGACGGTCCCACTGTGAGCGACGCGAATCCACACGGATACCCGTCGGCCTGGGCGATCGACGCGGTCCTCGCGGATGGTGGCACCGTGCACATACGACCCATCCGGCCTGATGACGCAAGCGCGCATCGTGCATTCTTCGCACGCCAATCCGAGCAGAGCGTGTACTTCCGCTTCTTCGGTCCGCGGTCGGAGTTGAGCGATCGCGAGGTCACCCATTTCACGACCGTCGACTATCGCGACCGCATGGCGTTCGTCGCCTTCCTGCGCGAGGAGATGATCGCCGTCGGTCGCTACGATCGACTCGCCCACGGTGACGAGGCCGAGGTCGCGTTCGCGGTCGCCGACGAGCACCAGGGCCGCGGGCTGGCAACGCTGCTCCTCGAGTATCTCGCGGCCTACGCAGCGACCCAGGGCATCACCCGCTTCAGTGCCGACACGCTCATCGACAACCGGCGGATGCTCGAAGTCTTCCAGACCGCAGGCTTCCGGCGCGAGCGCCGCTCCATCGAGTACGGCGTCGTCCATCTCGGCTTCGACATCGAACCGACCGGCGAGTCACTGGCGGCGAGCGAGCGTCGCGCCTGGACAGCGGGAGTTGCCAGCATCAGGAGGATCCTGCAGCCTCAGTCGATCGCGGTCATCGGTGCCGGGCGCAACCCGCAGAGCATCGGACATGTGCTCGTCCGCAACCTCATCGACGGAGGCTTCAAGGGATCGGTGTACCCGGTCAACCCGAAGTCCGCCGAGCTGCTCGGCCTCGCATGCTCGCCGAGCGTCGAGGCGATCGACGGACCGGTCGACCTCGCTGTCCTCGCCATCCCGGCTGCCCAGTGCATCGAAGCGGTGGACGCCTGCGGACGCAAGGGCGTGAAGGGGCTCGTTGTGATTACCTCCGGATTCGCGGAGGTCGGCGCCGGCGGCATCGAGTTGCAACGCGAACTGCTGCTGCGAGCCCACCGCGGCGGTATGCGGGTGGTGGGCCCGAATTGCTTCGGGGTGATCAACACCGCGCCCGATGTCTGCCTCAATGCCACGTTCGCCTCGCGCGCGCCGGCGCACGGTGGGGCCGCATTCGCATCACAGTCCGGGGCGCTCGGCATCGCTGTCCTGGAACAGTCGCTCACCTCGGGGCTTGGGCTCTCGAGCTTCGTGAGCATGGGCAACAAGTCCGATGTCAGCAGCAACGACCTGCTCAGGTACTGGCAGCAGGATGGACAGACCCGGGCGATCCTTCTGTACCTCGAGTCGTTCGGCAATCCTCGGGCGTTCGCGCGAGTCGCCCCGGTCGTCTCGCGCACCACACCGATCGTCGTCGTGAAGTCGGGTCGCAGCTCGGCGGGCACTCGCGCGGCCGCATCTCACACCGCGGCTCTGGCCAGTCCCGACACGGTGGTCGACGCTCTTTTCCGTCAAGCCGGTGTGATCCGCGTCGACACGCTTGAGGAGTTGCTCGATTGCGGGCAGCTCCTGGCCAATCAGCCCGTGCTGGCGGGTCACCGCCTGGCCATCGTCGGCAACGCCGGCGGGGCGGCGGTGCTGGCGGCCGACGCGTGCGACGCGGCCGGTCTGCGCGTCCCCGAATTCGATGCCGCAACCCAGGCGGCGCTTCGCACCCTCGCCGGGCCGAATGCGGGCGTGAGTAACCCGGTCGATCTCGGCGCGGGCGCGACCCCGGGGCTCTTTGAGGAGGCGCTGCGCATCGTCCTGGCATCGCCGTCGATCGACGGCGCCGTGGTGATTCTCGCCCCGGTTGCAACGGCCGACCCTGAGGAAGTCGCCGGTGCAGTCGTCGGGATCGATGCCGGGACGCGGCCGATCGTGTTCGTGCACCTCGGCGACAGCGCATCGCCGGCGGCGCTCAGCGGGGAACATCGGAAGATACCGTCCTACGCGTTTCCGGAGCGTGCGGTTCGAGCGCTGGGACGCATCGCCGAGCATTCGAGCTGGAAGACTCGACCTGTCGGTCACGCCCCGCAGCTGGAGGGCGTCGACACCGAGGCGGCACAGGCGATCGTCAAGAGGTACCTCGCCGCAAACAGTGACGGTGGATGGTTGTCACCGGACGAGGCGGTGGCGATGCTTGGAGCCTTCGGCATCGCGACACCCGGTGAGACCGCGGTCTCCTCTGCAGCCGAGGCGGCAGGGGCGGCATCGCTCCTCGGTTTCCCGGTGGCCCTGAAGGCCGTGGGATCAACGATCCTGCACAAATCGGACGTCGGCGGCGTGCGCCTCGACCTCAGCAGCGCTGAGGATGTCGCGACGGCGTTCGAAGCGATGGCACGCCACCTCGGCGACGCCATGGAAGGGGCGATCGTGCAGCAGATGCTGCGCGGCGTGGAGCTCATCGCCGGGGTGATCACCGATCCGCTCTTCGGCCCGGTTGTGGTGTTCGGGAGCGGCGGGATCGCCGTCGAGCTCTTTGGAGACCGCGTGCTCCGCATCCTGCCGATGACGGATCAGGACGCGCACGAGATGGTGCGGTCGATTCGTGGCGCGCCACTGCTCTTCGGTCACCGCGGCACTCCGCCATGCGACGTGACCGCTGTGGAGGACGTGCTCTTGCGTGTCGCCCGACTCGCGGAGGAGATCCCGCAGCTCGCTGAGATGGACCTCAACCCGGTGATCGCCTCGCCGCTCGGCGCCATTGCAGTCGACGTGCGAGTCCGCCTGATGCCCTGGCACCGCCACGCCGAGACGGAGGTCCGTCGCCTGCGCTGACCTCACGCAAGGGTCGGATGGCACTGTGAGTCGAAGGACCGATGGCCCGTCATCGAATGGGACTCCAACCCGAAATCTCATGGCATGTGGCTCTGTTGTCAATGCGCTGCTTTGGCCGAGCATGTGCATACCGGGTCAGATGGACTCGAAAAAGCAACACCAAAGGGACACGGCCATGACAAGCGGACTTCGTTGGCGGATCTTCGTACTCCAGGTCGGACTGATCGGCATCCTCGCCTTCGTGAGCGGGTTCGCCTTCTGGGCGAGCAACTTCGCGACCTCGACCGTGCACGACCAGCTTGCTGCGCAGCAGATCTACTTCCCAGCTGCCGGCTCGACCGCTATCACCTCCCTGCCCAAGGCGGATGCAGCGGCCATGACCCAGTACGCGGGCCAGGAGTTGCTCACCGGCCAGCAGGCTCAGGTCTACGCCAACAGCTTCATCAACGTCCATCTCGGCGAGATCGCCAACGGGAAGACGTACTCGCAGCTGAGCTCGGAAGCGATGGCAGCTCCGAACGACACCAAGCTCGCCGGCGAAGTGGCGACCATCTTCAAGGGCACGACGCTCCGCAGCATGTTGCTCAATGCCTATGGATGGTCTGAGATCGGCATGTTCGCCGGCTACGCGGCCCTCGGACTTGCCATTGCAGCGGTCGTCGTCCTCGGTGCCTTCCTCTTCGAGATCGTCCGCTGGCGCGAGACGGCCAATTCGGGACGGACCGTCCGCCCAACACCACAGCCGACGCCAGTCCGGCAGCACGCGTAAGGGACAACCGTCGGGCTTCGGTCCCTCTGATGACCCACCGGCCTCCAGGCCGGTGGGTCATTTTTCATGTTGACCATCGCCTTGGGCGTCGCACTATCGACACCTCGTCTACGCCGTCGATATGCTGAGCATGAGAAGTCCGGCACCGTCGCGAGTTCAGCGCAGATACGCCTCGATGACCGGAGCCACGCGTGACACCAGCTCCTCATTGCTCGCCGATGCAACCGCGGCAGCCTTCACCACGTGGCGGAGCATCGCGATGCCGATCAGCTGCGCAGCGACGAGCGACGCGCGGAGTTGCCTGTCGGGGTGATCGATGAGTGGGCTCAGGGATGAAAGCATCGCCTGACCCAGGAACTCCCTCAGCATCGTCGCCGCTCGCTCGCTGGATACGGCCGAGCGAACGAGCCCGAGCATCACGTCTCGGGTCTGCTCTTGATCCAGCATGCGCAGGTATCGCCGGACGATCAGCGTGGCCGCCTCTGAAATGCTCACGGTCGCCAGCCCGTCGAACATGGACATCGGACTCACGGTGACGTCGAGAGCAGCGAGAAACAGCGCCTCCTTCGTGCCGAAGTAATGGACGAGGAGAGCGGGGTCGACATCCGCCTGTTTGGCGATGCTCCGCAGGGACGTGGCGTCGTACCCACGAGCGCCGAATGACCGCCGGGCGGCAAGCAGGATGTCGTCTCGCGTCTGCGGCCACCCCGGCCGCCGGCCCGAGCGGCTCACCGCAGTGCTCCGGCTGAGACGATGCTGACGAACGCCTCCTCGAGGTTCGCGGGCACGGTGGCCACGTCGGCTCGGAGGTGGTGCCGCATCAGCACCTCCTCGACGTGCTGGGGCGATGCGGGCACTCGGAGGACGTCGCCTTGCACCTGCACGATGAGACCCTCCGCGTCCAGCACCGAAAACGCTTCCCGCCAGCTGTCGCAGCGTGCCTCAACCACGTGACGGTCACCAATCACCTCGGCCCCCGTGCCTTCGGCGACGACGTGTCCGCCCGCCATCACGACGAGCCGGTCGCACTGCTCGGCCTCCTCCATGTTGTGGGTCGTCACCAGCACGCCGGTACCGTGTTCGGCGCTGTCTCGAATGTCCTGCCACAGCCGAGCCCGGCTCAGCGGCCCAACTCCTGACGTGGGTTCGTCGAGGACGAGCAGTTCGGGCTGGTGGGAGAACGCAACGGCAAAGGCGACCCGCCGCTGCAGTCCCAGCGGGAGCGTCCCGACGAGTCGATCCCCCGCGTCAGCGATGCTCGGTGGCAGCGCGAGACGAGTCGAATCAAAGGCGGACGCTGTGAACGTCCAATTCTCCTGAACCGTCAGGTCGTCATAGAGGCCGAGCGTTTGCGGCACGTAGCCGAGCCGGCGTCGCGTCGCCATCGACGGCGGCGCTCCGAACAGCGAGACCTCGCCCTGCGACGGGCGCATGAGTCCGAGCAGGAGTCGGATCACCGTGGTCTTGCCGGCACCGTTGGCGCCAAGCAGTCCGACGATCTCGCCGACGCCGACGCTCAAATCCACCGAGTCCACTGCGGTGAAGGACCCGAAGCGCATGGTCACCTTGCGGGTTTCAGCGAGCGCAACCATGGATCCAAGTCTTCTGCTCGTCCGAGAGTGCGGCGATCATCACGGCATCCTCGAAGTCGGGCTGCCGAGGTTCCGCCCCAGGTGGCAGATCGAGCGACGGAGCCCAGACTCGCCAGGTTCTGCCCCAACGCCAGGAGAGCCCTGGCGGCTGTTCCGTCGACTCGACGACGCCCAACTTGCCGGGGACGGCGGCAATGATGTCGGACGGTGATCCGACCGCGATGGATCGGCCCTGTTCCAACAGGACAACCGTTGATGCGCGGTGCGCCTCGTCGACATAGGTCGTGGCGACGACGATCGCGCTGCCCTCGGCCGCGGCTCCGGCGATGAGCCGCCACAGCTCGGCACGGCTCACCGGATCGACCCCCGTCGTCGGCTCATCGAGCACCAGCATCTCCGGGCGATGTAAGAGCACCATCCCGACCGCGAGCTTCCGCTGCATCCCACCTGAGAGCTGCCCGCCGAGCCGGGTCCGAGCGTCCGCCAGCCCGATCCTTTCGAGCAATTCGGTCGATCGCCTCGCCAAGTCGGGTCCCCGCACGCCATACGCACCGGCGGAAAACGCCACGTTCTCGTCAACGGTTAGGTCGATGTACAGGCCGGCGGTGGCGGGGATGTAGCCGATCTCCTGCTTCCTCGGCCGCCGTGCTGACCCGCTGCTCAGACGGACCAGTCCCACCAGCGCTCGCAGGAGCGTGGATTTGCCCGCGCCATCGCCGCCGACGACGATGCTCACGGTCGAAGGTTCGACCGGCAGCGTCAGGTGGTCGAGTGCGGTACGCGACCCGAACACAACGCTCGCATCCTCGAGCCCCCAAGTCATGCCCCCACCGGGCGCGAATCCACCTCGGCGCTGCGTCCTCGCCTGGCGCTCGGCGCAAGGTCGCGTCGGAACCGAAGGACGGCCAGCCCGAGAACAATGACTGCCATACCTCCAAGAACGAGCAGCGGGACCCACAGAGCAGTCAATGGCGTGGCTTTCAGCATCACCCCACGACTGATGTCGATGAAGTACTTGAGCGGGAGGACGTAGGCGATCCACTGGACTCCGCTCGCCATCGACGACACCGGGAAGATGAGGCCCGACAAGAGGATCTGAGGAACGACAAACATGATGGCGAGCTGGATCGCCTGGCCCTGATTCTGCGACACGGTTGAGACCAGGACACCCATACCCAGGGTCACGAGCAGGAACAGGAGCGCGCCGAGCGCGAACGTGGCGACGTTGCCGACGAAAGGCACGCCGAAGAGCACCATGCCGATCACCACGATCGCAATGAGATCCAGAGCTGCCAGCAGGAGGTACGGGACAATCTTTCCGATGATCACGTCCCACGGCCTGAATGGCATGACCGCGAGCTGCTCGATGGTCCCGGTTTGCCGTTCACGAACGATCCCGAGGCTCGTGATCAGCGTGCCGATGAAGAGCAGGATCAGACCCGTGAGGCCTGGGATCATGATCCAGGAGGTTGTGAGGTTCGGGTTGTAGAGGATCTGGACAGGTATGGCGGATACCGCCGCGCCATTCGCCTTGGCGGCGTGAGCCATGTGAGCGAACGCGCTCTCCGCGGCTTCCACAGCGAAGAGTTGGGTTCCATCCATCAGTGCCACGATCTGGGTCGGTCCGGTGACCACCCCGACCACCGCCTCTCCATCCTGGAGTCGACTCGCAGCCAGCGACCTCCCTCCGTTCGGATCGATCTCCACGACGCCAAACGGCGCATGCAGGTGGCCGGCGACAGCCTCTGCCTGCGGACCGACCACGACTGTCGTGACCTTGGAGACGTCGAACCTGGCCGCGTAACCAAAGACCACGAGCAGCAGGACGGGCAGCACGATGAGCAGCGCGAGGGTCCGCCGGTCGCGCTTCAGCTGCCGGAATTCCTTGACGATCATCGTCCACACGGCTTGCCTCCTAATTCACCGACTGTTGAAGTCTACGCCTGCAGAATTCTCAGACGTCAGTCGTCAGGCGACGAGTTGCCGAGCCACGCCCGAAGGCACGTCACTCCAATCGCGGTGACTCGTGGCGTGACCGGACACCATGCGCCACGGCTGGGTCCGGTTCGACCGCGAGGATCTTTCAGGATGACCTGATAGGGTCGATCGCCGTTGAATCAGGTGACAAAGGACTGTGGTCGCGAGATGGCCGGGCCTGGTTTCCTTGATCTACGAGTCAGTGAGTACCGGAGATCGAGCCATGCAAGTGATCAGCCTTGACGAGAAATTGGGGCAACGTTCTGTCCGCCTTCGGAACATCCTACTTGCCACCGACGGTTCCCGGGCCGCCCACCTGGCGCTCGGTGCTGCCGCCGACCTCGCGAGGCGGTCCGAGGCGTCACTGCACCTGGTCACAGCGTACGAATTCGCTCCATCCAGCGTGCTGGCGTATGCGCCCTATATCGGTCCAGACAGCGCATGGGATTCGTTCGAGGCTGACGCCCGAAGGTTGCTCGACGATGAGCGCGATCGCGTGGTGGCGCTCGGCGCGACCGTCGGGAGCCTTCATGTCGCACGCGAACCGGCCTTCACCGCCGTGATGGATGTGGCCGAGATGGTCGAGGCCGATCTCGTCGTTCTAGGAAGCCGCGAGCTCAACGGCCTGAAGCGTCTCCTGGTTGGAAGCGTCTCGGAGCATGTCGTGCACACCGTGCATCGCCCCGTGCTGATCGTGAGGGGGGGTGACGGCTCCTGGCCGCCGGCGCAGGTGATCGTCGGCTTCGACAACAGCAGTGGCGCCAAATGCGCGGCGCGGTTCGCCGCCACGATCACGCACCTCTACAAGGATCTCCCCATCGAATTGGTTGAAGCCGACGCAGAGGTGTCGGTGGCCGCGGATCGTCTTCTTGGTCCCGAGGATGAGGATATCGAGTCCGAGCACCTGCTCAGGTTCGCCAGGACCCTGGACCCGATCGCCGGCCGCGTCGTCGAGACGGCTGTCGTGGTTGGTGATCCGGCCGATGCTCTGAATGCGACCGGAAGCCAGCGACCCGATACGAAGCTCATCGTTGTGGGGAGTCGCGATCTCGGTGCAGTGCGACGCTTCTTGCTCGGCAGCGTGTCGACCAAGCTCCTGCACTCAGGGCATGCCGCGCTGCTGGTGGTGCCGGAGCATGCGACCGCAGCGAGTTGATCGCCGTGGCGGTCAGATGCCGCTGAGCTCCTTCGGCGGGCTGACATTGCGGTCGTCGAAGCGGTACGTCACCGCGGGATCGACGGCGATGACACCGTCGACGCCAAGGATCAGGTTGATCAGAATTTCCACATCGCTGCGCCGCTCCACTTCCCCACGGATGTGCACGGCGCCGTCGTCGACCTCGATGTCGAAGGTTGACGGATCCAGCCACATGCTGCCGCGCACGATGCCCTCGGCGACGTCCGCGCGGATGTCCGCATCGCTGCGCAGGTAGGTCGTCAGGACATCCGCGCGGCTCACGATGCCGACCAGCCTCCCGTCCTCGACGACCGGCAAACGCTTGACGCTCCGTTTGCGCATCAACCGTGCGGCGGCGGCAAGCGGCATGTCTGGCGTCACGCTCACTGCGGGCGTCGACATCAAGCCAGCCGCCGTCTGAGCGTGCGCCTTGGTCCGCCGGTCGCGCGCATCGCGAGTCCAGCCGCGGTGCTCCGAGACCTCACCCTCGGTCCTCAGCAAGAGGTCCGCTTCGGAGACCACGCCGACCACACCACCCTCTGGATCCACGACCGGAAGTGCGCTGACGTTGTGTTCGTTCATCAACTGCTCTATGTGTTTGAACGGTGTGTCGGGGGAGATCCTCACCACCTCACGGGTCATCACATCGCCGACCGTCAGCCGGATCGGCCGTCGCAAGGTCTCCCGATCGATCATGTCTGCGATTCTGGCACCTCCAGGTCGGAGGCGAGGCACCGGCGCAGCGAACGGCGTCGGGATACCACGTCGGTGCGGGAGTGTGGTCGACCGGCGCCCGCGCGCGGGACCCGCCTGAGCGGTGAGCCCTACGTCGATCTCCTGTCGCCTTGCAACGCCGCTTGAACGGCGAACTGGTCACCGACGGTCCGTTCCCCCTCGCCACCGTGAAGGGGCTCGGCCAGCGTATTTCCGAAGGCTCCCCGGACGGTTTCGAACTGGACCGCGCCGGCGCGAGCGCCGCCTCTCCTGAAGTCGAAGCCGCCGTTGCGGCGGTCTGGAGCCCAAGGTGAGGATTGAACTCACGGCATACGACTTACCAAGGCGCACTTCCCGGTGACGCCCCATTCTGAACTCGATGGATGGCCAGGTGCCGCCCCGTGGCGCGGCAGTCTCGCATCGTGGCACAACGCTATGGCTCTCGAGGAGCGCATTCTCCTGACCGTGATCTTGAACCTGTCCTGGAACCTGGCGCCAGTCAGTGAGTTCGTTGTCACAAGACGCTCTAGCCTGCCGCCGCGGTGCAACCCGTGACGGAATGCCGACATGGGTTGGTGCGGTCAACTCCCGAAGCGATTGTCGGCGGCGAGGACGCGCACGAAAGCGCCCTGGTGGCGGCCAGATCTTCGCGAGGCTGATTTCAGGGCAGGCACGGCGTTTGGCAGCCGGGGGTTGCGCCGCATGGTGCGTCTACAACGGAACGCGCCGCCCCGTGTTGAGGCTCAAGACGCGCCGTCTATGCGGAGCTACAGGAGATGGACCGGCGTGCTCGCGTAGTTGACGACCACCGTGAAAGTGTCGGTCGCTGTGCCGTTGACAGTGTAGTGAAGATTCCACCACCCGCCATTGCCTGCCGCGTAGTTCGAGGGGATCTGCAGCTGGAACAGCACCCAACGTGAATTGAAGATGTTGGGTGAAGAGTGGCCCGCGCAGCTATTTGTTTCGTCCGTGTTGATGAGCGCCTGGGTGGCCACGGGCTGAACCGGCGTGCTGGCGCAGGAGTCTGCTGTATTGACCGCCAAGCTCGGCGTTGGAGTTGTGTTCCTATTGATCCCTAGGTCGAAGACAGGAACCCCCGACGACGCCGTGAGCAGGCACGGAGCTGGATTGGGGCTGCAGCTCTGCGTGTCAGGATTGAGGATGGAGATCTGGTTGCTGCCGCCGACGTCGCCGACATCGAAGACGTAGAAGTTGATCGTCTGGCCGGCGTAGTCATTGGGAAGGTTGAAGAGGGGGACGGAAAAGCCCGATCCAGACGATGAGATGGGCGTGTATACGGCGAGCTCATTGAGCGCCGATACCTGGCAGCCCGGGTCTGCGCACTGCGCCCCCCCCGCTACCGCCAGCTGAATCGAGTACCCCTTGTGGGCCCGGGAGCAGTGGGACGCGGCCCCATCATCGCCGGGGCGTAGACCCTGCCAATCGAGCATGTCGACGCGGAGACGGTAAGCCCCAGGCGCCAGAGAGCCCCCAGCGAGCGTCTTGGTCGGATGGAGGATGTTGTACGTCGTTCCTGCAACGGTCCACGCGGTCGAGGCCGTCGGCGGGCTCCCGACGTCCATCCACCCGTGGTAGATGTTATTGACCACGTAGGTGTAAGCCGCCCCCGAGAGGGTCTTGCCGTTGCGCACATCGACGATGGAGGTGACCGAGGAGCCTGAGGTTGTGACGTTCAGCGGATCGACGATGACCTGGCTGATCGGCGTGTCCTTGGTATGGTCGAAGATGTCGTTGACCTTGAACAGGGTGTATTCCATCGCAGAATACTGGTCTGTGTAGGAGTTCCCGGAGAAGCTTCCATCCTGCTCGTGCATGTTGTAGCTGCCGCCCGACGGGTTGAACCCGTTGTCCGGAGCGAAGGCAGGGTTGTACACCTGGACGTACCCTGCAGGGACCGTGCTCGGCACCGCGACCGAGAAGTTGTACCCACCGCGTTCGGGGAGGACGTTCACGCCCGCGCCGGTCAGCGTGGCGTCAGTGACGTCGCTTCCAAGGTTTGCGCTCAGCGCGTGGACGTCGTTCGACGTTCCATATCCCGCGGTGGTCTCGCCGCCCACAGTGCATGCGAAGGTGGTGTTGACATTATTGGGGTCATATGCGTCACCCTCTGAACGATCGTTGCCATACCCCTCCGAACGAAGGAAATAGTAGTTACCGCCGGTGCCGAGTGCGCTCTCTGTACTTCCGAGCTGCGCTCCAGGCTGGCCGAGCGCGATCGGGGGGAGGTAGAACGCGGTGTCGGACGCCGTGACTGGGTGGCTCCCGAATCCGAGAACCCGCAGAAATGTGGGCTGGACAAATGACTTGACCGTCACGTTGAGCTTGTTGGCCGAGCAGGCGGATCCTGTGCAACCGACGGGGTACCGGGAGACCGTCACGGTGACCGGGTTGCCGTTGATGATGCTCCCGTTGGCGAACCCGTCGCGGGCGGTCGCCGCGCATACCGCCGCGTCAGCCGCGCCGCTCGCGCAACCGGTCCCACCAAATCCGCCGGGCATGTATGGGACGCCCGCGAGTGCGCCTGCCGCGGCCGCACGTTCAGCGCCGTTGTACGAAAGGTACGAGAGCCCGGCGTCCACCGCCAGGCCCGTGACCGCGAAGAGAAGCACCGCGATCAGCGCGAAGATCGCCATGACCTGGCCCTTGGCGCCACGGCGCCCTCTGCGTGCCACGCCGGCGTTCAGTACGCTCATCGCTACCCTCCTGACTCGTATGGCGCGAAGCACATGGTCGCGTACTGCGCAGCCTGAACACTGAAGAAATTGATGGGCGCCGCAGCCTGGAAGTGGAAGACCAGACGCACGCCGATTGCCAGCTCGTTTGGATGATTTTGAGCGCGCTTGTCGAGCGTGTACCCCGCGGTCCCCTGCAGCGTCCAGACACCACCGCTCAGCTTGTACACATCGGCGGGATCAACGCCTGCCACATAGGTGCCGCTGATATTGGTCGGGTCGCTGCAGAGGCTCGTGGAGTTGGTGCAGACCCCGCCGGAGGCGCACGGATTGTAGATATCGATCTCATCAAACGACGTGATGTTGGTCATGCCTTTGGCGACCGTCGCCACGCTGGTGACGATGTCCTGGTCGACCGCGCAGGGGTTGGTCGTACTCGCGCCCATACAGGCCGCGGTCTGTGCTGCCGGGGTTCCATACCCGTAATTGGCCACCTCGGCGCCGAGCCGAGCACCCGCTCTCGTCGCCTGACCCGCAATGTCCATGTCTGAGATGAACGCGCCGGCCGTGTACACGCCCATGAACATCACGAGCATGATCGGAAGGACGAAGCAGAACTCCACCAGGGACTGGCCGCGCTGACGATGCTGTCTCGGATTCATCAGCTGGCGTTGGTCTCGGGTTCGAGCCGGAACGTCTTGAGCGCAGTCAAGTTGAAGTTGCCTCCAACGTCGGTGAAGAAGCGATACGAATAGGTAATCTTCAATGCAACGAATGAACTGAGCCCGTTCACAACGTTGCGAACCGACGGCGGCCACGGCGGACACTGGGACGGATCGCCCGTGGACGACGCGCAACTGCTCCATGCGTCCGTCGCGACGACGGCCGACCCGCTGAATGTGTACCGGTTAATGCATTCATTGGCCCCGTCGACGCCCGTTGGGCCGCCCGCGCACCCTGTCTGAATCTTCGGCGTGCCGTCGGCGTGCACCGAGAACCCGTCGTTGGTGGCATTGGTCACCAACTCCTGGACGTCGATCTCGGTGACTTTGACGAGCGAGGTTGTCTGCAAGCCTGCGGTGGCCATCTTCTGGATCGACCCGATGTCAGCATTCGATGCCAGGCCGAGTCCCGCGATCGAGTTGCTGCCGACGGTCGTGGACTGGTCCACCGCGTTGATGCTGTAAAGCAGCAAGCCTCCGTCGATCATCGCGAAGATGACAAAGAAGAAGACCGGCGCGACGATCATGAACTCGACCAGTCCCTGGCCGTGTTCACGTCGCCGACCCCTTGACGACGCGTCCGGATAGCGGACGGGTGCGACCCTCATGCCGAGATCATCCCTGGGACTCGCGACGCCAGAGTGAGGGCCGGCGATTTGTCACAAGGAGCCTACGGCGTCGTAACCTTGCGTCTGAGGATGGAGCCTGACTTTCACGGTCCGGCCTACTCCCCACGCCAGGGGGCCGACGTGCTCGCTTTGGAGCCACGCTTGTCGACCGTCGCAGCCAAGCTCCGTGCGGCGTGGCATCTACCCTCCGCTCCTGGCTGAGAAGGGCTTGCCCGCTGCCCTCAGGCGCAGGCGCGCGAGGCCACCCTGCCAATCACCATCGAAGCCGATAACATCGGACGCTATCCGCAAAACACCGAAGCCGCGGTCTATTTCCGCATTCTCTCGAAGCCCAGCAGAACATTCAGAAGTACTTACAGGCGTCGAGTGCGTCGTGCGCCTCCGGCAGGACAGTGATCAGGTCGCCGTCGAGGTCGCCGACGAAGGACGCGGCGTTGTGTCGTCAGCACTTCCGCTCGCGGCAATGGGCTGACCAATAGGGAAGACCGGCTCGAGCACGGCGTTGATGGACCCCATGGCGTTGAAGAGGTTGACGTGACCGACATGGGGCGCCTGAGGCAAGGCCCACCACCACCAGGTTGGGCAAGGCGATGATCGCCACCGGACCGCTCCCCGGGATCCCGCCCAGGCCGGCAATCGCCACCAGCAGGGTGCCGCCTGAGGTCAGCGGATGCCCGGAGCACTCGGTTCCGGTCCCGCTCCGCGTGTCGTAGATCCGGGTCGGGCCGATCGCCTGCGCGCCGGTCGAAGGGCTGCGGCCCCCTTAGAAGACGCCATCAAGCTCCGTGGACTTAGCTTCACGCGGAGCCACGGTTGCTCGAATCGAGGTTGCAGGCGGTAACTGCAGGGAGTTGTGCACGGTGCAATGGCCGATCGCTCGGCGGACGGCTTCTTGGCGCGCGTCGGTCGTGGCCGGGGGGAAGTTGCACCTCGATAGCGATGCTGGCGACCCGCCAGGGTGGCGTCTCGCTCATCGTCCACGTGACTGCCACGAACCCAGGCACGACCAGGTATGGCGTTGCCGCGTTGGCCGCTACTGCCCGGTCTGCAGGACGAAGTGGTACTCGAACGGACCGAGGGGCACGTCGTTGACTACGAGCATGTAGCTTCCCGATTGCTGGAACTCGTAGAGGTCGTTCGTGCCGTCCGTCGGACAGTTAAGTCCGCGAAGCGTACTCCCGCCCGACGTTTCCAGTTCCACCCACGTGCTCTGTGGCCCCACCGTGCAGCCGGCGCCTCCGAGGTGGATGATGTCGCCCGCCTTGGCGTTGAAGAGGTAGCGGTCTTCGGTCGCCTGGTCCGGGATGGTCCCGGAGAGCGCCTGCCCGTAGGACGTTTGGAAGGTCTGGATGCGGCGGTCGAAGCGAATCGGGACCTTGTATGCGCCGCCGGCCTCCTTCATGTTGGCGTTCGCGACCAGTGTGTATGTCCCGTCGTTGGAAAGGATGAAGCGTCCGTCCTCGCAGCCGCCCAACTGGTTCTGTTCATCGGAGGGGTTGAGCTGCTTGCCGTTCGGATCGAGCAGCTCGAACACCATGCTTGCGTCGTTGCAGTCCGGTGGGCCGATGAAGAGCACGTCTCCCGCGCTCGCTTGGAAGGTGAAGGGTTGCGTCTGATCCCGGACGGTCACCTCACCGATGTCCTCGATCGTGTTCAGCGCCCCCGTCACGGGAGCGGGCGTGCCGGTCTGCGCCGGCGCCGGACCACCGCTGCCCGGTGCCGACGACGGAGCGAAGGGGGGCAGGTTGCTGGCCAGCGCAGTCTGCACGGTGAGCACCGTCTGCGCCTGCGAGTAGGTGCTGAGCACCGACTGGCTAGCGCCGGTCGCGGAACCATCGACGACGCAGTCCGCGAGCAGCGTCGGATCGGTGATGCCGTCGTTCTCGCACTCCTGCTTGACGGCGGCGGCGTTCAGCGAGTTGCTCGAGTCGACGTACTGTCCCGGGAACGATCGGTTCGTGAACGTCGCCGTCGACTGTCCTGGCGCGTAATCGAAGAGCGATGTCCCCTGAGTGACGCGCCACGAGTCGGCGTACGGTCCGTCGATCAGCTGCCCGGTCGGCGATGAGAGTGGTGTGCCGTTTGCGTACGCGAGGTCATCCGACCTGTCGCCATTGAAGTTGCCGAGGAGTCCTGAGAGCGTGCCCTCGCGAGCCGCCGCCGGGGTCACCTTGATGTCGAATCCGATGGTTCCCATCTGCGTCACACGGCAAGCGGAGCCGTCCGGCCACTCGACGATGAAGCCGAGGCCACCGCCGCCGAGGAACCGCTCGAGCGAACCCCCGCCCACCGCCTGCTGCGCGGTGTCGACGACGCTTCCGTCGACGCGGGTCACAGCGGCGCCGTTGACGAGCGTGAACGTCACGCGATGACCGTCCACCTTCATGGCGACGGCCGCGTTGACTGCGACGGGCTTGCCGACCAGCGGCACCTGACGTGATTGGATCACGAGGTCGCCGCTCGCCGACTTCACGAGCGTGAACTCTCCGGCCGCCTGCAGGTCGTATCCCGACCCGTCGACGGTGGACAGGTGCGGATCGCCCCACGAGACCCCTGCGGGTGGCGCAGGCGTCTCCGGTCCCTCGTCACCGCTGTTGCCACCGCCGCTGCTGCTGCTGCCGCCGCCTGGTGTCCCGGTCGGCGGCGGGTTGTCGTCCGGCTTCTTGCAATATTTGTCGAGCGAATCGCCGGAGGCGTACGCGGCGAGACTCTGATCTCCTCCGTCGAGGCCGACGCTGATCGGCGCGGTGGCCGGAATCGTCTGCTCCGATGCCCCGGGAGATCCGTCAGGACAGGTGCAGCCGCCCTGCTTGATGCAGAGCTTCAACGGTGCTGACGTGTCCAGCAACTGGTCCACGGTATGGCCTTGGTCGTGCGCCTCCCCGTAACCAGAGGCGAGGTTGATGACGAGGATGTCCGCCTTGGATTGAATGTCGGTCTGCGCAGCCTCGTAGGAGCCCAGCAGCCCGATCTCCTGTGCGTCGCCGTTGTCGATGTTGACCGACCTCGGCGTCGGGCCGGTGGTGGGCGGCATGCCCGGCCCCTGCATGTTCCACGGGACGTGCGCAGCCTCCTCGAAGTAGCTGCCTCCCCAGGTGCTCTCGAACCGATGGCTGTCGCTGCCCATCAGGACCGCCAATGCACTGGAATCGTGGCCGTCAATGTCCGCCAGCACGACCGGTATCAACAACGGCCACACCTTCTCCTGGTCGCCGAGGAGGTCACCCTCGTGGCCGTAGACGCCTACGGCGTCGTAGCTGCGTGCGTTGTACTTCTTGGTGGGACTGCCTGAGTACTTGAACCACGCCATGTCGTCGACGGTGTTGGCGGGATGGAGGTGCTCCATGACCCACGACGCTTCACCTTCCATGACCCACGGGTTCACGGTACGGGCGCGCTCGTTGCTTCCCGCGGCGCGTTGCTGGAAACAGTGGAACACCTCGTGGGACATGATCGCGGCCATGTCCTCCGAGCCGAGCCCCTCCATCTTCGGGCCGGAGATCTCGATGTGGCAGCCGTCGGGCCAGGCCACCCACTGCACCTGCGGGATGTAGGCCAGCTCGTAGTAAGTGGTGTTCGCGTATTCCTGCGTCGCCGAGACGTTGGTGACGTCGATGACGAAGTCCTTGATGGGCAGGGCCCCGAGTGCAGCGCTCTCCACCGCGTTCGCGATCTGGGCCTGTTGCAGAAACTCAGCGTCCGTGTAGGCGGTGAGCACGGCGCGCACGAGCTGCGGGCCGGTCTGCGCCCGATGCGCCGCTGGCTGCGCGGAGGGCGCGGCACCGTTGGCAGCCAATCCCGGCCCCGCGAGCGAGGTCGACGGTTTGAGCAGCGCGGCTGCAGCGTCCCGCACTGCCTTCGGTATCGATTGCCACTGCTCGTAGAAGTCCATCACGGCGACGGTGCCGTCATCGAAGCCACCTTCCGGCTTGATTCCCTTCACTGACACACCCGGCAGCGGACCAACGTCGAGGGCGAACAGTAGCTGAGCGCGCTGCGGCGTCAGTCCCTGCGTGCGGATGGCGGTGAGAAGCTGGTCTTCGCTGGTGACTCCGCCATTGGTCACGACTGGCTTCACCTGCGCTGATGAAGCTGGTGCAGGGCTATGACGGTTGGTCAGGAGCACCGCCACTCCGATCCCGGACACCAGAGCAGCGGTCGCTACGAGAGCAGCCACGACCTGCCAGCGGTTCGGGCGGTTGCGCCGGGCAGGCGGCGGGGCCGGAGGCAGCGGCGGGGCCGGAGGCAGCGGCGAGGCCGGAGGAAGCGGCGACGTCTGACTCATGGAAAGTGGTCAGCTAGCTCCATCGCATCGGTGCGCGTTGCGCTTCAGGACGAGCACGTCCACGTGACCGTCCCCGACTCCGATTGCGTGGCGGTGCCAGTGGCGTTGGTGAACGACGCCTGGCCGGAGCCGTCGCCATTGATCGTGTAAGACGAGCTCGCGGTGGAAAAGAAGCTGTCGCTCCCGATCGTGGGGCCGCCGCCGACGATGACATTGCCGGAGTACGTGCCGGGACCGTGGAACGCGTCCTTGGCAACGTGCAACAGGAAGGACACGCTCTTGCCGTCGATCACCGTGTTGGAAGCGCTCGGCGTCCCGGGACCCTGCACGAATCCCACTGAATCGCCTTTGGCGAAGTCCGCGCACGAGGAGTACCCTGTGCCGCTTGAGTTGTCGGTGAATGATCCCTGAACGCTGTCGGCGCCAGTGAAGCTCACGTGGACGGCGAACGTGATAGCGCCGCCCCCACTGGTCCCCCCGTTGACGGCGTTTTTGGCGGACACGGTCGGCAGGTTGGCGCTCGCGCTGCACGCCGCGAGCGCCAATCCCGGTACCAGAACGAGCGGGCCGATGAATCGATGTATGACGCTAGCTCTTGTTGGCGTTCCAGGAGCCCTTCTGACCACTATGGTTTGCTTCATCTGATCTCTCTCCCTTTCTGTTTCAGATGGATTGGCTCAAGAAACGGTCGGGACTCAGTCTGCGCATGCGGTCTGTCTCCCCCTCTCGGGGTCCGTCTTCGCCCCCAGCGTGTGCTCGGTATGTGCGTGTTACTGCCATGTATGGTTACTACGCGTCCTGTATGGGCGCCCCTCACCGTAAGCCCGCTAGACCCGCACCAGGAATGCATCCATCGCCGCGAGGCTACGCGCGGCCCTTCGAGTTGGCTTAAGGCCGGCTTAAGGTCGTACACCATCGTTGCGTCCGCCGGGGCTGGTTCGCTCGGGCGCCGGTGTGCTTGGCCACGGGGAGTGCCCCGCCTCGACGATCCGCTCGAAGGGGATGGCTGCACCTTCGGCGACACGGCGTACCGGCGGCTCGGACCATGGAACCGGCACACCACGACCCCTTCTTCGCGCATGAGCAGCGAGCTGAGGTAGCACACCACATCGGCGCCCTGCGAGAGTTCGGCTGCGCGCTCGTCGAGCGCAACGAGGTCCGCCTCAAGCACGCCCGGCCAGAAGCAGTCGGCGATGTAGTCCGCCACCTGAGTACTAGGCATGGCAACAACCTATGCGGACGCAGGACTGGGCGAAAGGGGGAAAACCCTATGGTCGACAGGACGCAACCCTACGGCTGACCGCCGCGCCGCTGGACCCCGGAGCCGTGGACGCTGCGGTGGCGGTCATGGAGCACGTATGGCGAAAAGTGCTCCATCGGCCTGGAGTCCGAATGCCCGCCCCAGAATGGCCAAGAATGGCGTTGTCCATCGAGCCGTGGAATCCCTGAGAATCGGGTTCAGGAGCGGCGTCGTCGGGGTCTGGAGCCCAAGGTGAGGATTGAACTCACGGCCTACGCCTTACCAAGGCGTTGCTCTACCACTGAGCTACTTGGGCACGCTGCGACGGCCCCCAAGGGTACCAATTGAACTCAAGTCCACGAGATTCCATCCGTTTCCGGGGAACGCCTTCCCAGGTCCATTCTGGGGCGGGCATACGGCGTTAATCCCGGTGGGATACAACCGAAAATGGAGCTAGCCAATGAGCAGCAAGGTTGTCCTCATACCAGCCCCCTCTTGGGATCGCCCAGTCGCCAAGCGCCGCGGGTTCCCCGCCGGCCGCCCGCAGGCCCCCAGACCGGGCGCCAGCCCGACCGTCGAGGACGCCATCTCCGCCCGGATCGCGGCCAGAGGCTTTGCCCCCTCCACCGCGGCAGCCGCTCGACAGCACCTCGAAAGCACCAGGGCCAGAGGGTGGAGGGCGGAGCGCGGCATCGTCACGATTGCCCAGCTCACCGCGGCCGAGGCGGCGGCCTACGTCATCTACCTACGGGATCGCGATGCCGCGCCGGCAACTCTCCGGAAGGTGAAGACACTGTTCTGCAGCCTGGCTGAGTTCTGCGCTGACACACCTACCGATAGCGGGCTCGAGAGTGATCAACTCGGAAAGCTGCGGCTTCCGCCCCTGGTCCAGCGCATCGCCCCCGCTCTTCGACTTTCTTCGAGGATCTACTCAGCGATCACATTACGAGTAATTAGCCTCATCGAGATGACACCGCGACGCCGAACATCTATTGGGTTAACCGTTCTTGCCCTCGCACAGCAGCGGCCCCGCCATGTCAGTCACTTTGAATGCACACGGCCGGTTGCTATCGCGATTCAGTGGAATAAGTACATCATCAATCAAGCGGTTACCAGCATCGTGGATGAGTTCGAGAACTCGACTAGATGGCATGCTGCCAATTGCTTGTATCTCTCCTCTCGCCACCCGGGGCCGATGAAGAACTGCGTGTAGTGAGTCTCCTCATCGACTATGCGCCAGCTCATCCAGAATGCAGTTGATCCAAAGTGGTTGACATCGCAAACTTCCTCGTAAACCCGCTTGATCCCAGGGTACGTCTTGGAAACCACATTCCAGATCTTCTGCCAAGTGACACGCGAGCGCCCATCGCTCGAGTCTTGCGAGGCGGCGAGCACAGCCGCATATGCATTGTCATGGTACACATATTCAATCAGCCCACCTATCTCTAAAAGTGGACGAAGAAGTGCAAACACGGCATGACTATTGTCGTGCTGAATCTCGCGCGAAATCCCGTCAGCAATTCCTCGCGCCCGCGAGACTGAGCTTAAAAGGAACGCGTGAATGAGATCGTAACCGGAACGGGAGTTATCCTCCATTACCGCACGCTGAGCGAGGCCAGTGAGCAGCATGGTCAAGCTCGCTGCTTCGGCTAACGCCTCCTCGACAGACGCAAACCTATCGATGTCGAGCGCAATGCTTTGGTGTTGACCTTTCGTGCTCACTTCGTACTCGGCTCGGCGGAAACGCGTATGTCCCGATCGATCCGCGCCAGCACCCTCGCGGCCAAGTTCGTTGCACCCTCATCCGATCGCGCAGCGAGACGGTTTGCCAGAAGCGGCGCATACTGCGCGATGTCGCCGCTACTTAGCCCATGCCATACGGGAAGTACTTTGGCTCGCTCCTGCATCATCAAGGCAAACAGCGCGCCTAGTTCAGCTTGCGTCCATTGCTTGGCAAAGAAGCTGCGGCTCAGGACAACGAGGCCGTATCGCGCCGAACGTAGACCGTGGTTGATTGACTCGGTGAGCGAATCACCTAGGTGAAGCTCGAAAGGCGAGTACCAGACGGTTAAGCCAGAATTCTCGAGGGCGGCGACAAGCGCATCCACGAATGCGGCCTTGTCTTCACTTGCGTGACTTAGGAAGATGTCGTATGGGAGGTCCTTCGTCGTAGTGCTAGTTTCGACGGGTGGATTCGAGACGGCGGCCTCATTGGTCGACGCATCCTCCGCTGGTTGTGCCTTGGGCACCGTCCTTCCGACCCATCGACCGACCTTTGATGCGCGCACTCCGAGGTAGTCATCAAGCGTCACGACGCCACGGTAATCTCTGATTCGCCTGTCGATTGTCAGGGTCCAGTCATCGTTCGATGGTGAGTTTGGGCCACCAAATTGTGTCCAAATGCACGGCTCTCGTCGGAAGAGCTGACCTAGGCGCGCGATGCTCAGCGCTACGCCGTCGTTCCGACCGATTGATGAGTCGGAACGCATAAGCTCGCTGCTGGCCTGAGCAGTCACTGCCTTCCCCGGTGTGACGGCGGTCATCGCAGCCCCGTAGTTCGCCAAGAGCCATCGTAGTCCGTTCATGAACAGATTCAAGTGCTCTTCGGTCGTCTCGATGTCACCGCAGGCAAGACCCGGCACCGTCAGCGCAATGATTCCCTCTGCCTGATCAGGCGAGTAGTGATCGAACGGAGCGAGATCCGAAGGGAAGGCTTTCAGCACCAGCTCTAGATCAAGCCCGCAGTTGATCTCTACGTCACGTTCAAGCCATTGAAAGATTGGCCAGTCGGCCGACGGCGATTCCGTCCACGCCTTCACGAGACGATCGAGCACGGCAAGTTGCTCAGGTGGAAGATCGGCTCGCGTATAGACATTGTGGTGCGAGGTCTGCCGACTGGCGGTCTGCTTGCGCAGTGCGATCTCCGGACTAATCCGGACAAATGTCCAGCCCAAAGGCGTTCTGCAGAATTGCGCGCCGCACCGCCGACACTCAATTTCCGGAGGATTCGGGCCTTCCTTATCGACCAGGACGAGAGCCCGCGTCTGACCGCCGCACCTGTAGCAATTCGCCATGGCAGTGTTCAGATATTCGCGCTCAGGCTGCGCACAAAGCTCACCCTTTTCGAGCCGCAATTCGGACATGGCATGCGTTCAGCGTACGGAAGGGCGCCTGGATCAGGAATCTCCGCCCCGCACTCACCGCACGTCGCCGACGATCCGGGGACCCGCTCATACCTACTGGCGCGGTAGTCGTCCACAGCTTTACGCGTGCTACGCCAAAGTCCGTCGTCACCCCTAGCTGCTACCAAGCGACCCCGCACGGCCGCATTCCGCAACGCTCTCAACGTCACGTCATTGGAGACTAGAGCAGACAGCGGCACGAGTCGATGCGGGCCCGCAATCGCCGGCAGGACCAACCGAAAATAGTTGTCAAGTACAGCTCGAGCTAGGATCTCGCCGAGGGGACCCGAATCGCCGCCATCGGCCGTCCGCAGCGCGTTCAGGTACCGGCGCCGATCACGCTTGTAGATGATCGCAGGCGGATAGCCAAGACGAACCAAGATGAGGTTGAGCAGCAACCTACCTGCTCGGCCATTGCCGTCAATAAATGGGTGGATCCTCTCAAAGGCCGCATGGATGTCGGCGATGATTTCGATCCGCGGCTCGCCACTGGGGATCGCGTTGACGCGAGCCACCCAATCTCCCACTTCCGCAGGGATATCAGTCCATGGCGGCGGAATCATCCCGCTACTAAATGGCTCGATAGCGTGACGGCGAAAGCTGCCCGGCGACTCGTCCGGTCCAGCCAGCGGATGAGGCGCCACCTCCCAGACGAGTGAGAGCGCGGTCCGATGAATCTCGCGAACCTCGGTCACGTTGACGAGATCGCCACCGGTCCAGCCGCCGGGTTGCAGCGCTTGCGAGTAAACCCACTCGGCCGCGTTCGCATAGCCCTTCACGTCTAGGTACTCCGCCAGCTCCTTGCCCCCAACCGGACGACCTTCAAGGAGGAGAGCTTCGACCTGCTTCAGGACAAGCGTGTTGCCCTCGATCGCCGTCGAGTGGTGCGCCTCCGCAGCCCAGAGGTGATCCCATAACCCCTTGGCTTCGAGCGGCGAAGGGAGACCACCGATCCTCTTCAATTCGTCGAGGCACGAGTCGAGGCGACGGTAGAGGGTTTGGCGCGACGGCCGCCCTACCAGGTCTGGTTGCCTGGGCTGGCGACGAGGGCGTCGAGGAGAGGGCGCGGCCACTCAGTTTGGGTCGTAGTCCCTAGAAACATTCACACAACCCAAAATACTCTATTTGGGTCACCTTACGCAAATAAACTTGCCCAACCCAAACTCCTGGCAAATCGGAAAGTTCGTGGCCGCCGCGTGCCGCAACCTGCTCGAAGAAACTCGAACATATTTGTCGTTGTACGTTTGACGCGATAGAGTTATCCCTAAACACCTCCCGCTCAACGTTGCAGGGAAAACTCAGGCGTCGCGGGTCGCGAACTTGAGGGCGGCCACCAAAAGCGCCGCAGCCAGGATCACGAAGATCCCGGCCTCGATGCCCTGTATGGGCCAGAAATGCGCAGCCGGCTGATAGACGAGCCTGACCGGGGTACTCGGGCCGACAAGGCTCTCCGGGGACAGTGGCCTCAGATGCGAGTCGAGGAAGGTCGCATCCACATAGCCGGCACCCGGCGGCACGACAGAGTTGGCGCCCGTGCCGCCAATGAGCACCCGGGTAATCGTCGGCAACAGGTGCGGCCTCGCCAGCTCGACAAACGCAACCCGGACAGCGATGAAGATACCGAGCGTTGCCGCCATCGCGGGAACAGTGCGGCGGAGCGCGGCTCCAGCCGCGGCGCCAAGGGACACCGCGAAGAGCACGTATGAGAAGAAGACCGGCGACTGGACGTCGTAGATCCCCCACGTCGAGTCAAAGGTGCTGGGCAGGTGCGTGATCCATATCTGAGCGCCGGCCGCCATGAACGCAGCCGCGAACGCAGAGAGCGCTATCAGCAGCGAGAGGTTGGCGGCTGCCCAGCGTCGCCGGGTCATGCCCTGCGTCCAGGTCAGGAGGTGAGTGCCGCGTTCGAAGTCGGCGGACAGGAGGGGGGCGCCCACGAATACCCCTGCCACTGCCGGCGCGCCGATCAGGACCGCCTGGAAGGCGGTACTCATCGTATGCACCGAACCCGTTGGCTCGGCGCTCTCCAAAATCGCCACCACCACGAGCGCCGCGGCGGCGGCAAAGGCCAGGACGCCGCCGATCACAGCCGCCTGACGGTTGTTTCGCCAGACAAGCCACGTGGCGCCAGACAACACGGTCACGCCGGGACCGCCTCGAGCTGGCCGAGAGCACTCGCGTCCGGATTGCCGAGGTACGCGAGGACTAGGTCTTCAAGGCTCACCGGTTGTGCCGTCCACCCGCGGGGGACATCCGGGCTGCGGATCAGCATCCGGCATTGCCGCTGGCCGGTACCAGCCTGTACGACGGTGCCGCCAACCCGACTGATCTCCTCCGTCGGGCCGACCAGCCAACGGTGGTCCTCCAGTAGCGGCTCCAGATCCCCGGCGACCTGGAGACGTCCCCCCGCGAGAATCACGAGATGGTCGGCCAAACGTTCCAAATCCGCTATGAGGTGCGAGGACAGGACGACGGTCAGGCCTTCGGCAGCCACTGACTCCATCAGCTCCGCAAGAAACTGACGACGGGCGAGCGGGTCCAGATTTGCCACGGGTTCATCCAGCAGTAGGAGCTCTGGACGCTTGCCCAGCGCCAGCGCTAAAGCGACCTGAGCCTGCTGGCCGCCGGAGAGCTTGCCAACTCGACGATTCAAGGGTATTTCGAGGCGGAGCATGCGCGCCTCAGCCAGCGCTTGGTCCCACTTTGGGTTCGACTCACGACCCATCCGCAATGTCTCGGCGACCGTGAAGCCCTTGTACAGCGGACGGTCCTGCGCCAGGAACCCCACCCGGGCAAGCACCAGGGTAGGGTTCTTCCTCGGCGACCAGCCGAAGACCTGCGGGTCGCCGGTATCGGGTGTCAGGAGTCCGATCGCAAGCTGGAGAAGGGTGGTCTTCCCAGCTCCGTTCGGGCCGACCAGGGCTACCACCCGGCCCGCGGGGATTGAGATGCAGAGGTCTCGGACAGCCCAGGTTGAGCCATACCGCTTACCGAGCCCGCTCGCCTCCAAGGCCACCCCCATCATGCCACCTGCTCCTTGACAGTCGTGCCCACAGTGAGGGTGAATAGCGCTTCGATTGCCTCCCGATCGAGCCCCTCCCTATTAGCCTCCGTGAGCCAGTCCGTAAGCGAGCGCGTCAGCCGGTCATGGACGTCAGCGGCAACGCCACGAGGCGCGGTCTCCGCCACGAAGGTCCCAACTCCGGCGCGGCTTGTCACCCAGCCCCTGCTTTCCAGCTCCGCGTATGCCTTGAGAACGGTGTTCGGATTGATGGCGAGTGCTGCAACCACCTCTCGCGCGGCCGGCAGTCGATCGCCAGGCGTGAGCAGGCCGCAGCGGACAGCACGCTCGACCTGGTGGACGATCTGCATATAGGTGGACACCCCAGAGCGGACGTCGAGATAAAAGTCGAGCATTCGCGTTCCGCCCTATTTAGGTAGTGATTTAGTGAATAGAAGCATTCTATCCCCTGAGCATCGACCCCGTCAATGCCTCCCGGGCCGCCTGGTGGCCGATCGCTGAGCCAGGCCGTCACCAATGTCGTCAAGAGCGCGGCCGGGCTCCCTTGCAGTTTCCGGCAACCAGGGCCGGCACCTCCGCCAGACTCTCAACCCGCGGTTGGTACTCATCTGACTTGGTCGCGTGCCGATCGAGCCAAATTCCACGGAGCCCAGCGGCGGTCGCGGCCCGTGCATCGACGTTCACCATATCGCCCACGTACACGGCGTCTTGAGGGTCCACCCTCAACCGCCTGCAGGCTTCGACAAAGCATGCACTTGCTGGCTTTGCGTAACCGAGATCCTCCGATACGAGAATCTCGGCAAAAGTATTTCCGCAGGTTACATCGGTCAATCTTTGCGCACTGCTGCTCGTGATCACCGTTGGTTAGTACCGCAAGTTTCGGCGGTGAGTCCGCGCACAACAGCTCGGCCAGACAGGCTTCAACATCGCGATATGGTCTCCAGTTGGCTTGGTAGGTTCTTGCGTAACCGGCAAACCACGCGTCAATTTCGCGGTCGCTTCCTGGGGCGATTCCCAGCTCTGGCAGGAACTCACGAAGCCTTCTGCGCCGTTGCTCAACGAACGTGCACTCGCCAGCGAGAAAAGCATCCATATGCGATCGCTCGAGGGAGAACCATCGAACTTCAAGGTTCGCAATATCAATGGGATCTACCTGGGGCGGAAGGTCCAAGGATGTCCGCAAGGCGACCGCCGCCGCCGCTCTGTGGTCAATAAGCGTCCCGTCCAAGTCAAAGAGAACAGCGGCACTCACAACCGCGTCAGCGTAGCCTCCGCCCCGCCCTGGCGGCCGGTCCGCGCTCTCAAGGCTGATGTCTGAACATAAACGGAGGTTTATATTCAATGTCTGTTTAAGCTAACGGCCCCGGCGCAGGGCCTCTCGCGCCCGCCGCTCACGCTGCTGCTCCAGGCGAGTTAGGTAATGCACGAGCTGCTCGGTGGCCGTTCGCACCTCTGTTGCCAGTCCCGTGGCGCCTCGATCATCCACTGCCGCGGCGGCGGCGAACAGCTTGTCGGCGCGACGCAGCAGCGAGCGAGCCTCTCGGAGGACCGCCAACGTTTCTCAAGCGCTGCGGTCACCGGTCGGATCGAGTGCGGGCATCGACCTGATTCTGACCCCTTCTGGGCCCTGATCCTGACTATCGGTAATGGAAAGGTATCGCTAGTCAGAACCACGCGTAATCAGTTGGGTGCGTCGAGCCCGTCCGCCGCACCGCCAGGTTGACTCGTGCTCCCCGGCTGCGCCGCCAACGAGCTACTGGTCTTGGCTTGAAGTGACTGCCATGACTGGCTCTCCTGAGCCTCGATCGCATTCACGTTCGCCGCGAGGGCCTGGCGCGCGTCCTCCGAGAGAGCAGGGAATTGCTCGTATTCACCTGCGTGTGCCGAGAACAGGAATCTCTCACGAAGCATGCGTTGAGCAGTGGCTCGCCATCCCACGTAGTGCTCCCCGTAATGATGCAGCGAATCGAGCCCCTGGCAGAGAGCAATCCCGCCAGCTAAGACAGCCGCCAGCACCCGAGATAGGAGGCCCCAGTCGAAGACCTGCGAAATTGGTATGAGCGTAGCGAGGACGAGTTGGGTGGTTCGCAGTCCAAAGTGGATCCGCATCGATCGCCGAGCATTTGTGTCGTACCACTTGATCGACGCATCTACCTGCACTAGCACCGGATCTGTGCTCGCGAGCCCCGGGATCGCGGGCAGTTCGAGCAGGTCGCCCATGGAGAGAGTGTAGTGTGAAATCTCACAACAGTGGCACCGAAGACCGCCCGAAAGTAACCTCCGGAATGCGCGCGTAACGCGTAGGGCCGAGCGCAGCGATCCGTTCACGGCTGCCTTGCGCCATAGCCGTTCCGACACCGCCCAGATGCGTTCCCGTGGGACGGAGACCACTGCCAGGCGCGATGACTACACGCTCATCGCAGTGCCTCATTGCCTCACAGTCACGCCGGGCGTCACAGGTGGTTGGGTCCGCGAACCCGATCAGCAGAGAGACGAGGTTGATGCGGCACTGCCGCGCTCGCTTTGTCGGGTATTGCCTTCTGTCCTCATCCGAGAGCGTGCCCTGATTGCCACCTACTGACCTCTGGCGTGGATTGCCGCTTAGCACGTATAGCAATCTGCCCCCCTTCCACTACAAGGCTCAAGCCGGGCTCGCTTCGCTCGGCCTTTCCGTTCGGGACAGACCGCTCCGTTGCAGCACGTTAAATCCACTGCACGGAGGTCATCCAATGGCTACCAAGGTCACCGCCCCCGACGCCGCCACCGCGGCAACCTCCGACACTGCGCCGGCGCCCCGCCGTCGCGGACCATCCCTCAACCGGGTCTCGCTCATCGGTCGTCTGACCGCGGACCCGAAGCTCCGGTACACGTCCAACGGGTTGGTCGTCGCGTCCTTCCGGATCGTCAACCACGGGACTGACGAGCTGCAGTTCCACAACATCATCGCCTGGCGCGGCCTCGCTGAGATCGCTGCCGAGCATCTCTCCAAGGGCCGGCTCGTCTACGTCGGCGGACGTCTTCACAGCCTCAGCTGGACTGGTAAGGACGGTGTCGGGCGCTACGCGCTCGAGATCATCGCCGACGAGATCCAGGTCCTAACGCCGAAGCCGTACAGGGCTCCGGTTGAGGAAGCCGCATAGCCCAGGCTCGGTTTTAGTCAACATCGTGGCTACGGCCGCACGGTGATGACGGCCTCCGTAATCGCGATCGACGCTCCGCACGACGGGAACGTGTAGCAGGCGCTCGTCGTCTCCACTGTCGCTACCCCCGGTGCTATAGCGCGCAAACGAGCATGCGCGCCACCGCCCAGGCTTTCGCCCGCATCAACAACCGCCAATACTGATGGAGCCGTCGTTGTCGGAATTGACCAACAGAAGGGTGATTCTTCGTCAGGTAGTACGACGTTCACAACTGTACGGACGTGCACCACGTACTGCGGCGACGGATATTGCGAAAGCTCATTCGGCCCAAGATTCAGCGTTGCCGCTGTAACTACGATCGGGACAGCCCTCGGCAACGATGGGGGGGTTGGTGGCGGCGAGCCGGTCGTCGGTTCTGGAGTCGGGAGCGCGCTGACCGAAGCTGGCGCCTGCGATGCGGTGGGATTCTGCGGTTGCGCCTGCTGCTCGCGGGCAGCAGCCGTCTCAGAGGCAGAGCAATGCGGCGTCCCAGGCTGCAACGACACGGCAGCGCCCGGCGCATCCGAGCCGCAGCTCGCGGCCGTCGCTAACACGAAGGCGACCAGCACCGGACCCGAAACCGACCAGATCATCTGACGTCACCTCCCCTCCTTCGACGCAGGAACCAACCCGATAGTTCCGCGTCACCGGAGCCTACGCGCCTGCGAGATCCGTTTGTTTGTTACGCCACACGCGGTATTGCTGAGGCGTCCGCCTGTTATGGCTCCGTCGAGTCGCCCGCCAGCCGTTCATAGCGGTTCCTCTCGGATTCATCCGCCCATTCAACTCGAACAGATCACCCGCAGCGATCAGAACAAACGCGTGCCACTGAGAGTGCCTAGGAGGCTCGGAAGGTCGGCGCCTCCAATGGCTACCAAGGACCCCGCCCCCGACGCCGCCACCGCGGCAACCACCGACACGCCGCCGGCACCCCGCCGTCGCGGATCATCCCTCAACCGGGTCTCCCTGATCGGTCGCCTGACCGCGGACCCGAAGCTCCGATACACGCGTCCAACGGCACCGCCGTCGCGTCCTTCCGGATCGTCAACCACGGGACTGACGAGCTGCAGTTCCACAACATCATCGCCTGGCGCTGCCTCGCTGAGATCGCCGCTGAGCACTCCTCCAAGGGTCGGCTCGTCTACGTCGGCGGCCGCCTCCACAGCCGTAGCTGGACTGGGCAGGACGGCCTCTCGCGCTAGGCGCTCGAGATCATCGCCGACGAGATCCAGTTCTTGACGCCGAAGCCGAAGACCGCCGTCCCCGAGGCGGTCGCGGCCTAGCCCTGGTGTGCGGGAGGGCCGATGCTCTCCCGCACACTCCTTCGCAGGGCCAAGTATTCAAACGCTACCCTCGTCACCGTTTCAAGGAGGCGGGATGTCCTGGGGTAGTGACTGGCCGGAGCTGAAAGCAGGGCGAGGCTGCTCGATCTGTCGGGACGTTGAGCAAGAAGACAACGGCCACGGACTCCGATACTTTCGAGGCCGCTGGCTTAGTGCCTTTTTGCAAAGAGAGAATGTCGTGCCCGGATATAGCGTTGCCTATTGGCACGGCCGACACGTATGCGAGCCGTGGGAACTGGCTGACGACGAACTCGCCGGGTACTTCGGAGAGGTGAACGTCGTGAGCCGGGTGCTTGCTCGCTTCTTCGACTCGGCCAAAATGAACTACCAAATCCTCGGCAACATCGTGCCGCATCTCCACGTCCATATCTTCCCCAGGGGGCAGTCAGATCGACGCCCGCGAGCTCCCCTCGTGTGGCCCCCGGACCTTGACCGAGGAAACTCCGAGACGGTGAGTGAGATCGAGCTGAGGAGATCTGTCACCGAGCTGCGCAGCCTGTTGGCTCCAGAGTCTCGGCCGCGGAAGGGCTGAAGTTGCACCCGATTATCCGCCGTGAAGCTCGCGTCATCGTGGTCGATGAAAGACACCAAGTCCTGCTCTTTCAAGGCGTGGCCCCGCACGATGAAACGGCGCGCATTTGGATAACGGTTGGTGGAGCCGTCGAATCGACTGAGGATCTGCGCGCAGCGGCGTCACGTGAACTCCGAGAGGAGACCGGCTTCGTGGTGCCACCGGCGGACCTGGGCCACCCGGTTGCTACAACAGCGGGCGATTGGGTGTTCCGCGGAAAAGTCTTTCACTCGGACGTAGCCTTCTTCTGGCTGGAGACGCAGAACTTCGAGCCCTCATTGGATGGGCACACCGGCGCCGAGCGAGAGCTCCTGCTCGGCTGGCGGTGGTGGGCTCTGGACAAGTTGCGCTCTTCGGGCGAGACGGTCTACCCCGTTGAGCTTGGGGAGCTCGTGGAACGCCTACTTGCTGAAGGGCCGCCGGGGCAGCCAGCGCGTCTCACGTGGACTTAGACGGGGCCGAGCTGAACATAAAAAACGGCCAACCGTGGTCCGGGAAACACCAGGTCGGCGGTCCACGGCTTACCCGAGACTGGGCGCGAGGCAACGCGGTAGCGGAACCCTTGCTTGTGCAGATGCCGACGCAGAGCCAGCTCGAGGCGTGTGTCTCGCTTGCGATTACCGCGCATCACACTCCTCACCGCCGACGAGGATGCCCAAGAGCATGAGGCCGCAATCGACATGAGGCTCGCTCCTTTGCTCGAACGTTTGTGCCCCGTATGATGCCAGGCTCGCCTATCGCCTGGATCCTGCAAACAGATCGGACGCGATCCACCCATTTGCGCCGATTGATCGAGCTGGCGCCCGTCGGAGTGCTTGGCGCCGTGATCCCTTTGGCCCTAGTCGCGGCCAAGTAACATGGGGAACGCCGTGAGCACGATCAAACAGCAACAACTCGCAACTTTTCTCGACGCTCACATATCGCTTCCACGGCACGGTCTTTGGAACGTACCACTCTCTTTGCACCCAACTCCGTATCCCCCATTTGCGCCCCGCCCAAGCGTCGAGCAATTCACGAATGAGCTGCTCGGCATGGCCGAGTTCCGCGCACTCCGGCTCGGCGGCTGGCTCGGAACGGTACAAGACGAGGTGCTCATGGCTGCGGTGCAAATGGTCTCGCCGCCGTTCTTCGATTCGGACAGTCAACTCCTTATGGCCGCCCTAAAACGTGCGGCCGCGATCCAGCAGGACGAAGGTCGGCGGCAGGCTGGGGGAATCGCGCTTGCCGCCGGTGGCATCGCCACCGCGCTTGTGGCGATAGCGCGAGCCAGCCGTCAGGCAGACGCAACAGGCCAAAGCGATCCCGCTACTCGCGCCATGCAGCACGCTAGGGGGGGCATGCCACCAGCACACGAACCCAACCACGGAGTACAACACTCCGCGTTGAGCCTAATAGGAGAGCGGAAGTGGCGAAGGTCTTTATCAGCTTCGATTGGGACAACGATCGTGACTACCGCAACCTTTTATCCGCGTTCACCGCAAATCCCAAGATGGATATTACGTTTGAGGATTCAACTCCGGGAGCTATTGACACCAGCGACGTCGGTCGCGTCAAGGCGGTATTGACGACAAAGATCCGGGACGCCAGCCACACCTTGGTATTGATCGGTAAGTTTGCGAATACAAGGCATCATGACTCAGCGCTAATCGGAACGCGTAATTGGCAGTGGTGGGAGATCGAGAAGAGCATCGCCGAAGGAAACAAACTCCTCGGAGTGAAACTCGCTTCGGACAACGATGCGCCGACACCGTTGCTCAACGCAGGCGCGAAGTGGGCGTCCTACTCTGTCGACGCGATAGCGACCGCTCTCCGTATCCCATAACAGCGTGACGCTTAGCGATTCAAGCCTCGCTCTTCTGCATGATCATTACAAAGAAACTTTCACAATAATTCGGAGTCGCGAGGGCCAACGGGACAAACTGTTCTTGTGGCTGCTGCTTGTGTATTGGCTGCTGATCATTGAGATCCAATATCCGGCCAATACACATGGCGCACTCGGTAGCCTCAGCATCGCCGGCAATACAATCGACCTCCGACTTGTCCCGTTACCTCTTCTGCTTGACGCTTCATGGGTTTTTCTTGCTGCGTTTATTCTGAAATATTGTCAAACGGCCAAATCCGTCGAGCGCCAATACGACTATCTGCACATGCTTGAGAATCGCATATCAGATACGTTGGGCGACGACGAGGTCTATCGCCGCGAGGGCAGGGCTTATCTCTCCAAGTATCCAAGCCTACTTAACTGGGCGTCCATCTGTTACACGATTCTCTTTCCAGCGGCGTTGATCGTCGGTGCGTCCTACCTGTATCTTGTGGAAGTAACTCAGCTCAAATATGACTGGAAGTCTGAACTCTTCGACGGCCTGTTCTTTGCGAGCATCATCGTGTCGCTCGTGCTGTACAGGTTCCTGCCCAGGCGGACCACAAAGGATGCGCCGATCCAGCCGAATGATGTGCCCGCTGAATGATGCAAAGGGAAGTGTTGTGAGTTATCTAGATGACATCGGCGCTGCCATTGCGGTCGAACTCGGTGAATCTCCGTCCGACACGACGCCGGCACCTCTGTTGCGGCTGTACGCCGTATTGCTATTGGCGAAGGGTGCCTCAGTAAGTGAAGCCGACGTGCATAACGCATGGTCTGCGTGGATGCAGAGCAGCGAGCCCGATCATGCGGCGATTAGGCCGTTCTCAGAGCTAGACGTCGCAACTAAGAGAGCTGATAGCCCATTTGTGAGAGCGATCCGACGCGTTGCAGCTGCGAGACCCGAACACAGTACGTAAGTGTTTTTGAGAACGCGTGAGTCCGATGGCGAACAATGCCTGGCGCGCGTCAGGCTTACACGGCTGCAACGCTCGCGGGCGATGACTGTGAATTCGCTCGACGAGCATCCGGTCATAGCCATACAGATGCACGCCACGCTAATATCGACAAGTCGTATCCACCGTATTCCATCGGATTCCAACAAGCCCAAGGCGTTGCCCTAAACGGCCGAAGGCGTGCGACTCGAGATCAAAAATGGGCCCTCAGTGGGAGGACGCCTTACCAAGGCGTTGCTCTACCACTGAGCTACTTGGGCACGCCGGGCGATGGTACCAAGGCGTCGCATCGGGATCAGGTGCGCGGCAGTGAGGCCAGCCATGCAACCGCAAACACGGCAGTGCTCACCGCGAGTATGGGAAACGGCCTTCGGGTGCGCGTGACGACCACGACGGCGACACCGAGGCCGAGCACCGCAAGGCCTGCAAAGAAGCTCGGTCCGGCCTGACCGAGCGGCCCCGCCAGCAGAGCTGCAAGTACCCCGGCAACCGCAAGAGCGCCCGGCCCGACCCACGTGGACCAGCCCGAACCCAGGAGCACCGGGAGGCTGCGCCGGCCGGCGACGCGGTCACCGTCGATGTCTGGCAGCCCATTTGCCACGTGGAGCCCGACCGCGATCAGCCCCGAGAGGGGGATCAATGCGAGGAGCTGCGACGGGATCGACCCGACCGAGGCATACCCCTCAAGAGGAAGCACGGCCATCCCACCCCACCAGGGAACCCAGGACAGCGGTGTCCGGCGCAACCCGAGGTCGTACGCGAGACCCGAACACAGCGCCAGCGCATCAAATCCGAGAGTGGCCAGATTGATCGTCGCGGCGGCGCCGAGGCCGATCGCCCCGAGGACCACACCGACACCGGTGGCGGTCGACGCCGAAGTGACCCCGCGCACCAGCGCCTTGTGGGCTTTTGTGACGGCATCCGCGGGAAGGTCGACGACGTCATTGATGACACCGATGCACAGCTGGACCGGCAGCATCGCCCCCACCAATTGCAGGACCCGAGGTGCGTCTGGGACGTGCTGAGCGGCCAGCCCAGCAATCGCAACAAGGACGCAGGTCGCCAGCAGCGACGGCCCTGGATGGCTCAAGAAGATGAGCGATCGAATCGTCCCTCCCGGCCGCCGCTCGTCCCACCACACGGGGCGGGCCGCCCTAAGGCTTGGCTTCGGAGGCGGGAGCTTCGCTCGACTCATCGCCGCTGCCCAGCTCATGCTCCGGGTTCGCGGCGGTTTCTGCGGCCTCGCGTGCCGCGGTGAGCGATCCATACCCCGCGGCTTCCTCAGCGGCGACCTCGGCCGCTAGCAGGCGATCGTGAACGGCGTGCTCGAAGCGATGCAGCCGGCTTTCATGCTCAGGAGGATCGTCGGGCGGTGGCGTGTCGGTCATGTCCTCACTCTGTTTCAGATGCGACCGTCGCGTCGCGGCCGGACCCGAAGTATGGGCGATGGGCCAGGCCGCCGCGCCTTTGCTGAACTCGCACGAAAGACCCGAACGATCTCTTCGCTGATCCCGGCAGACGGGCCCGGTGGCCCGGGGATCAAAGCGTTAGTAACGACAATACCACCAATCCGGCTTGCGGTCAAGAACTTTCTTGCCCGCGGCCGTCGGATCAGTCGAGATCGACGAGACCCTCCGCAACGGTCCGGTCCCGGCCCTTTGCTCTGGCCTGAGCGAGACACTCGTCTGCGCGATCGACGAGATCCTCGATCATTTCCGTTCCCTCGAATGACACCAGGCCGGCCGAGAACGAGTGCCCAGCCGGCGTCTCCTCACGAAGCCGCCAGCACAGCTGCACGGCACTGACGGTTGTGCAGTTCACCAGAACGATCGCGAACTCGTCCTCATCCCACCGTCCCATCAGATCTTCGGCGCGAAGCACTTCTCGCCACCGCGCTGTCGCTTCGCGGAGGAATTCCTCCTCTGCGGCGCGGCCGTTGGCGCCATCGTCGTCGGTGGCGTGATCGAACGCCACGAGTGCAAAGCAGAGTGGGTGTTTGCTACGACGGGCGTGTGCGACATGACGTGCCGCTTCATCCAGAAATGCATCACGGTCAGGCAGGACGTCGAGGTCATACCCGTACGAGATGATCCCGGGTTGCACAGCCATGTCCTCGCGATCCTCCACCCCGAACACCGCGAGGTCCGCTTCCGACAGCTCTTCCCTGAGACCGTTGACCACCTTCATGGGCGGGCCGGCGTGATGTCGAGGGCGAGGTGTGCGGCATGTGCGGGGAGGATCATGTGTTGAGTCTGGCCGGGTGGCATTGCAGGACATTCAGCGCGAGTGTCACGGCCCTGTAGCGGCTGCCTCACGGCGTGAGGAACCGACGCCAGCTCGCGTGCGCTTCGCACCGCGGGCAGCCGCCTGCAATCGTTTCGCGATGGTCCGCAGTGACGCACGGAGCTCGCGAGGACGGACCACCACCAGGTCGCACTCGAGGCCGGCCAGGTAGGAGGCGGCCCAGTCCATGTCGTCGGCCCCGAAGCTCAGGAGCGTGCCTTCGCCGGCCGCCACGAGTGTGCCGTCGGTGGGCGAGACCCGCCTGCGCGCCTCCTCGAGGCTGAGCGCGAGCAGGACCTCGCAACGGGTTCCATACATGGTCTCGGCGAGCACCTGGCGAAGGAAGGCGATCACGTCAAAGTCCTCCGGCCGCTGGAAGGTCTCGGTCGTAACTTCGGTCGAGAGCATCCGGTCGAGCCGGAACGTGCGCATCGCGCTCCTGAAATGATCCCAGCTGACCAGGTACCAGTGCCCGCTCTGGAACGCCACCCCGTAGGGATCGACGACGCGATCGGTCACATCGCCCGCAGCCGACCGATACGACATGCGAACCCCTGTCCGATCCCGGGCGGCAGTGCTCAGACGCAGGATGGTGGCCGCGTCGGCATGGTCCCTCGCCACCGGTGAGAGGCCGAGGCTCACGAAGTCCTGCATTGCCTGGACCTGCGCGCGCTGAGCCTCGGGGAGAACCCGATCAAGCTTGGCCAGCGCTCCCTGGACGGCCGCGCCCGATGCGGACAGCCCCAAGCGCTGCGCCGCGATCAGCCCGATGATCGTGACCAGCGCTTCGTCGTTGGTGAGCATCAGCGGCGGCAGCTTGAATCCGCGCCGGAGGCGGTAGCCGCCCGCCCGCCCGCGCTCGGTCTCGACGGGGATGCCCATGTCCTGCAGCCCGGTGATGTATCGACGAACCGTCCGCGGGCTCACCTCGAGCCGGTCCGCGATCTCCTCCGCGTTGAGCTGCCGGTACACCTGGAGCAGTTCGATGAGGGTGAGGAGCCGGCCGACGGACAGATCCATTACCTGGGCATCATATAGGACGGATACTGTCCTTATTGGCCCGTAGCATTGGACGCATGATGAATCCGAATGCGCTTCAGGAACTCGCCCGAGAGCGAAGCCGCGATCTGATCGACGACAGCACCCGCAGCCGCCACCGGGCACCTCGAGAGTTTGAGGAGCTTGACGCCTCCGATGAGGTCTTCCTCTTCGGCCGTTCTGCGCATGTCATCGACGCCCGGGCCCGTGCGGCAGCACGCCTCCGCGTCACGTCCGCGGCGTTCGACCTCCTCTGACAGGCGGGGGTCGTGGCGGGCGGACCCGCCGCGACCCCGCGGGGCCGCGAACCTGAGCGATCATGCTGATCGGTGTGAGGATCGAGGCCGTCGTGACCGATCTCGACGGAACCGTCGTTCGCTCTGACTTCTCCATCTCGCCGGCGACGCTCGAGGCGGTCGACCTGCTCAGGTCATCCGGCATCGCATTCGTCGTGGCCACGGCGAGAACTCCCCAGGGTCTCGAGCACTTTCAGGTGCTGGCGGAGCGAGCCGACATGGGCGTCTGCTGCTCCGGGGCGATCGGGTGGTCGTCGCGCGACAAGACGCGAACCTGGATGGATGTGATGAGCCCCGCCGTGATTCGCCGCGTCGTCGACATCGCGGTTGCCGAGGGCGCCGGCGTGGCGAGTTTCGACGGGACGCTGTGGCGGATGAGCGAGGAGTATCTCCGCCTCAGTCCTGTTCAGCCTCATGGGCCGACGCGGGCCGTCGTCGACACGGAAACGATCGCCGGCACGTCGTGCTGCACCATGGCCGTGCGACACGCCAACGGCAATCTTCGGCGCATCGCCGCACTGGTCGCCGAAGAGGGTGATTCTGCTGCACTGAGTCACGTCGGGCGGTCGACGGTCCTGGACGTGACGGCACCAGGAGTCGACAAGGGCACCGGGACTGCGCGCGCCCTGCTCGCACTCGGCCTGGCCCCGACGCGGGCCATCAGCTTTGGGGACATGCCGAACGACGTGCCAATGTTCCGTGTGACCGCGCGGAGCTACGCCGTCGGCGACAGCGATACCTCGGTGATGAGCACGGCAACTGAGGTGCTGCCGAGCGTCGAAGACGATGGCTTCGCGCGCAAGATCGCCGAACTGGCCACTGCGGGATGGACCATCGAAGACGGCGAGATGGCGCCGACGGTCAGCCAGTAACGCGCTCTCCGGGACACGCCCAAGCGCCGGGAGCGCGAACGGGCTAGCATCGTCGGCATGACCTCCGGTGGCATGGGGCTCTGGTTCGAGGACCACATCAATCGCCTCGATGCTCGGCGCCTGCGCCTCCGCGGGCAACTCCCGGAGTCGATCGAGAAGCCGTACTGGCACGACGACGCCTTTGCCAAGGACGCAGCGCGGCTTGGAGCCCTGGGATACGACGTCGAAACCGAGGTTGCCAGCGATGCGTATGTCAGCGCGACCTACCCCGCGAATACTGGCGGTGGATTTGGCCAGTTGCGCAGGACGGTGACTCGCCGCGTGCCGTCAAGGCACGTGACGTACACCCGGCAGCCCTCCACCCACTGAGCTGACCGCACCGCCGCCTATGCGCGAACGGTTCCGTTCGCTTCGAAGGTCATCGCGCGCTGCAGAGCGGCCGCTCGAAGCTCTTCGGGGATCTCGACTGGCCCGCCGATACCTGTAGCTCTGATCCCAGCCTGGGCGGCCTCCTCGACGATGCCGCCCACCATGATCGCGAGATCGGGGTGCGATGGAACACCAGCACGCCGTGATTTGCGAGCAGCACCGCCGGCACGCCAGGACTGACGGCCGCCCTGATATTGGCGACAGCCTGGTCAGACCCGCGCGGGCCGTATGCGGCGATCGGCACGCCGTTCGGCAGCCCGAACATCGCGAGTGCTTCCACCCAGCAGCCGATCGGGCGATGTGCCGCCGCAAAGGCGGTGGCATAGGGGGAGTGCGTGTGGAGCACGCAGCCCGCATCCGGGTTGTCCGCATACATCGCCGTATGCATCGCGACCACAGCACCCTGAATCGGCGGCAGCTCCCCTTCCCGCAGGGTGCCATCGAGCCCGAGTCGCACCACCGCCGACGCGGGATGGTTCCGGAGCGATGGACCAGCAGTGAAGTAGATCTCGTCGGCGCCCGGGACCCGAAGGCTGACGTTGCCATGTCCGTTCGCGGAGATGGCCCCACTGGCGACCACACGCTGAGCGACATCCACCACCTGGTTGACCAAATCGGCGTCCATGGCACCTCCGGGTTGCAATTCCGATGACCAATCCGAAATCCCTTATCCAGTAAGGGAGAATTGAGCGACTGAGCCGATGGGGAGATTCGAACTCCCGACCAACCGCTTACAAGGCGGTTGCTCTACCCCTGAGCTACATCGGCTGAGCCACCGATTCTCCCATGGCTCTGAGGCGTCAAGTTCCAGCCCGTATGGGTTGCCCCGAGCGGGGCACCTGCGGTACCTTCGGAGTGCTCCAATGGCAAAGGGAACCACCGTCGCACCGCCAGCAGGTAATCACCTGCTCGAAGCGCTGGCAGCCAGCGAGCGAGAAGCGCTGATGGGTCGTCTTCGCCCTGCCCATCTGACGGTGAAGACCGTCCTCTTCGACCCGGGGCAACCCATCGAGTACGTCCACTTCCCCATCGACGGTGTGATCTCGCTGGTCACGCCGCTCGCCGACGGCAACATCGTCGAGGTGGCCACCATCGGTAATGAGGGACTCGTCGGCGTGCCGCTCGTTCCCGGTGGTTCGCTCGCGGTTCGGGCGATCTCGCAAGTCGGCGGGCGAACCCTCCGCATGGAAGCGGGTGATTTCTTCGTGGCGCTCGAGCAACTGCCCGGCTTCCGTGCCCTCGTGCAGAAGTACGTTCAGGCACTCTTTGGACAGATATCACAGGCGGCGGCCTGCAACCGGCTGCACTCCAATGAAGAGCGTCTGAGTCGCTGGCTGCTGATGAGCCACGACCGCGTCGGCACAGACACGTTCCCGATCACCCACGAATTTCTCGGTCAGATGCTCGGCTCGCGACGCGCGACCGTCACGCTGTCCGCCGGCTTGCTTCAGTCGGCCGGGTTGATCCGCTATCACCGGGGCCGGGTCACCATCGTGGACCGGGAGGGCCTCGAGTCCGTTTCCTGCGAGTGCTACGGAATCATCAAGGCCGCACTTGATCGGGTGGTGAGCCCGGACTGACGCCGGTCGCCGGCGCCGCTCACGCCGGCGCGGCTCCTCCTGTGAATACCAGGCATGCGTTGTGGCCGCCGAATCCAAACGAGGTGGTCATCCCGAGCCGTGCATGCACCGCGCGGCCGATGTTGGGCACGTAGTCGAGGTCGCACTCCGGGTCCGGGTGTTCGAGGTTCACGGTGGGCGGAACAAACCCGTCGCGCATTGCAAGGATGGTCACCATCGCCTCGAAGGCGCCCGCGGCTCCGAGCATGTGCCCCGTCATCGACTTCGTCGACGAGATCGGGACCTTGTATGCCGCGCCGCCAAAGACGGCCTTGATCGCACGGGTCTCGGCGAGGTCATTGAGCGGCGTCCCGGTGCCGTGCGCGTTGATGTACTCGATATCCTCGGGTCGCACCCCTGCGCGCTCGAGGGCACGGCGTACGCAGCGGATTGCGCCCTCGCCACTCGGCTCGGGCGCGGTGATGTGATGGGCGTCCGCTGAGGCCGCATAGCCGAGCAGCTCCGCGTGAATGGTGGCGCCGCGCGCGAGCGCGTGCTCCCGCTCCTCGAGCATGACCACCGCGGATCCCTCCGCAGCCACGAACCCATCGCGGTCCCGGTCGAATGGCCGCGACGCATGTTCGGGATCATCGTTTCGAGCGGAGAGCGCGCGAGCGGCGGCGAACATCGCGATGCCCGTCGACGTGATTCCCGCCTCGGTGCCGCCCGCGAGGACCGCCACCACATCCCCATTTCGCACCCAGTTCGCCGCCTGGCCGATCGCGTCCGCTCCCGACGCACACGCACTGACGACCGCCATGTTGGGCCCGCGCGCTCCGAGATCGATCGAGACCATCCCCGGTGCCATGTCGACGAGCGCCATCGCCGCCGCGAACGGCGACACGCGGCGAGCGCCCTCCGCGTCGAGGATGCGGGTGGTCTTCTCGATCACCTCGAGGCCTCCGATGCCGGACGCGATCAGCACTCCGACGTCGGCTGACTCTGCCGCGATATCGAGGCCCGAGTCGCGGGTGGCTTCGCGCGCTGCGGCCATCGCGAAATGTACGTGCGGGGTGCCACGACGAGCCTCCTTCGTGCCGAAGAGCGCGCAGGCATCGAATCCCTTGACCTCACCTGCGATCCGCACAGGAAGGCGGGATGCGTCGAAGTGGGTGATGGGGGCCGTCCCACTCCGCCCTGCCTTGAGCGACTCCCAGCTCTCAGCCGCACTGTTGCCGACCGGCGAGACCGCCCCCATGCCGGTGACGACGACCCGCCGCCGTCCGGAATCAGCCATGGTGTTGCCGCCGCGATCGGCAGTCCCAGCTCAGGGATGCAAACAATCTGGACGGCGTGAGCTCCGACCGCTCGTGCAGGACCACGCAGAGCAGGATCTCATCCTCGACGCCGTCGTCGGCTGGAACGCCGATCGCGTCCAGCACCTAACCGTCCTGGCCGCGCCGAATGCGTTCGAGGCGCCGCCGCGTTTCCGCGTCGAGACCGTCCTCGAGACGGGTGCTCCGTCGGCTGTCAGCGTGCATGCGCCTGGTCTCGACGCCAACGCCACCCGCGACCCTGGCAACCTCCGCCTCGAGTGCGCGGGCTCCAATGGTCGCGACCCCCATGGCTCCAACCACATCGCGCTCGAGGCGATCATCGGTGGCCACCACGACGTCCGCGCCCTCGCCGCGCTGCGATGCCCGGTACGCGGCGCGCTCGATGACGTGGTCTGCCGTCGCGCGCTTCGATCCGAAGAGCACTGTGACGCCGTCGAACTTGTCGGTCGACGGTATTGCACCCGGCCGCGCGTGTGCATCGAAGACCACGGTGACGGCGACCCCGGTCTGCGCCGCGTACTCCGCGAGCGCGCTCACCAGCTGGCGCCGGGCGTCCTCGAGACCGCGCTCACGAAGTGTCGCGTGGAGCGCGGGCCATGCATGGATGATGTTGTACCCGTCCACGATCAGCGCCTGCATCGGACTCGTGCTCGGTGGTTCAGCGCGGCGCGAATTCGCGCTGGCGCTGCACTTCGAACAGCAGTACAGCCGCCGCCGCACCCGCGTTGAGTGACGCGACGTGTCCCATCATCGGAATCGAGACGAGCACATCGCAATGCTCGCGTGTCAGGCGTCGCATCCCTGCGCCTTCGGCGCCCACGACGATCGCCGTCGGTCCCGCAAGATCGACGGAGTCGTACCGATCCCGCGCATCTGCATCGAGACCGACCCGCCAGATCCCCGCTGCGCCGATGACGTCGAGCGCCAGCGCGAGGTTGGGCACGGTCACCATCGGCAGATGCTCGGTTGCGCCGGCAGACGCCTTGACAGCCGCCGCGGTCAGTGGCGCCGCATGGTGACGCGGCACCACAATCGCATCCGCACCACACGCTTCGGCGCTGCGTGCGATGGCGCCGACATTCTGCGGATCCTGGATGCCATCGAGCACGACCAGGAGTGCCGGCGGTCGCGCCTCGTCGAGCACGTCGTGGAGGCTGAGCGCCGCCCTCGCGTGGAAGTAGCCGGCGACGCCCTGGTGATGCTCGGTGTGCGCGATGTCGTCGAGCCGCTGCCGCGACACCTCTTCGACGGGGATCTCCCGTGCCTCAGCGTGTTCGAGGATCTCCGTCAACCGCGCCTCGGGCCGCACCGCCGAGGCAACCACGATCTTGCGTGCCGGGCGACCTGCGCGAAGCGCCTCGAGCACCGGGTTGCGCCCATAGAGGATGTCCACCCGGTCAACCGCGGCGGGGCGACATCCGCTTCCAGCGCTGGCCCTGGGGCGTGTCCTCGACTTCGATCCCGCGACCTGCGAGCTGGCCGCGGAGATGGTCGGACTGCGCGTAGTCGCGCGCGGCCCGTGCGGCGGCACGTTCGTCGAGCCATCGCTGTTCCTCGGCATCCGGGGCTGCCTGTCGATCCCGGGCGACGAGCGCGAGCACACCGAGGACGCTATCGACCTCGCCGAGCAGATGCTCCAGGGTGCGCTTGGTCTCCGCGCTGACCGCTCCGGTGTCGAGCACGCGATTCACGTCACGCAGCCCTGAGAAGACGATGCCCATGCCCTCAGGCAGATTGAGATCGTCGTCCATGGCCTCGTCGAAACCGATGCGCATCCCGCGCACCGAGGCAAGCACCGCCTCGTCGCGTGGGTTGCCGTCCTCCTCGACGGTTCGCAATCCCGCAACGCGGGTCTGGAAGTCGACAAGTCGTTGCACCGCCATGCTGCTGTCGGCGAGCAGCTCGTCCGAGTAGTCGAGCTGTTTGCGGTAGTGCGTGCGTGCCGCGAGCAGGTATCGCAGTGCGGCGGGACTTGCGCCCTCGTCAAGCACTTCGCGGACGGTGGCGAAGTTACCGAGCCGCTTGGCCATCTTCTCGCCGCCGACGCGGAGGTGCTGGCTGTGGCACCAGATGCGCACGAAGCGTTTGCCGGTCGCCGCCTCCGACTGAGCGATCTCGTTCTCGTGGTGAGGAAAGATGTTGTCGACGCCGCCACAGTGGATATCAAAGCTCTCCCCCAGCAGCGTCATGCTCATTGCAGAGCACTCGATATGCCAGCCGGGGTGCCCCCGTCCGATGCGTGTGTCCCAGCCGATCTCATCGGGACCGACTGCCTTCCAGAGCGCGAAATCACGCACATCGTCCTTGGTGTAATCGTCGGCGTCGATTCGACCACCTGCACCGGCGACGAGGCCTTCGGCATTGAGGCCACTCAGTTTCCCGTAGGCGGGAAAGGCGGCGATGCGGAAGTAGTAGCTGCCGTCGGCCCGGTACGCGGCACCGGCCTTCTCGAGACGCTCGATCAGGTCGACCATCTGGTCGATGAACTCGGTTGCGCGCGGATAGTGGTGCGCCGGCCGGATGCCGAGGGTGTCTCGATCCTCTTCGAACGCCGCGATCCACGGTGCCGTCTCCTCCGCGAGTGAGTGGCCGTGCGCAACCGCGTTCTTGATGATCCGGTCGTCGACATCGGTGAGGTTCATGACGTGGATGACGTTGTTCGCGAACCTCCTATCAAGCCAGCGACGCAGGACGTCCTCGAAGATGAAGGTCCGGAAGTTGCCGATGTGGACTCGGTTCCACACCGTGGGGCCGCAGGTGTACATGCGCACACGACCCTGCTCGATGGGCTCCACCGGGACGTGCTCACGACTCATCGTGTCGTGCAGCTGCAACGTCACCGCCGTTCCAGCAGCACTGTCGCCGATGCGGCGATCCCCTCGCTCCGGCCGGAGAAGCCCATGCCGTCAGTGGTCGTCGCGCCGACCGCGATCGTCCCCCGCTCCAGGCCGAGTGCCTTGGACATTGCGTCGGACATCGGGCCGAGGTGTGCCGCGAGCCGTGGCTCCTCGGCGATCGCGATCACGTGGGCGCTCGCGATCGACCACCCTTCCTCGCGCAGCTTGTCCGCGACGATCTCCAGGAACTCGCACCCCGAGGTGTCCTTCCATCGGGGATCGCCCGAGGGGAAGTGCCTTCCCATATCGCCGAGCCCCGATGCGCCGAGAATGGCATCGACGAGCGCGTGCACCACCGCGTCCCCATCCGAATGGCCCAGCAGTCCGCGGCTGTACGGCACCAGGACGCCTCCAAGCATCAGCGGCCGGCCCGGGATGAACCGGTGCGCGTCGATGCCATGACCGATTCGCGGGGTCATCGGACCTCCTCGAGTAGTGAGCGGAGCAGGACGAGGTCCTGCGGAAACGTGATCTTGAAGTTGCGCGGGTCGCCGGGCACCACCGTCACCGGTTCGCCGATGGCCTCGACCAGTTCGGCATCATCGCCGGCGCTGATGCCCGTCGCGGCGGCATTGCGATGGGCACGGCGGAGGATATCGGCGCCGAATGACTGGGGTGTTTGCGTCGCGATGATCGACGATCGATCGAGGGTTGCCGTGACGCGACCGTCCTGGACCTGCTTCACAGTGTCCACGAAGGGTACCCCTGCCGTCGCCGCACCATCCGACTGAGCTGCGTCGAGGACCGCGCGAAAGAGTCCGCGCGGAGTGAGCGGACGGGCGGCGTCGTGGACCGAGATCCATGCGTGGTCACCGCAGCGATCAATGGCCGCGGCGACGGAGTCCTGGCGGCGCTCACCGCCTTCGACGAGCACGACGTCCGGCAGGTTGTGCTCGCCAACGATGCTCCGGATCGCGTCCCACCGGACGCTCGGCGCGGCGATGGCGACGAGGTCGAAACAACCCGCTGCCGCGATGGACTCGAGCGTGATCGCGATCACAGGCCGGCCATCCGCGATTGCCCAGAGCTTGTCCTCCCCCGTGCGCACTCCCTGTCCGAAGGCGGGGACGATAAGCGCGCTGCTCAGCGCTGCGCAACCTTGGTGCGAACCGGCCGGAGCACGCGGGGCTTGGTCGATTCATCGGCGGCGAGCGTCGCGAAGATCATGCGGCCCGCCGTGGTCTGGAGCACCGTGGTGACGGTGACGGTGACGGTCTCGTCGACGTGGCTGCTGCCGTTCTCCACGACCACCATGGTGCCGTCCTCGAAGTACCCCACGCCCTGGTGGGGCTCCTTACCCTCTTTGACGACCGTGATCGCGATGCTCTCGCCGGCGCCCACGATCGGCTTGACCGCGTTGGCGAGGTCATTGAGGTTGAGCACCCGGACGCCCTCGATCTGGGCAAGCCGGTTCAGGTTGTAGTCCTGGGTCATCAGCGCGGCACTCCTGGCACGGGCCAGCTTGACCAGGCGGGCATCGACGTCGGGTGTGCCCGGAAAGTCGAGATCGACGAGCTCGCATACCACGTCCTCCGCCTTCTGCAGGGCGTCAACGACGCCGAGCCCGCGGCGGCCCTTCTGACGGCGGAACGGGTCGGCTGAATCAGCGACGCGCTGCAGCTCCTCGAGCACGAATCCAGGGATGAGCAGGCGACCGGGTACGAACCCGGCGGCAGCGACGTCGACGATACGACCGTCGATGAGGACGCTGGTGTCGACGATGACCGGCTGACCATCGAGCGGCCCGGGACCGCCAGCGTCGATGTCGACGGGGGCTCCGCGACCGAAGACGACCCCGAGGGCGTCTCGGCGACGGCTGCCGGTACGCACACCGACGTAGACGAGGACTGTCGCCAGGCCAATCGACACGATCACCCCGAGACCGAAGGGAAGGGGGTTGAGCAGGACCGCGACCATGGTCGCAATCAGCAACGCGGCGATAAGGCCGATCAGCGCGCCGACGATCTGCCCGGCCGGTGCCTCATCCAGGGTGCGCTCCAGCCAGAGATACGGCTCCACGGTGACGAGCGGTCCGGCCAGCGCCATGGATGCAGCCCCGGCGGCTCCCGCTGCGAGCAGCGCCGCCCCCGCGATCGTGGTGTTCTGGTTGAGCACGCCCGGGTTCCCGGAGAGGATGAACACGCCGTAGAGCACACCAAAGACAAACCCCACTCCGGCGCCGATGATTCGCGAGAGATTTCGGGCCCGACGGATCGTCCGATCGGCGTGCTGGTGCATCTCAGCGATTGAACCACACGATCTTCACGCCGAATGGCGGCGCGACACGACGGTCACCCGAGTAGTGCAACCGCCTCGGTCAGCGTGGCGACCCGGTGGCAGCGGAGGTTCCCTGGAACCGCTCCGCGGTAGCTTTCAGGAAGGATCGCCGCCTCCATCCCGACAGCGGCCGCCTCCGAGAGGCGGACGTCGGTCCGGGACACGCGCCGCACCTCGCCGCCGAGACCGAGCTCGCCGATGACGGCGCAGTGTCGTGAGACGGCCCGGTCGCGCGCCGACCCGGCGATCGCCAGGGCCACGGCGAGGTCGGTCCCGGGATCCGCGAGCCGGACGCCGCCGGCGACGTTGACGAAGACGTCGAGCTTCGGAACGGCGATCCCGGCGCGCTTCGCGAGGATGGCGAGCATGAGATGGAGGCGGTTGAGTTCGAAGCCGGATGCGGTCCGCCTCGGGAACTCGAATGGCGAGGCCACCGCCAGCGCCTGCACCTCGACCGCCATCGGCCTGAGTCCGTCACATGTGATGGTCAGCACGCTGCCGGACGCGCCCAGCGACGCAGCGTCGAGCATGCCCCGGCTGGGCGCGGCAAGATCACGCATGCCGTCGTGCTCCATGGTGAGGAGACCCACCTCGCCGGTCGCGCCGAAGCGGTTCTTGATCCCTCGGAGCATCCGGTGCTCACCGAGCCGCTCCCCCTCGAGATACAGCACGACGTCGACCATGTGCTCGAGGGTGCGTGGTCCGGCGATCGCGCCCTCCTTGGTGACGTGCCCGACAAGGAGCACGGGGACGCCGGTTGCTTTGGCCACCTCGCTCATGCGGAGCACCGCGGCCCGAACCTGCGAGACGCTTCCCGGCGGCCCGGGAGTCCTGGCATCTCGCAGCGTCTGCACCGAGTCGACCACCACGAGCGATGGGCGTTCCGCCTCGATCGTGGCGACCACCGTGTCGACGTCGGACTCGACGAGCAGGCGAACCCTGGCACCGGTGCAACAACGCCGCCGAGCTCGCAGGGCAAGCTGCTCTAGCGACTCCTCACCGGTGCAGTAGAGCGCCGGTGACACCTCGTCGCCGCAGCTGTGCGACATCTGCAGCGCGATGGTGGACTTCCCGATGCCAGGGTCACCACCGAGCAGCACGACGCTGCCGGGAACGATCCCCCCTCCCAGGACGCGGTCGACTTCAAACGAACCGGTGACCTGAACGCGGGCCGGCGCGGCCATGACGGCATCCATAGGCGTTGTGGTCGCGGCGGTACCGGCGGCTGCGGGCCTGCGGAGTCCGGTGCGGGCCACGCTCTCGCCCAGGCTGTTCCAGGCTTCACACGCGGGGCAGCGTCCTTGCCATTTCGGCGCCTCTGCGCCGCACTCAGCGCAGATGTAGCGGACACGAGGGATGGCGCGCTGCAACTCGGTGACCATGGGCGACGAATCCTAGCGAACAGATGTACGCCAGGTCAAGGGGTTGATTTGGTGCGAGACAGCGGCACCTATCGGGAGTGGAC
>JBIOIZ010000011.1:0-54528 GCA_044450385.1 Candidatus Dormibacteria bacterium
CGAGACTGTATTCGAGCCTGCATTGACGGCGAGGAGCGCGTGACCATTGTCGGCGAGCGCTATCGCCCCCTGTGATCCCAGTCCGGCGCCGGTGCCGTCGCCGCCGGTTCCAAAACTACCTATGGACGTGAGGTTGCCGCCGCCGGCAACCCGGAACGCCAGCACAGCGTTGCCACCACCAGACGAGGTCTGATTGCTCTCCGTATAGATGTACAGACCGTCCGTCGAGCTTGGTCTGCTTGCGCTTGCGCCCACGCCCGTCGCAGCGGCTATTGAAAGGGCTCCGGCCAGAACCGAGCTTGTCAGCCCGACGCCCAGTTTTCTGATGGATAGATCTGCCATGGATCCGCGCCTCCTGGTGCTTGGCTCAGGGCGAGCCGTCTTTTGACACGGGCACCAGGGTTGAGCAGGAACATTTCGGTGGCGTTTCGACCGCCGTGGTCTCCAAGACGCGTCCCCGCGCTATGGGTTGCTCTGAGCAGCCTCCGCCGACGGCACATGCACGATCAGCACCGGCACGCGACTGCCATGCAGCACTGCATGACTCACGCTGCCGAGAAGGAACGAGCCGGCATCGCCACGCCCACGAGAGCCCACGACAATCAGGTCGTGATTGCCTGCGGCCGCTCGATCGAGGAGGGCCTGCGCTGGCATCTCATCCACAACGACCACATCGGCGTTCAGTTCCGATGGTATCGCGCTTCTCGCCTCGTCGGCGATCGCATCTGCTTCGCTGCGGACGGCGGCGACGTATTCGTCGACGGCGCCCTGGGAGAGTGGCGCCACAGAGACCCAGGGCATCGTGGTGGTATAGGCGACCACGACCGTCAGCGATGCCTTCTGGGTTCGCGCGATATCAACCGCCTGACTGAGCGCTACCCGCGCATGCTGCGAACGATCGACCCCGACGAGAATGCTCGTGAACATCAACCCAGTCTCCGTGAACACTGTGCCTGCGCGCGCAGTCCCTGCGATTCTGCGCCATCAGGCGCTCGAGCCAACAGTGACAGCCATGCCAGGGTGCAGAAGAAACGTTGCGCACCCAGTCAGCGCGCGCTCCATCTGTCGAACTGTCCCGAAGGCGTCCGCGCTGGACCCCTAGAGTTCAGCTTCCGCCCAGACCGGGCTAGTCGAGACCGAGGGTTCAGGAGCATCCGCCATGCTGGTACTCGCCGTCACCGCAACGATCCGCTGGCTCACCGCACTGAGTCAAGTTTCGCCAAACGATCCTCTCTCGCAGCAGGTGCTCGCGCGAGTCGCCAACCCACTACTGACCTCCGCTCAATTCCTCATCCCCGCAGCGGTCGCGATCTCTGGGATTCACAAGATGATGGAGCACCGCGAAAGTGGCGGTTCTTTCATGGTCGATATGGTCACGAAGGGAGGCGGCGCCATCCTGGTGCTGCAGCTCGTCAAGTCGATTGCGGGTGTTGGCTGATGACCGTCGAAGTGTACCTGCTGTCTCTCCCACTGGCGCGGTCTCGAGGTATCGTGCCGCGACCTCGTCACGGCGATATGTTCGGCCCATCTCCCGACTTGCGACGTCCAGAGCTACGATTGCCTGGCGTCGTGGAGCATCGTCAGGAGCTGTCGCCGAGTTCTGCGCCGCTGCATCACATCGACCCCACCTGATAGTCGTTAGGAACGACGAAGTTGGTCAGCGCCACCAGCTGGTGGAATCCCGTCACGTGGCTGCAGAACGTCGCAGGGTTCTTTCACGGCGCCTACGACGCCGGCGGCGCAGTGCTCAACGCCCTTGGAAGCGCCCTCACGATTCTGACGCAGTTCTTTCGCTTCTTCTTTGACACGGGGCACTTCATTGCCGATGCGGTGAACTGGCTGACGAGCACGCTCTTCCCGCCGGAACTGCAAACGTGGTTCCTTGGCACGATCGGCGAGCCGGGGCAACAGTGGAATTCGGCTCAGATCTATGAGTCTCTCTATCGAGGCATGATGGCGCCCGCCCTCATGATCGCCGGCGTGGGCGCTGCCAGTCGCATCATCCGGGCACTTGTGGATCACCGCACGGGCTCAATGGAGACGATTCTCTCAGTCCTTCCGCGGTTTCTTCTGGCGGTCGCAGTCATCGGGGTGCCGGGCACTCCCGTCAGTCTCGGATACACAGCAATCGTCTGGTGTATTGACGCATCGATAGCGGTCTCGGGGGCAATTGTCGGCCTCATCCTCCGTGCGTCGCTCCTGAATGGATTCCAACCCGGACAGGGCTGGTTTACTCATCTCTACGGCATACTCACCGCCTCGAGCAACGAGATGGTGGCGGTAGCGGTCGGGGGCATTCCGCTTCTCATTCTGGTCCTCTACGCAGGCTTCTTGATGATCGTGCGGACTGTGATGCTCGGCTTCGTGGTTGTTGCGGCGCCCCTCTGTCTCGCTACTGCGGTGTTCGAAACGAACAATCGATTCTTTCACTGGTGGCTGGACCTGTTTGTCAGCGTCTTACTCACGCCGCTGGTGCTCGGCATGGCCATTGCACTGAGTCTTACGCTCGCATCCCACGTCGTCACCGCCTTCGCTGTCGGTCCCCTGCTTGCCGTCGTCATTTTGTGCGGGGGGCTCTGGTTCGCAGGCAAGATGGTGCATCAACTCACCTGGCGTGGCTTCAGTCATGGCAGTGCGCTCGCCGGGTTCGCGGCCGGAGCCGCCACGATGGTTGCGCCAGTTCACCGCTTGTCGTCCGCAGGATTCATGGCCGAAGCACTTGGCGCTAATCGCGACGGTGGAAACTCTGCCGTGAACTTCATGAAGCGGCTCGGACTCGCGTCCCAGGGCATCACTCCAACCGTCGCGACTCCGGGCGCACTCGCAGCGGGAAGATTTGGATCGCCGAGCGGTGGCGCAGACCTCGTCGCATCGGGTGGTCCCCCGAACGTGGCTGCGGCTCTCGGATCCGATGGTAAGGCTGCAGTGGCTGGCTCCGAAAGTCTGTTTTCGCAGCAGGCCTTCAACGCGTTTGGGGCGGGTCATGCCAAGTTGATTGGTGCGTCCACTCGCGACCAGGCGTATGGCTCGGTCTCGGCTGCTGATCGCGCCAAAATTGCGTGGACCCGAACATCGCCACGAAGTCAGGCGGCCTTCGCGAATGACTTCCTGTCCGAGTGGCTCGGCAGCGGTCCAGCGGTCGAGCGAGCGCCGATCGATGGTGGCGGCATGCCAGCACTTGAGGCAGGCATCGCATGAGCGGGGTGCGGGTTCCGCTGGCAGTCGATGCCCAGATACGTGTACCTCTTGGGCCAATCTTGGTACCGCTCCGTGCACTGATCCTCTTGACTGCTTCGGCGCCGGTCGCACTTTCCTGTTTGAGTTTTGGCACCCTCTCTGTCGGCTCGCGCCTCGGCCTTGCGATTGCAGTGATGATGCTCGGATTCACTTTGGCAGCGCCGACGCGAGACGGCATCTGGATTGGAACCTGGTGCCTCTATCGCCTTGCTCGCCGGGTATTACCCACCGCGGTGCTCGATGGCGAGGGACGCCGTGCACGCGTTCAATTCGGAGGCAGCGCAATGCAAGTGACCCGAATCCGACGCGAGATCTTGTGGCGTTCGCCCATGCGCTCGCTCCGGCACCTGACCGTCCTGCCCACCGTGAAAGGTGCTGATTCGGGAATCGTCCGGCTCAACCCCGGTGGCGCTCGCGCAGTCCTCATGGTCGAAGGACCCGGCGGATCGCCGACCAGTGAAGCCCATGCGCGGTGGTGCTCAACGATGATGCAATGGCTCCTCGGTCTCGATTGTCCAGCACAGTTCGTGAGCGTCGTCAGTAACTTCGACAGCCATCGCGCGCAGATCGCGTTTGACGAGCGCGTGAAGGGATGGCCAATGAGCCGGCTCGCAGAGATGGAGCGTGATCTTGCCGGCAGAGTCGCCGAACAGAGTCTCGGTCTTCGTCACTTCGTGGTGCTCTCGCCGGCCATCGCCGCGGCCGACGGAATCCCATGGCTCAGCCGGGCGACGCGGCTGCCGCGGGCGGTCGAGGCGAGTGATGATGATGCGGCTCGCGCGCTTCTCACAGGGCTGCGGACGGCCTCTGGGTTAGGGCTGACGGTAGTTGTTGCCGACCGTGACGACATCGCTGACCTGCTGGTCGACACCATTATCGGTGCAAAGAGTGCCGCGGTCAGTGGCGCGGGAGTAGTCCGCATCGGCGACGAATTTCAGATTGTCCTCACCGCGACGCGACTCCCTCCGGTGGTTCACCCTGGGGCAGTCGTTGACGCCCTCATGCGAAGCCGAGCGAAGGGTCATGCGAGCTTGCACGTGCTTCCTGTTGAAGCGAAGGTTGCGCGTAGAGTGCTTGATCGTCGCGCGGCGATGCAGCGCTATACCGCACGCGAAGGAAACGATGCCGTCGACAATCAGATCGCTCTTGCCGACACGACTGCGGCGCTCGCAGCGATCGCTCAGCGCCAGCTCATTCCGTGCCGTATCGCGCTGAGCGTTGCGGTACGTGACTCGGTCCTTTCCAGGGCTGCCGAGACAGCGGAACGACTCGATGGCCTCCTCCGAGGTCAGGGGTTTGACATCGTCTACCCAACGTCTCCGGGCTTGTTGCCGTCGCTCTCAGTCACACCTGGTGGTGCCCCACTCGGCCGCAGTTTGCAGTTGACCTCCGACTCCGTTGCCGCATGCCTCCTTCCTGCACTGGGCACTCCATTTGGGGATCAGCGACAGCCCCTCATTGGCATCAACCAACTCACTGCGGCGCCGGCATACCTCTCCATCTGGAGCAGGCCGAACCACAATGCGGTCGTGGTTGGAAGTTCAGGGTCCGGCAAGAGCGTGCTGGCGAAAACGCTGCTCGTGCGGCACGTGATGGAAGGCGCCTCTGCGGTTGTCATCGATCCCGACTCGGAGTACCGACGCGTGATAAACGCGATCGGAGGTCTCCATTTCGAGTTGGGCGAGGATGCGCTCAACCCGCTGGCACCTGGGTGCGATGTCGCGCCAGACTCGGCGGCGAGTCTGATCCTTCCCGTGCTCAGTGTCATGGCCGGTGACGAGCGCGGCGTGCGCGACGGACGCCCGGTCCGACGCTTGCCTGACGAGGATCAGGGCTGGATCCATGGTGAGATCGCCGCGTTCTTTCGCGATTGGCGCGCACGACGACCCACCACAGAACCGGTTATCCACGACCTCCTTGCGTTCATCGAGACAACCTCAACAATGCATGCGCTTACACGGCGGGAAAAGGATCGCTGTCGCGTCATCACCGCTCGTTTGCGCCGCTTTACTCAGGGTCATCGGGCAGCGGTTTTCGACCGACCATCCACCTTTCGTGTCGGCGCCCGTCCCGTTTCCATTGGTCTGCGGAACTTCGCGTTGACCTACGCGGCGGATCTGACGCCGGCCCTGGCGGTCGTCCTGACCGCCGTGCTCGCTGCGCTCGGAGGCGATCATCCACGCCTGATCGTTGTCGTGGATGAGGCTCACCGGATCACGATCGATCCGGATGCAGGGGAGGTTCTCGGTCAACTCGTCCGGCAGGCTCGCAAACACGGGGCGGGCGTCTGGATGTGCTCACAGCAGATCCACGACTTCGTCGGGACTGACCTGGGACGAACGCTGGTTTCGACTGCGGCGACCAAGGTGATCCTGGGGGCCGAGGAGGCTACCCTCGCCGATGTTCGCGACGTCTTTGGCTTGACCGAGGATGAGTTGGCCGCGCTCAACCCGCCGGTTCAGGGACGTGCGGTTCTCCTCTCCGGCGGCGAACGTACCGTCGTCGCGATCGTTCCTGGTCCCGCCCTCATGGCGCTTGCCAATTCGTCGCCAGAGCAGCGGCCCGAACCAGTGCCCGTGGCCGGCTGAACGGTGGCGATCCCTGCGGCGCTCGGCGCCGCACTTTCCAAAGCTCGCGGCATGCGCGCGCTGGCGTCGGCTGCCGGCGGTTCAGCGCCTCGGGGCAGCGGTCGCAGGGCGGCTTCGTGCGGCTCAATCTCCTGTCTCGGCTGTCTTGCCTGCGGAGTACTTGCGGCTGCCGTTGCTCTTTCCATCGGCAGCGCACTCCTAGCTGCAACCGCGTCGCTGGTTGGCATCGGAGGGAGTCTCAACTGCCCGCGCGTCCCGGCGACACCGTGCGCATCGCTGACTGGGGCAACGGTTGGTGCTCCGATGAATTGCCGTACGATGTATGTCAGTCAGGGGTACGGCGACACGCCGTGGGAGCACCCGCACGCGGGAATTGACATAGTCTGTCCGCCGGCAACCATGGTGGTAGCGGTCGCTGATGGTGTCTTTCATCGTGACCAAGGTGCGGCGATCGCATGTTCGTATCCACCCGGGCGGATCGGCGGCCTCGGTTTGTTCGGACTCCTGAGCGCGGGTGGGAGAACCTACCTGTACGGCCATCTGGAAGCCTTCGCAGCCCCCGACGGCGCCCACGTGACTACCGGACAACCACTCGGTTTCGAGGGGGCTACGGGATGCGCGACCGGATACCACCTTCACTTCGAAGTTCTCGAGAGCGGCCGGCTTCTCGATCCGTGCCCCCTCCTTCCCGCAGGCTATCCGGATCCGCATGACTCAACCGGTTTGCGGTGCTGGGGGGCTGCCCCGCCGTGATCGTGCGGCGACCGACTCACCCCCTGATGCCCTATGCTCGTTCCTGCCTGGCGGCGGGGTGATGCTCAGGGGAGGGACCATCGTATGAGTCGTAGAAGACTCGTTGCTGCAGTATTTCTCAGCGCGATGATCGTGGTCGTTCTTGGTCTGATCGTCTATACAGAGCAAACCAATGCGACGCAGACTGTTTCTGTTTGGGTCGTCACCCACAACCTCACCGCAGGAACTCCATACGGTGTTGGCGATGTCCAGCTCGTTCAAGTTCGAGCTGGATCCACAGACTTCAACTTCGAAGTGGACGGTCCCACGACCGTTCACGCGCTCTTCGCACGGGGCTTGCTTGCCAATGACATCCTGCGGAGTGATGATCTTGTTCCGGTAACCGCCCAGTCCGACGTAGCAATTACGGTCGCGGCCGCTCCGCCCTTGGCCGCCGGCGAGGCCATCGACGTGTTCGCGGCCATCACCGGCAACCAACAGGTACTGATCGGGCATGATCTCGTCGTCAACAGCGTCTCCGGGGGCTCTGTGACCCTCCTCGTTCCAGTGGCCGACGAGGCAGCGTGGGTCGCGATCGGTGCTTCGAATGTTGCGTTGCATGTCGCTCTCACGGTTCCTGGCGCACAGGTCGCCTCCGCACCGCTCAGCGCCGACGCGGCGATACATGTCCTTTGTGGCGCGGCGTGCGCTGGGCTCTCGGGAACGGCGACCACACCGTGAGTTTGCTGCTGGGAGTCTGCACCACCCGCGCCGGACAGACGTCGACATCATGGGCGACCAGCCTTGCGTGGTCGCTCGCCACGAGCCGCTCCGTCGTCTTGGTTGACTGCGACATGGAGGGTGGCACGATCGCGGATTTGCTCTACCTGCGATTGGATGACCGGGGCCTTGCAAACTGTTTCGGCGACCGGCCTGTGACCGCGGCTGTTCTGGACGCGCAGGCGATACCGGTCCCCGGTCGATCGGAGCTACGTGTGATCCCGGGGCTGCGCAGCACGTACGGGCTGGAGATAAGCGACTGCCTGCGTTCGATTGGTCCAGCCCTCCGAGGCCTTGACTGCGACGCCGTGGTAGTCGATCTCGGCCATCCATGGGCCCATGCAAGCCTCCGATCACCGCGGGCCGCTGCCGATGCAGTCTGCTCAGTATTCGATCGGGTCTTCATCGTGGTACGCGACGATCCCGCCCTGCTGTCCAGAACCATCGACGTTCTTCGTACTGCGCGCCCACCGCACGGCGAGTTGGTCATTTGTGAGCAGCGTGGAGCGGCTCATCGACGTGTCATGGTCGAGAGCCTCGAGAGGGAACTCCCCGATCTTCCAATACGAGTCGGTTGGGGATGGGACGAGCGCCGCGCGGCCCGAGTGGCTGACACCGGCCGGCCGATGATTCTCGCTGGCATCGAAACCGAATTGCACCTGTGAGGTCCGCGATCAGCGGTGCGGACCACGTTGCCGGGACAATTCACCGTACCTCCGTTCAGGTAAGCAGATGGCCGCACATTGCTACTGAGGAGCATGAGGTCGCCAGCGTGATTGCTGCATCGGTGTTACGTTCGAGAAATGGCGAGCCGGCTTCAGTGCTGCACGAGGAACGCCTGACTGAGGATGTCTCCATCGCCATCGATCGGGCGATTGAATCGCCGCAGTCCAGTGGGCTGCCTCTGTCGGTGGTCGCGGAGCTCGCGCGCAATCCTCGTTATCGTGCAACGACTCAGCGAAATGCTGCCATCCTTGGGTCACACCTCTACCCATTGTCGCTCCTGATCTACGGCGCTGAGCTCGAGAACATCACTTGCCTCGGTCACGATCATTGGCTCGTGAGCACAGTCGGACGGAAGCTCTCTCTCGTCGGAGGCAGCCCATTCGCGAACGACGAGGCGGTTCTCGAATTCTTTCGAGGCGTCGTGCGGATGCGTGGGGTCACCGGCGACCAGTCAATCACCGACGCTTCCCCGATCGCGGAAGCAAACGTGGGTAGCGTCATCCGACTGTGCGTTGCGAAGCGCCCTGCGGTATCTGGACGTGCCGAGGTGAAGGCAGCTATCAGGGTGCCCGCCCGATCCAAGGTGCGAGACCTCGGCGACTACGTATCGCAAATGGTCATGCCGCGAGGTGTTGCGGTCTTCGTCGAAGCATGTGTGCGCGGGCGCGCTAACCTGATGATTGCGGGAGGCACTTCCACCGGCAAGACGACGCTGCTGCGCGTCCTTGCGGGGATGGTTCCAGACGATGAGCACATCGTGGTTGTCGAAGATGGCGCGGAGTTGCACCTCGATCAGGATCGCGGCGACGGCGAGCAGTGGCACGCGCTGACGACCGCGGTCTCGACCATCCCGTCGATTCGGGCGGACACCGAGGCGCAGCACCTCACCATGTTCGACCTGGTGCGCCACGCTCTCCGATTTCAGCCTGATCGGCTCATCCTCGGAGAATCTCGCGGCGAGGAGATGGCAGCCGTGTGCAAGGCACTGATGACCGGCCACGACGGCTCAATGACAACGATCCATGCCGAGGATGCCGAGCTGGCCATCGAGCAGGCGATGCAATATGTCATGGAGAACGCGCGCTTCTCGGGAAACGAGCGTCTTGCGCGACGAATCGTCGAGCAGGCGGTCCATGTCGTCGTGCACATTGCCAATCAAGATGGGCGGCGACGGATTACAGGTCTCGTCGCCGTCGAGCGCGGAGGAAACCACAAGTGGGTCTACCGGCAAACGGATAGCGGCGGCCTGGTTCGGGGAACCGACCTCATTGGCAACCTTGGTCGCCTTGCGACCCGTATCCGCCCCTACCTTCAGAGCGACGAGGTGCCGGAGCCTTGACGCTTGCCAGCACGTTTCCCGAGCCCGTGGTCCTCGTTGCGGGCCTTGCACTGATTGTTGCCTGCGGTTGCGGTGCGATCGCCGCCATCGTTCGGTTGCCGCCACTGTCGAAGGGGTCCCACCGCCATCGTGTGATCGTCCCCACGCTGGAACACGAGAAGGACGTCGCCGCGGCTCTCGGGTGGCCCTGGCGTCGCTGGATTGGGCTCCGCACCGGAGTAACGATTGCGGGAATCGCTCTGGGCTGGACCACTCAGATATGGCTCCTGACTCTTGTCCTGGGAGTGGTTGGGTTCTTCGGGGTGCGATTTGCCGTAGCTGGTCGTGCAGCTCGGCGTCGGCTCCAAATGGAGCGTGCCTTCCTCGTGCAACTTCGAGTCCTTCGTGATCGGATGGCAATTGGCAATCAATCGCTGGACTCGGCGCTCCAGGAGATCGGGCGTAATCCTGGCCGTGAGCTTGCATATGTTTTGGAGCCGTGGGCACAGGGCGGTTCTGTCACGGGAAACATTGTCCTGTGCGGGCTCCGTTCACGTTCCCCGCTTGTCGAGCATGCGTGTGCCGTTTTGATCTGGGCGAGAACGAGAAGTCTTGACGGACTCATTTCCGCGATCGACGACGTGCTGCTTCCGGTCGGCGAGGCGCAGCTCCAAGTCGAAGAAGAGTCTCTGGTCACATTGACGCAGCAACGAGCCGTCACATTTGCAATGTCGGGACTGATGACGATCATGTTTGTCAGTCTTGTCCGGGTCGCGAGCTTTCGCGCCTACTACGGTACGGTCGCAGGTACCGGCGTGCTCTTGATCTCCATCGCGATGTTCTTTGCATTGATCGCCATGCTCGGTCGCATTGCCCGTACAGCACATTGGACCCGGTGGGACCTGAGCAAGGTCGAGGAACAGGAGCTGCACCCCCATGGCTGAGGCGATCCCCTATGCGGCGGTTGCAATGCTCGCCATCGGGGCCTGGGCGGGCGGTGTCGCCCTCCTCGATGTGTTCAGCGCTCCCGATGCGCGCGCCTGGCGGAGGATGGCACACCTGCGTGGATTCGCGACCCACCAGTCAGCCCTCGCGCGAGTGGCGAGTCGAGCCCCGATTGTCAAGCGTTTTCAATCTGAACTTGACCTCGAGTGCCTCCTCGCTCAGTCGAACAGCAGCGAGACGCCCATCGGCTTCCTTGCGAGAACGGGCGCGATCTCGTTGATGACGTTCGCCTTGCTCCTGCTGGCGACGGCAGGTGGCAGGGCATTGGAGGGTTCATGGCCGGCACCGCCTTGGGCATCAGCGTTGATTGCAGTCCTGATCTTCCCCCTCTCGATCAGCGACCTGCGGCGGCGAGCGGCTCGTGCGCGCAAGACCTCTGCCCGCACGCTCGGGGATATGCTGATGGCGGTCGCGGTGATGACCGACAGCCGGGGGTTACAACTCGACGACGCAGTCAGAATCATGGCACGATGTGCCCGCGACGACGCGCTCCAGAATCTCCTGGATCGCGGTGGATTCAAGCGGCTTGCGGTCGGCCCATTCCGCTCGACGACAGAGCAGTATCGTCTGATCGGTGATGCGTATGGCATCCATGAGTTTGCCGATGTCGCAGAGGCTGCGGCCACAACCAACGTCGGCGTTCCGAATCGAGTTGCCTATACACGGCTGGCTCTCACCGTGTACCAGGAGCGCCTGGCCGACGCGCGAGTCCGGGCGGCACGCGCGCGAATCCTGATCACTCTGCCAATTGCGGGCATGCTTATTCCGCTGCTTCTGCTGATTGGGGCCCCTACCTTCCAAGCGATCTCGTCCGGGCTGGGGGGCTAAGACGCGCATGGCGCGGAGGTCCCTCCCCCTGATCACGCTGGTTCTGGTGATGCTCATCGCGACGTGGTTGGTCCTCCGGCCCCCGGACATCGGCCAGGCACTCGCTTTCTTCACCGAGAGGATTCCCAGTCTGGGAGCGGCAGAGGCAGTGATGACGGTGCTTGCGTGGCTGGTTGTCGTTGCGGCCGTATGCATCGCGGTCTTGACCACTGTCAAGAACGCGAATGTGCGTCCTCATCGGAGCGCCGTCTCCCTGGTTTCGGTCTTCCTGGTCGTCGGTCTGCTGCTCTTGGCGGTGGGAGCTGTACAGCGCGCGTTGCCCGCTACATCGCTGTGCTGCGGGTCCGGTCCGGCCGACATCCGCGAGGCAATTCGACTTGCCCATTGATGCGATCGCACCGTACGCGATCGTCATCCTCCTGGAGGATGACGAGAGTGCGGACTCCGTTGGGCGGATGCTGAGCGAACTGACATCCAGCGGTAGCGGCGTTATCGCATGTACACCTCCAGTCCGGGGTGTCGGATTCTTTGCTGACGTCGCCGCACAGCGGCAACTCGATGCGTGGTGGGATGCCCAGATTCCACGCGAATCGCATGTGATCTTCATCGTCCAGGATAGCGCCGGCTTGGCAGGCTGGCTCGCAGGCCTCGACGGACGATGCTATGTCGGCATCGCTGCGACGGATGGCACGAGTGTCTACGAGCATCAAACCGGCGTGCACGTGTTCAGCGTCCGATCGCCGCTTGACTATGCCGCCGCTGTCATGAGCGACCTTGTCGCCGAGGGCGTCTACGATGAAATTGAAGCCACCCGGGTGCGTTCCCTGGCGGCGCGGTACACAGCCGACGACACAACCGGCGCTCGGGCCGTCGCCCAGCTCGACGCGGCACCGCACGAACCTGGCCCTGATCCCTTCGATCTGCTCATCGCGATGAGCCTCGGGCAGGCCGACGCGGTTGCGGCCGGCTTGACACCCCAGTCACTGCCCCCCAGCAAGTCCCATCCCAGAATTCGCGATCGCGGCTTCCGGCTTCCGGGGTGGACACGCCGCATCGGACCGCGCCCCACCTCGAATGAGCTGTCAGACGCGGAGCTGGCAAACCTGCTCGTGATGCGCGGATCCACCATCGTCGCTGTCGGTTCCCGCAAAGGCGGAGTCGGGAAGACGAGTCATGCAGCCGGCGTCGCAATAGCGGTAGGCACCGCGCTGGACGTGGTGGGGCGCTGCGCCGCAATCGTCGACGCGAACGTCGCCAATCCCGATGCGTGGGGCCAGCTCAGCCTTCCACCGGGCGCCGCGACTGTTCGCGACATGATCGTCGCATTGGTCGCGGGCAGCGAGCTTCCAAGGCCGGTCCACGCGTCGACGCCAGCGCTTGCCTGCTTCCCGGAGGCCCGCGACTCATCCGAGTACTCGCGTACCGAGATTGGGCTCCTGGTCAGCTACCTCCGCCTGCGGTATCCACTTGTCGTTGTGGATCTCAGCAACAGACTACCCGACCCAACAGCCGGCCCAGAAGCAGCGGCCGCGGCGTATTGGCTTGAACATGCAGACGTGCTCGTTCTCCCGAGCGCCGCCTCGAAGCAGGACTTCAACGGCGTTCTCGATTACCTCGATGTTGCCGATCTGCCGCCCGCGATCGTTGCGTCCCTTGTTCCGCGCACGCGACGCAATCGTGAGCATCCTCTGGCAAGAAGGTATATGGCCGCGATCGCGCAGCGAGTCTACCGAGTCGTCGACATCCCTGACGACGCGGAAAGGGTCAGATACGCAGGCATGCAGGGAGTGCCCGTCGAATCCGTCTCGGCGTCGCTCCGCGCGGCATATCGCGAACTATCGGAGGCAATCGTTCTGGCGCCACAAGCGATCACACGATGAGCAGATGGATCGCCACGCTGACCCACGCCGGGCAGCGACCCGATGGAATCGGCGCACACGAGACTCGTGAGCAGCGGCTCGAAGGCATCCGCGACGCCATCGAAGCGTTCACATGCAGTCTGGCCCTGTTGATTGCCGGTCATGACGCTCCGACGGACGTCGCCAACGACAGGGTGATTGCGCATCTGCAGCGCGGCCTCCGGCCATTCCTTGACGGCGGCGATGCAATGCGCCCCGACTTCGGTGCTTTTGGGGACTTGCGGATAGAGGGCGAGTTGCTGCAGTCGACGCAGCCTGTGCTCGCCATCTTGGAGTTTGATGATCGCAGCACGCGCGAGACCGCTCAGGGGCAGCTCATCCCAGCGCGGCGACGGCGGTTGCGGATTCGCATGCATATCTCGATCGATCCGATCCGGATCCTCGACTGTGCCGTATCCGAGGTCAGCGATCCACATGGTTGATCGGGCGATTGTTCCTCTGTCTGGCCCAGCAGGCTCGCTTGACAGAGCTGCTCAAACGCTGCCTGTGCCTCTTGGTGGTCTCGCGCCCGTGCATCGACCTTCGATCGCGTGCCGGCGCGGGTGGCTCCGGCGCCGACCAGCGTCGTTGATTGCGCTTGCGTTGGTGGCCGCCGGTTGCGGCGTCTGGCTCTCACTCACCCCCCGGTACTTCGAGGCCGGTCGAGATGGCGCCGGGGTGCATGTTGGCGGAACGCTACTCGCTCGCATGGCGCAGCCGGCAGGACGCACCGAGGTCTTCACCGGTCAGGCGACGCTGGTGATTGTCAGCACGTCGCCGAAGACAATGACGGGTAGTGCGGTGATGACGTGGGACGGAATCCCGACAGTCGGCCGCTGCGCCCTGAGTGCCGCCCACTCGGGCACCCGCGAACGCTGCGACTACACGATTGGTGCCACGCGCTTCACATCCAGTGACACCTTTGATCCGCGGACGAGGAATTGGCATCGACGATATGACGATGGGGTTGAGATTGTAATCACGGTGCTCAGCCATTGCACAGTGATCCCGATCCCATTCCCGTTGGGACACTGATGGTGGAAGCAGCCGCTTTGGATTGCGCTGTCTGGAACGAGTTACCCAGACTCTGCCCCTCCTTGAGCAAAGCGCGTCGTCAGCGCGGAACGTGCTCAGCGGCGCGGAAATAGGGAACCCTGGCCAATCTCCGATGCCGCGTGTTCTGAAACCAGTAGGGCAGATTCACGAGAGCAGGCGGACTGTCCCGATTGATCAGGATGGCGCTGCCGGCCCTCATCTGCCGCAGTGCGTCTGGAGTCGCCATGGCATCCTGACGAACGGAGTACGAGCGACTGAGTCGTCCATCAGCGCCGACGCTCACCTGTTGTTCAGGGAACTCGGTGCGACCGACGAGCTTCGCCAGCACGTCGGCAGTCTCTGGATCACTGATCCCTGGAAGGATCAGCTTGCAGCCGTGGTTGTTCAATATGGTGTTTGATTTCTCCACCCCGTATCGCGACCGCAGCTGACTGAGATCTTGAATGATGGACATCAGCATTACCCCTCGGCCGGCGCCCTGTGACGCAAGCGCCGGCAGGTCCTCAATCGGAACAACATTGGCGAGCTCATCAAGGAACAGGCCAAGGCTCTCGGTCTTCCGGCGACTCGGTTCGCTCTCCGACAGCGCATATGCGGCCGTCACCACAGTCATGAGGATGCCAACGAACAGGCTCCCGACCCGCTCTGGCGTCTGCCTCGGTGTGCAGAGGTAGAGGGTACCGCGACGACGGAGGAAGTCATCCGCGTCAAAGCGGCTGGACAGCGCCGACTCTGCGACCGCACGCTCGGTAAAGACGTTGAAGATGCGCATGACCGTTGAGAACACAGTGCCGCGTTCACGTTCCGGTCGCTGGTCGACCGACGCAAGCATCGACATGGCGCGAATCGGATCGGCATCGGCGCGGATTGCGGGGTCAAGCAGCAACTCCTCGAGCATCCCGATCGGACTGGCCAGGTCGAACCCGTGGATCCATGTCCTGACATCGACGATCGTGCGGCCGCTGATCGCGGCCACGTAGAGCAGAGGCGCGATCAACAACTTGCCCGATTCCGCCCAGTGTGACCAATCGTTGTCGCCGCGGCCTCCCCCCTGCTGCAGGGAAGCGCACAGCCATGATGCAACCATCCAGGCGCGATCGAGATCGTCGCAGCCCGCGATCGGCGACCACGTCACGGAGTCGTACCTCCCTCCAAGCTCACGAGTCGGGTCGTACACGTAGACGGGTCCGAGTGACTGGCGGTGTCCTGCAGTGAGATCGACAAGTTCGCTCTTGGTACTGGTTGCAATAGCGGGACCATCCCAGTGGAGGAGATTGGGGATCACGAGCCCCGCTGTCTTCCCGGATCGGGTTGGCCCAATCACCAGCACGCTGGTTTCCGGTTGAGTCACCAGCATCCGGCGCCCATGCCGGCCGAGGAGGAACACGCCTGCGCGTCCCGGACGACCGCGCATCGGTCGAAGGTCGATGCCACGTGCCCACCGGGCTGTACGTGCGATCTGGCGGGCAGGTGGCATGAATCGCCTCAGCCTGCCGCGTGACATGCGGTGGGCCTGCAGACGTGCTCCGACGCCACCCGCGCTCGCTGTGACGGCTATGACGGCGAGACTGCCCCAGAACCTCCACGCGATGACCGTCGACTTGGGTGCAACGAGAATCCACCAGTCGAACGCTCCTCCCGAGGACTCAATTCGGCGGACGACCTCTGTGGGGTTGAGGAACGAGAAGGGTGACGCGCTCGGGCGACCACCGGCGATCCACGTCGCCGCGGTGAGCAGGAGCCAGGGCACGATCCAGAGTGAGATGAGTACGGCAGTCGTGCCGATGTCGCGCCACGTCTGCGTTCGATGCCGGGGAACAGCAGCCATCCGTGATCTGACGATGCGCCAGAAGGCGGGACCACCCCCGGACAGTCATGGGGGACCGCACGCCCTGGAAAGAGCCCGGAACGCGGCTCAGACCTGTTCTTGAGGAGTCAACGCAAGCATGTCGTCGGCGAGCTGATCAAACGTCGAGTGGAGAAACCCGCGCACGGACATCACACGGACTCGGTCGGCGAGCCACTCCAGACTCTGGCGGTCTCTCGCGGCTCCGTCCACAACCTCCTCGATCGACCCCGACGAACGTTGCAGGCGATCACGCACCAGCGTCTTGAGCTGAGGTAAGACGGACTCGACGGGAGTCATACGCTGCCGACCCATCCCGTCAATTCGCATTTCGGGATATTGATCTGAGGTTTTGCGCAGCGGGCCGAAAAGCGCAGACAACGTGGCGTTCGGGTCGCCGGCATCGGTGATGGATGGATCGGTGCTTTGCACCACAACGAAGTCGCGTCGCGGTTGGTCCACGCTGGAGGCGGCACCCAACGGCTCGGTGTGCGCCGCGATCCTTCCGCCGGACTGGCCGAGAACCCGAATGGTCCCCACACCGCCGGCGGCAAGCTCATCAAGGAGATCGGGCTCCCCAAGCGTTGGGTGCGACGCCGCGAATGTCGCGACCTGTCGCCCGTTCTCGATGACTGTCACGCCGTGATCGCTGGGAGTTGAGAGCTCAACAACGAACGTGCCACCGCGCGTCTCGAGGTCGCGGAGCAACTCGGGCCAGACGATCCACTCGAGGCGCAGATCGGCGTAGCACGGCTCGCTGCGAATCAGCGGCCCGATGAGTCCCATCCCATCGTGAGACAGACGGCAGGCGGAGACAGTCGCCTCGTGGGCAGCGTGCATCAGGTCGAGCGCGTCGTCGCCGTCGACACGAACACCACCGGTTATCCAGATCGTCTCCGAGACGACGCCGTCGCGGATGACGAGCACACCCTCGCCTGCGCCGCGCATGGTGATCAGGCCATTGCCGACCGCCGGAGCGAGGGCAGTAAGGACGACGGCGCCGAGCGGAAGGCCATCGAAAATCGAGGTGCCAGCTGGAAGCAGCGGCAACAACCATTCCCTTCCCAATTCTTCGAGCACGAGACCCAGTATGGCCCTTTCGATACACTCCATCAGCGCGATGTGGCGGACAGATCGCGGACGTCTCTCCCCACCCTGAGCAAACTGCTAGCCTGCCACGCATGGATCTGGGGCTCCGTGGACGCGCTGCATTCGTCGCCGCTTCGAGCAAAGGCATGGGGCGTGCCATCGCCGACCAGTTCGCCGCCGAGGGTGCCGACGTGGGCATGTGCGCCCGTACGGACGCAGCTTTGCAGACGGCGGCCGAGGCGGTGCGCACGCACGGAGTCCGCGTCGTCGCCACACCCGCGGACGTCGCGGTTGATGAACAGGCGAGGGTCGCCGTCGAGCGCGCCGTCAACGAATTCGGGCGTCTCGACGCCCTGGTCGTCAACGCCGGCGGTCCGCCGCGAGGCTCGTTCAAGGACATCGACGGAAGCAAGTGGGAGGCGGCGCACCAACTCACCTTTATGAGTGCGATTCACCTTATCCAGGCAGCGCTGCCCGCGCTGCGTCAGTCGGACGCGGCCGCCATCCTTTTCATCACGTCGACCAGCGTCAAGCAGCCGATCAGCGGCCTGACGCTGAGCAACAGCATTCGAGGCGCTGTCAGCGGCCTCGCGAAGACGCTCGCGCTCGAATTTGCGCCCGAGATCCGCGTCAACTCTCTGCTCCCTGGTGCGATCAGGACCGATCGTCAGATCGAGCTGGCGCACGACAGTGGCGTCACCGACCTCGATGCGTTCTTCGCGCATGCGGGCAAGGTCAATCCCATGGGTCGTGTCGGCGAACCCGCGGAGATCGCGCGCGTTGCCGTGTTTCTCTGCTCGCCGGCAGCGTCATTCGTCACCGGGGTGTCGATCGCCGTCGACGGCGGTCAGATCCAGTCAGTCGTCTGAACCCGCCTCAGCCGTCAGTACTCGGCGCCGAAGCCATTGGTCCGTACGGAGTCGATACGCCGGGAGATCCGAGGCGGCGTTCTGCAAATCAGCTATCGGCACTCCGTCCACCTGACATCCAATCAACTCCTCTTCGGCCCTCCTGAACATGCACCCGGTTGGAGCGCCGCGGGGCCGTTCAACAGGTCGTCGTGGTGCTCAGGATCGCGATGATGTTCGGAAGGTTGAAGAGCGCATGCGTCAGGACGCCAGGAATGATGCTTCGCGATCCCTGATACAGCGATGCGAGAACGACTCCGACAAAGAAGAGGGGCAGCAACAGCACCAGCTGCTGGTGCAGGGCCGAGAAGATCATGGCGCTCAACGGTATCGCCAGGACAGCCGGGCCCCAGCGATGCAGCCAGCCATAGATGAATCCTCGGAAGATCGTCTCCTCGGAGATTGGCGCAATCACACAGACAACGATGATTGCGAGGACGTAATAGTGGCTGTAGTCGTGCTGCACCTGCTGGCACTGTCCATTTGACACACCTGGGAACAGGTTCTGGTTGATGGTCTGCAGGTAGCTCGCACCCAGTAATGCGACGTACGTCGCGACCGGCGCGACGGGAAGCCACCACCATTGGAACCCGCGCCACCCGAGGTCGCGCAACGTCCCGCCGCGACGCATGAACACGAGCACGAAGATGTTGAACAGCATGGCGGTGTACTGGCACACCGCGAGCACGGACGATTCGATCGCGGTGCGAACCGTTGGATCCGAGTTGCTGGCGATAACGTTGGTCAGGATGACCGCGACCGACCCGAGCAGCTGAAACGCGCTGAACCAGCCGGGCCAGAACATCAGAAAATCGGACCAGTCCCACGGCACCCTCTGGTCCGCATCGTTCGGGTCGCGAACCGCCGGCAGGTCGTGGCGCATCCGCGTGGCGCCGGCGGCGAGGATCACCGCGCCCACGATGCACAGGCCGCCACCCCCAACGACGCTGAGCGCGCCGCTCCCTTCGGCGCCGCTGAAGAAACCGAACGAGATGAGGACGAGGAACGCCCCCTCCATGTAGAGGATCACCCGCGCGGCGTAGTGCCGTCCGCTGTCGGCGTGACGCGGCGGCCAAGCGGCCTGCGCTGACGTCTGGGACTGGGTCACCGCGGGCAATTCTGCACAATCCATCCCGTGACCACGCGTGACGCGGTGATCGGACACGGCTCAGTGCTGCAGCGTCTGGCGGCGAGTGGCGTTGATGACGAGCTCACCCACGCGCTCCTGCTGATCGGACCCGAGGGGGTCGGCAAGACGACGGCAGCGCTGGCACTCGCGTCCCAGCTGCTGGATGCGTCGAACTGGCCGGGAGGGCTCGACGCCCATCCCGATTTCTGGCTCGAGGACTCGGCGGCGGAGAACGTGGGGATCGACAGGATGCGACCGTCGCCGAAGCGCAAGCCGGGCGATGAGGAGGCCGGACCGTCGCTCCAGCAGTTCCTCTCGCTCGCCGCCTACGCCGGTGGTCGGCGCATCGCAGTGATCGCTCGCGCCGACCGTCTCACCGAGCAGGCGGCGGACAACCTGCTCAAGACGCTCGAAGAGCCCCCGCCGCGCGCGCACCTCCTCTTGACCTCCGCGCATCCCGAGCAGCTCCCCCAGACGGTGCGGTCCCGATGCGAGACCGTGGTGCTCGGCCCCGTCTCCTCCGCGGCGATCGAGGACTGGCTTGAGCGCCTCCACGGGGTGAATGAGCACGACGCCGCCATCGCCGCGGCCCTTGCGGCCGGGCGCCCGGGTCGCGCTCTGCGCCTTGCCACCGAACCGGGCGCGCTCGACGGCGAGCTGGACGCACTCGATCGATTCATCGGCGCAGGCGGCGGAGGTGCCGAGGGCGCACTCCGGGCCGCCGCGCTCGTCACGGTGGCCGCCGCGGCAGGCACTGAGCGAACCGCCGAAGTCCGCGAACAGGCGCTGATCACGCTGGGTGCGTGGGCGTCGTTCGTGCGCGACGCCGCGTGCTTCGCGTCAGGGGTTCCGGAGTTGGCGGTCTGGAAGGCATACCGACCGGCGCTCGAGGCGTGGGCTGAGGACCTGGAGCTCTCGCGCATCGTCGAGATCCTCGCGCGCATCCTCGAGACTTCGGAGTCCGTCGCCATGTATGCGCAGCCGCGCCTGGCGTTCGAGGCGCTGATGCTCGACATCTTCGCCAGGGCGGACAGCCCGCCGCTGGTCGAGCGTGTCCCGCGAAGAGGCCTTGAGGTCAGCGCCGGCGGCGCAAAACCAGGAAAGCCACGCCGATCCCCACCAGCGCGGCGGGGATGACCCAGGGGCTCTTGGACGCAATCGAGGAGAGGCGGCGGCCAAGACCGGAGTCAGCGTCGTCGTCGATCTCGAAAGGGTCATCGGTCATCAGTCGGACGGTGCCGGCGACCGGGCGCGGGCGATCCTCCTCGTCCTCGACAGTGTCATCGTGGCGGGCCGGCTCTGGAGTGGGCATTGGCGCATTATGGGCCGCTTCACCAGGGCCACAGGAAAGGTCGCCCGCAGACACGGGCGTGGGCAGACGATCGGCTTGGTGGATCACCCACCCGATCGGACCCGACCGTGCCGGGCGCACGTATTCTGGTGCCGTGAAGCGATTGGGGGATCCGTTGCAGAGGTCGCCACGGGGTTCATGACCCAAACCACGGTGCTCGATCTGAGCGCTTCGGAGGAGCTGTGCAGCGAGCCTGGTGCACTCGAGCAGGTACGCAGGGCGTATGCGCGGCTCGCTCCCGGTGATCGCCTCGAGGTCCACTCGCCAGTCGCCGAGCATGCATTCGCTGTCCGCGCCTGGAGCCGCAAGAATGGCGTGAACGTGATCGTCGACGAGCCGTCCGAGGGATTCCGCAGGCTGGTTCTCGAGGCGCCGGCGGCGAGCGCGTGACCCCGAGGCAACTGCCCGAGGGATTTCTCCTGGGGTGTGCCACCGCGGCGCACCAGGTCGAGGGCGGCATCGACAACGACTGGTCGAGATGGGTCGCGGATCATCCCGAGGCCGTCAAGGGCGGCGGCGATGCGTCGGTCGCGATCGATCAATACCGGCGCTATCGTGCTGATCTCGCACAGCTGGGGTCGATGCATCACAACGTGCACCGATTCTCCGTTGAGTGGGCGCGCGTCGAGCCGGAGCCTGGGCGGTTCGACCAGGATGCGCTCGAGCACTACGTCGACGTGGCGCGCACCTGCCTCCGCAACGGGATGGAGCCCGTGGTCACGTTGCACCATTTCACACTTCCCGCGTGGCTTGCGGATTCCGGCGGTTTCGCAAGTCCGGCCGCGCCGGTTCGTTTTGCGCGTTACGCCGCTGCGTGCGTGGAGGCGATGGGCGCCTTGGTCACCTGGTGGGTCACCGTCAACGAGCCCACTGTCGTCGCGGTGCTTGGACATCTCGAAGGAACATGGCCGCCGGGCGAACGCTCGCTGCGCCGAACGCTCGCCGCCCTGCGCGGCCTCCTGCGAATGCATGCCGCAGGAGCACACGCGATCAGGACTGTCTCCGACATGCACGGACGGGCCGCTCAGGTATCGATCGCCCATCACGAGCGTCGCCTCGTTCCGCGGGATCCCGCGTCACCGGTCGATCGGCTGCTCGCGCGGCCCCCCGACTACCTCTTCAATCGATGGTTCCTGCGCAGCTGTGTCGCAGGGCGGATGCTTCCACCGGTGGGTCGCGGCGAGGTGGTGCCCGGACTCGGCGGATCGCTCACATATCTCGGCCTGAACCACTACACCACCGAGGCTGTATCCCTGGATCTCCGCGCACCGGGACGGCTGTTCGGACGGCATGAGGCCATGCCCGGGATGCCGCTCTCACGATCCGGCTGGGCGATCGATGCGAGCGCACTCCGTAAGGCGCTCATCGACCTGTCTGGCGAGTTCGCCCTCCCGATCCTGATCACCGAAAACGGCGTCGCCGATGACCATGACGAGTTGCGTCCAGCGTATCTGCGTGACCATCTGCATGCCGTCGCGGACGCGATTGACGCCGGCGTGGATGTGCGCGGCTACCTGTACTGGACCGCATGGGATAACTTCGAGTGGGTGGAGGGGTACTCACAGCGCTTCGGCTTGATCGCCGTCGATCGGGAAACCCAGGAGCGGAGTGCAAAGCCGAGCGCCGCATTGTTTGCGGAGATCTGCAGAACGCATCAGGTGCCGGACGCGACGTCCGCCGATGCCAATGGAAGCGTGAATCCCTCGGCCGCCTCGAGGTGATGTGCAGCCGGCTGCGGTTCCGAGTTGGCTGGAGGTTGGCGCAACTCGTGCCGGGTCAATAGATACAGCGCCGCGACGATGCCCATCAACGCGGCGAAGACCAGGAGCAGCCGGTAGTCAACCAGCGCGATGAGCCCCGCGCCGAGCGCGATCGACATGGTCTGCGGTACTCCGATCAGAGTATCGAACGCGGAGAAGACGCGGCCCTGCAGCGACATCGGCGTTTTGCGCTGAACGATTGTGTAGAGCGCGACCAGAACCCATGGCAGGCACGCACCCAGGATCACCACCGCCGCGATCACTGCAGGCAGCCACTGCACCATGAGCAGGGCGGACGATGCCGCGAACAGCACGCATCCGAACGCGAAAAGTGCTCCCTCGTTGGTGCGCTGCATGATTGCGGCTGCGGTGAGTCCGCCGGCGATCGCCCCAATGCCCTGTGCGGTGGTGAGAATGCCGAGGAAGGTGGGTGGCTTGTGGAGACCGGTGCTGACGACGGCGAAGGCGATGGTCTCGTAGAAGCCGAAGGGGACGATGACCAGCAGGCATCCGATGACCATCTGGCGAAGCACCACCGTCTTCGCGACGTACCGCACTCCGGCGGTGACCTCGGCGAACCAGTGGTGTTCGGAGCGCTCCACGGGTGTCACCTCGGTGACGCGCAATGAGAACGTCGCCGCCGCCGCGATGAGGAACGTGCATGCATCAACGACGGCGACCGCACCGCCACCTTGCCACGCGAACAGTCCCGCGCCGGCGACGGGACCGACCAGACGAATCCCCTGCCGGAGCGTCTGCAGCATGCCGTTAGCCTGGCCGAGCAACTCTTCGGGAAGCATTTCGCGGAGCAGCGCCGACTCACCCGAACCGAGCACGCCATAGGCCGCTCCATACAGCACCATGACCGCGTAAATGAGCCACACCTGGTCACGTCCATGCACCAGGAGCAGCAGGAGCACAGTGGCGCCGAGCACGACGTCCGTGGTGATCAGCAGGGGACGTTTCTTGACTCGGTCGACGAGGAGCCCCGCCGCGGGTGCGAGCACCGATGGCAGGCTGAACGCGAAAAAGGTCAGTCCGGCGGCCGCGTTGCTGCCGGTGAGGGTCTTGACCCAGATGCCCGCGGCCAGCCACATGGCTGTATCGCCGAACACGGAGAGCAACTGGCCGATGAGATAGCGGCGGCCGTTGCGGTCGGCGAGCAGGGCTCGCACCGGGTCAGTCCCAGCTATGGTGCGGAGGCACGCTCACACGTGCCTCCGCACGCTGCTGACCACACTAGCTGCGGTCATGGCGATCGGACCAGGCGTTGATCCTGGCCGTGACGCGCTGCAGCACTGTGCGATTCGAGCATGCGTGCTCGGCACAGAAGACGCGCCGGCGCTCAATGGAGCGGGCGAGTTCGATGTTCTGCAAGTTGGTCATGGCGTTACCTCCTTTTATTCGTGTCTGGCGATCAGGTGGTGCGGTGGGGGGGCCGTGGATATGCGAAGAAGAGCAGCTCGATCGGAATCGAGCCCTTGGGCCGCTTCTTCGGGTTGCCGATTCGCTCGACATACGGCTTGATGAGTGCGGTGACGCTTTCGTCGATGTGGTGCAGTTCCTCGGTGGTGATGTACAGGAGGAACTCGCTCGCGCCGGTTGCTTTCTGCCACTCCGTCGGGACGTCCCGGCGCAGCTCGAGGCCTTCCTTGAGCCGGTTGATGTAGAAGTCGTGAAGGACGCGGCTGAGCGCGGCCGCGGCAAGGCGGGTCTCCGGGTCGTCACTGACGTCGGAGTAGCTCATCCCGGCATGCGCCAGCCGCCATGGGCGCTTCCGCCCCGCAACCCCCGCGACCTCCTCGATGAACCCGTACTTCGCGAGCTGACGGAGATGGAAGGAGCAGGTGGTGGGGCTCTCGCCGATGAGCTCGCCCGCCTGAGTGGCGGTCAGCGGCCCTTCGGTGGCCAGGACCTCGAGGATGGCGATCCGGATCGGGTGCGCGACCGCCCGCATTGCCCGGGGATCGGTGAGCTTGCGCGGCTCGCTGTTGGCGATGCCGCTTGCCGCGGCCCCGTTCTGCGGTGTGGAGAGATTGTTTTCGACATCCATGTATCGAAGTATATCTCTCGAGAGATATCTCTGCAAGTTCCCATCGCTGGTTTGTGACCGTGGGCGTACCATCTGTGGCGCGGGAGCTCGGCGGGACCGGGCTGAGAGGGCCGCTGGTGGCGGCCGACCGTGGAACCTGATCCGGGTAATGCCGGCGCAGGGAGCGCTCCGCCTGCGGGTCGGCGGCTCTCCGAGCGTCGTGTCACATGGAGGCCGACATGACCGAAGTGATCGATCGCGAAGGGGTTGCAACCGCGCCCGCCACCGCCACGACGGGCGCCGCTCGACGCATCTATGTGGACGGATCGCGCCCCGACATGCGGGTCCCATTTCGCGAGGTCGTTCAGGCGCCCACGCGCGGGGCGATCGGCGAGACGTCGAACTTGCCCCTCCGCCTCTACGACACCAGCGGCCCGCACGGCGATCCCGAGATCACCGTCGACCCCGAGGCCGGGTTGGCGCCCCTGCGCCGGCCGTGGATCGTCGAGCGCGGTGACGTCGAGACGGTGACCGGAACACGCCCCGCGGTACTGCGCGGGCGCCCTGGGGCGGCGGTCACCCAGCTCCATTACGCGCGCAGGGGGACGATCACCCCCGAGATGGAGTTCGTCGCCATCCGTGAGGGCGTTCCCTCCGAACTCGTCCGCGACGAGGTTGCACGCGGCCGCGCGATCATCCCCGCCAACATCAATCATCCCGAGGCTGAGCCGATGATCATCGGCACCCGGTTCCTCGTGAAGGTGAACGCGAACATCGGCAACTCCGCGGTGCTCTCGAGCATCGATGCCGAGGTCGAGAAGATGCGCTGGGCGACGCGCTGGGGATCGGACACCATCATGGATCTGTCCACCGGCAAGGACATCCATGCGACCCGCGAGTGGATTATTCGCAACTCACCAGTTCCTGTCGGAACTGTCCCGATCTACCAGGCGCTCGAGAAGGTCGGCGGGAACGCGGATCAGCTCTCCTGGGAAATCTACCGTGACACGATCATCGAGCAGGCGGAGCAGGGTGTCGACTACTTCACGATCCACGCCGGCGTGCTCCTGCGCTATGTGCCGCTCACCGCGAGGCGCGTCACCGGGATCGTTTCCCGGGGTGGCTCGATCATGGCGGCGTGGTGCCTCGCCCATCACCAGGAGAACTTCCTCTACACACACTTCGAGGAGCTCTGCGAAATCCTGCGCGCCTACGACGTGTCGTTCTCGCTGGGCGACGGGCTGCGTCCGGGGTCGATCGCCGACGCCAATGACGAGGCTCAGTTCGCCGAGCTGCGCACCCTCGGCGAACTGACCCAGGTCGCTTGGAAGCATGACGTGCAGGTGATGATCGAAGGCCCGGGCCACGTGCCCATGCACAAGATCAAGGAGAACGTCGACCTGCAGATGGAGGTGTGCCACGAGGCGCCCTTCTACACGCTCGGTCCGCTCACCACCGACATCGCGCCCGGGTACGACCACATCACATCGGCGATCGGCGCCGCCATGATCGGCTGGTACGGCACGGCAATGCTCTGCTACGTGACTCCAAAAGAGCATCTCGGTCTGCCCGATCGCCAGGACGTGAAGGACGGTGTGATTGCGTACAAGATCGCCGCGCATGCCGCCGATCTTGCCAAGGGACATCCGGGTGCGCAGGGATGGGACGACGCCCTTTCCCAGGCACGCTTCGACTTCCGTTGGGAGGACCAGTTCAACCTGAGCCTCGATCCTGAGACCGCGCGGTCGATGCACGATGAGACGCTGCCCGCGGCGGGTGCGAAGGTCGCCCACTTCTGCTCGATGTGCGGCCCGAAGTTCTGCAGCATGCGCATCACCCAGGACATTCGCGACTACGCGCGCGACCACGGGGTTGGCGAGGACCAGGCCGTGCGTCTGGGTATGGAGGAGAAGGCAATCGAGTTTCGTGAGCTCGGCGGCCGGATCAACGTTCCTCAGTAACACGACGATGTAACCGGACCGCGGGGCGCTGGTTAGAGTGGTATGACCGTGGACACGACGCCATGCCCATGATCCGTCTGCGACGCCCGGCGATCGCGGCAGTGGGGTTGTTGACGCTTGCCGCTGCAATCGCGTTGCCGCTCTGGACCCTTGCGGAGGGCACGGCGACGCACGCAGTCGCCCAGGTCCCCGGCGGCTCGACTGTGACCGCAACCCCGACCGGATCGGCCGCCACAGGAACCCCGGCCAGCACTGATGCCGGCAGCATCTATCTCCCGGGGCCGATCATCAAGCAGGATCTCGCGCTCGACTGCGAGTCGGCCGCGCTCGAGGTCGCTCTTGCGCTGCACAACATCCAGGTGCCCCAGGATCGGATCTTCGCGAGCCTGCCCCAGGATGCGCGATCGCCGCAGCTCGGGACCAACGGGTATCCGGTCCGCTGGGGGGACCCCTACACGGCGTTCGTCGGTGACGTCAATGGCTACGAGCCTGACTTCACCGGCTACGGCGTCTACTACCCGCCGATGGTCGCCGCCGCCGACCGCTACGGCGCCGTCGCCGACGGCCACACCGGATGGACCATCGCCGAGATCGTCGCGCAGCTGCGGCTGGGGAATTCCGTGGTGGTCTGGCTGACCTCCGATTTCAAGGCGCATGCCCCGCGCTTCTGGACTGCGTGGGACGGTACCCGGGTCCCATGGGCGATCGGAGAGCATGCCGTGCCGGTGATCGGCTACGACCCCATCACAGGCACCGTGACCTTCGTCGACGTGCTCTACGGGGTCCAGCGGACCATGACCACGCAGGCGTTCGCCGCTGCGCTGACCACGTTCGGTGGCATGGGGGTCGCCGTCGCCAAAGCGAGCTGAGAGGGCGCGGCGGCGGAAGCCGCTGCCGTCAAAGCCCATGCCCACCGGCGATCGCTGTGCGCAGCGCACTAGGTTTGGCGGTGTTCCTGACGGCGGATCAAACCAGAAGGTGCGTTAGTATCTGCTGAGCCATCCGCGCTTGTGCGCTCCGCCCAGTTGGAGGCTCTCACTTGGCATCGTCCATCCGAAGGGAAGCGCCCCCCGACCTCCTCGCCAGGGTCGAGGAAGCGCAGGTACGCCACATCGATCTCCAGTTCACCGACGTGGTCGGTGGGGTAAAGACAGTCACGATCCCCGCCTCGCAGCTCGGCGAGGCGATCGAGCATGGGACCTGGTTCGACGGGTCCTCGGTTGATTCGTTCGCCCGCACGGCCGAGTCCGACATGTACCTGGTGCCGGACCCGTCGACCTTCCAGCTCCTGCCATGGGGCGACGAGCGCACCGCCCGGCTGATCTGCTGGGCCACCACGCCGGACGGGGAGCCGTACCAGGGCGACCCGCGCGGCGTGCTGCGGCGCGCCGTCGAGGACGGCGAGCGCCTCGGCTTCGAGTATCGCGTCGGGCCGGAGGTGGAGTTCTTCCTCCTCGAGCGCGGTGCAGACGGTTCGCTCGTGCCAACCCGCAACGATCGGAGCTCGTACTTCGACTTCTCGAGCGACGGCAACCGGGATCTCCGCCAGCGCATGGTCAGCGCGTTGATGAGCATGGGGATCGCCGTCAATACCTCACATCATGAGATCGCCGGGGGGCAGCACGAGATCGATATCGATGCTGCGCCGGCGCTCAAGTCCGCGGACGATCTGATCACCTTTCGCTACGCCCTCAAGGCTGTCGCCGAGCAGTCCGGCGTGATCGCGACGTTCATGCCAAAGCCGTTCGACGGCAAGCCCGGCAGCGGCATGCACGTGCACCAGAGCCTGGTGCGCCTCCGCGACTCGGCGAATGCCTTCGCGGGCGACGATGCGTACGGGCTCAGCGACGTCGCCCAGCACTTCATCGCCGGTCAGCTCCACCATGCAGCCGGCATCACTGCAGTGCTCGCCCCGCTCGTGAACTCCTACAAGCGCCTGGTGCGCGGCTTCGAAGCGCCGATCTTCATCTCCTGGGCCCGGACCAACCGGGGGGCGCTGATTCGCGTCCCACACGTCGGTCGCGCCGAGGCGACGAGGGTGGAGCTGCGCAGCCCGGATCCATCGTGCAACCCGTACCTCGCGTTCGCGGTGATGCTTCGCTGCGGGCTCGACGGCATCGAGCGCCGCTTGCCGCTGCCCCCACCGGTCGAGGAGTCCCTCTATGGCTTCGATGAGACGGAGCTTGAGCGGCGCAACGTCGGCGTGCTTCCCGACAACCTGAAGGACGCCATCGACGCCCTCGAAGCGGACGAGGTCGTCATCGATGCCCTGGGTGACCACCTCGCGGAGCGGTTCATCGCCGCAAAACGCCTCGAATGGCAGGCATACCGCGGTCAGGTCACGCCGTGGGAGCTCGACCAGTACCTCGAGCGCTGCTGATCGGGATGCTCGCACCGTGAGCTCGCCGACGATCACCGTCAAGGACGTGTGGCGGGGAGTGCTGCCGCCCGGCACCGACCTGCTCGGCGGCGGAGGCGGCCTCGAACGGCGGGTTGAATGGGCGTGCGCACTCCGGACGCGTCCGCCCGCCTTCGAGGCCGTGAAGGGCGGGGAGATCGCGTTCGTGCCGGTCAAGAGCATTCGCCTGCTCGATGAGCGGCTCGACCTGCCCCAGGTCATGGTCAGCTTTGCGGAGAAAGGCGGCGTCGCCGTGGCCGTCGTCGGCGACGTCTCGGTGGAGAGCATCGCCGCGGCCGACCGCCTGATGATGCCGCTGCTCCGGCTGCCCGACGGTATCCATGCAACTGATGCCCATCACACGTGCGTGCGTTACATCCTCGACCAGCGGGCACTCCTGCACGAGCGTGCGCAGGAGCTGCAGCTGTCCCTCATGGATCTGGCTCTGGGCGGCGCGGGGCCTGACAAGATCATCGAGCGGCTCGCCGAGGTGACCGCGCTCCCAGCCGCTTGGCTGGACGAGGGCGGCGAGGTGCGCCACATCACGGTCACCGACGTGACCCTGCTCGCCGACGTCGAGGCCGGGGCCGACTCGCTGCGGCGCTGGGGCGGGACGATCGCGTCGGTCGGGGCCGACCCGCCGGTTCGGGAGTTCACGGTCGGCCGCAACGGGCTTGCGTCGCTGGTCAGCCCGGTCCCGATGCGCAACGGGATCGGCGGCTTCGTCTGCGTCATCGGCGAGGAGCAGCGCCTCGACCAGATCGCGCGTCTTGCCGTGGCGCGCGCCGCCTCCGCGTGCGCTATCGAGTTCGACCGCGAGCGGGCGGTGATCGAGACCCGAGACCGGCTGGAGGGCGAGTTCATCGCGTCGCTGCTCACCGGTTCGTACTCCTCCGAGCGGGTCGCGCTCGAGCGCGCGCGCCGCCTCGATGCGGACCTCTCGCAGCGCGTGGCCGTGATAGCGCTCCGCGGTGCTGTCTCCTCGGCGTCGTGGGAGTCTCGGGCGCTCCGCGCGGCACAGAACGTCGTTGCGCGCCGCGAGGTGCGCGCCGTGGTCGCCGCTCACGAGGACGCGATCTGCGTCGTGGTCATGCCGGAGGCCGACGGAGCCGCTGATGCCGTGTACCGCTTTGCGGAGCTGGTTCGCGGCGAGTGCGCCCGCGCGACCGGCGATGCGACGACCTCGTTGGGACTGGGCCGCACCCACGAGGGTGTCTCGGGCGTGCGCCAGTCGTTTCGCGAGGCGGAGCACGCGCTGGAGATGAGCCGCCGGCTGCTCGGCCCCGGGCGGCAGGCCAGCTTCGCCGACCTCGGCCTGCACCGCCTCCTGTTCGCAATGGCGCAGCACCCGGAGCTCAGCGATTACTACCGGGGCACCGTCGGTGACCTGGTCGCCTACGACGAGCGGTCGAGTGCGGAACTGATGGCCACCCTGGACGCGTACTTCGAGGCCAACGGCTCACCGACCGAGACGGCTCAGCGGCTGAAGTTGCATCGCAATACCGTGCTGTACCGCCTCCGCCGGATCGAGGAGGTCGGCCGGCTCCGCCTCGACGACCCGGCGACCCGGCTCAACCTGCACCTCTGCCTGCGTATCCGCGACGTGCTCCAGGCAGGAGCCGCTCGGGGCGCCCAGCCAGAGCCGGAGGGAGTCCCGGGTAGCTGAGCGCCCTTGGTCCGGCGCGGACTGTTAGTGGGAATGGCGGCGACACCGGTGCCGGCCGTGTCCGCGACAAAGAGGGTTCCAGCAGCGTTGACCGCGTCACCGGTCGGTCCGACCACCAGGGCCGCCGGATCCGTCCGCTCAGCGGAATCCGACGGTTCTCCCTGGACGCCGGACGGTCTTCCCCAGACTGCCTTGAGCTGCGCCACGTAAACAGGTACGCGAGCCGGTTACGTCAAGCGTGGTGAGTCGCCCTTGCTAGACTCGAGGACGAGCCATGACCTACATCGTCACCGAGACCTGCGTCGACCTGAAGGACAAATCGTGCATCGAGGTGTGCCCGGTTGACTGCATCCACGAGTCACCCGAGGATCGCATGGTCTACATCGACCCCGACGAGTGCATCGACTGCGGTGCCTGCGTTGACCCCTGCCCGGTCGACGCCATCTATGCCGAGGAGGATGTCCCGGAGACCCAGGTCCGCTTTGTGGATATCAACAAGGTCTACTTCAAGGACAAGGCGCTAGCGCGGTCCCAGCTCGCCGAGGTCAAACCAGCGGTCGCGACCTGACGCCTGGTTGGATGCGCTTCGGTTTGTGCGCCACGCACAAGCCACCCTCCCGAACCATCGGTCTGGGAGTCCATAGTCTCGAGCCTCCTGGAACCCTAGTCTGCAACTCATAGAGTGCCGCGGCGACTGAGGGGTCCACTCGGTGGCTGCGGCGACGTAGGCAACCCGTCCCGGAAGGAGTCCTATGGCCATCGATCAGTCGCTAGACGTGCGGGTACTAGAGGGAATGCCGACGATGTCTCCGACAAGCACCCCCGAGACCAAGCCGAAGGACGTCATCCGCCACGCGAAGGACGTCGGTATCAAGATCGTGGATCTCCGATTCACGGATCTCCTCGGCAGCTGGCAGCACTTCAGCATCCCGGTCGGCGAGATGACCGAGACCCTCTTCTCCGAGGGCATCGGATTCGACGGGTCGAGCATCCGCGGTTTCCAGAAGATCTATGAGAGCGACATGCTCCTCTTCCCCGACCCGGACCGCACCTTTGTCGACGGCACGCTGGAGATTCCGACTCTCGCGATCATCTGCGACATCAAGGACCCGCTGACGCTCGCCAGCTACAGCAGGGATCCGCGCTACGTCGCGCGCAAAGCCGAGGAGTACCTGCTCAGCACCGGCATCGCGGACACGTCGTACTGGGGACCCGAGTGCGAGTTCTACATCTTCAACTCGGTGCGCTACGACCAGAATACGCATGAGGGCTACTACCACATCGATTCCGATGAGGGAATCTGGAATACCGGCAAGAACGGCACCGCCAACCTGGGCTTCCGCCCCAAGTTGAAGCAGGGCTACTTCCCGACGCCGCCGGTTGACAAGCTCCAGGATTTGCGCAGCAAGATCGTGCTCGCCTTGATCGATGCCGGTGTCCCGATCGAGGTCCATCACCACGAGGTGGGCACCGCGGGTCAGACCGAGATCGACATGCGTTTCGACTCGCTCGTGAAGATGGCCGACAAGGTCCTCATCTACAAGCACATCGTCAAGAACGTCTGCTATCAGAACGGCTACACGGCAACGTTCATGCCCAAGCCACTCTTCGGCGACAACGGCAGTGGTATGCACACCCATCAGTCACTCTGGAAGGACGGCGTGCCGCTCTTCTACGACAAGGATGGCTATGCGCTGCTCAGCGACACCGCGCGCTGGTACATCGGTGGCCTGCTCGCACACGCGCCGGCAATCCTCGCCTTTGCCGCTCCGACGACCAACAGCTATCGGCGGCTCGTGCCCGGGTACGAGGCGCCGATCAAGCTCGCGTACAGCGCGCGCAACCGAAGCGCCTGCGTGCGCATTCCAACCTACAGCCCAGCTCCGGCAGCACGCCGCCTCGAGTTCCGTTCGCCGGACCCGATGTGCAACCCGTACCTCTCGTTCGCGGCATGCCTGATGGCCGGCCTGGACGGGGTCAAGCGTCGCATCGAGCCGCCGCAGCCGATCGAGGCCGACCTCTACGAGCTCGAGGGCGAGGAGAAGGCGATGGTCAAAGACCTTCCCGGCTCGCTCACGGAAGTTCTGAACGCCCTCGAGATCGACAACGACTTCCTGACCGAGGGTGGCGTGTTCACCCAGGACCTGATCGACATGTACATCTCGTACAAGCGCGAAAACGAAGTGGACCCGGTTGCGCTGCGGCCGCACCCCTACGAGTTCGCCCTGTACTACGACGCCTGAGCTCGGCTCAGGAACCGCTGCTGCACACTCCTTCCTGGACAGGGGGGCCGGGTTACCTCGACCCGGCCCCTCCTCATTTCTTCGACTGACTGTCAGGCCGTCGCGGCGCCATCCCTGGGGCTCAGGACGCAGAACTCGTTGGCCTCGGGATCGGCCATCACCACCCAGCTGACTTCGCCTTGACCGATGTCGATCCGGCGCGCCCCGAGTGAGATCAGACGCTCGACCTCGGCCGCCTGGTCGTCCGGACGCAGGTCGAGGTGGATGCGGTCCTTGACTGACTTTCCCTCTGGGACGTGGAGGAAGAGGATGTCGGGACTTCCATCGCCCGGCTCGATCCACCATTCGCCCTCTTCGGGTCCATGCAGCTCGAGTCCGAGCGCCTCGCTCCAGAAGGAAGCGACCAGCAGTGGGTCGGTGCAGTCGATGACGATGTTCTGCCAGCGGAGAGCCATGACGGCAGTCTAACTTCGCACTCGAGTCCCGAGCACTGCGTCGCGGATGGCACCGACCTGAGCGGCCGGCGTGTACCACCGGAGCACGTGCTCCAGGCCGCGCTCCGCGACGCCGGCGAGGTCGAGCTCGCCACGAACGGCCTGTTCCAGGCGCGCCTCCCAATCGTACGCATCGACGAGGTACCCGTTGACGGCGTCCTCGATGGCGAGTCGAAAGCTGTAGGTCGGAGTCGCGAGCGTCGGGGTGTTCACGATGGCCGCCTCGAAATATTTCAGCTCGGACTTCGAGTTGCTGAACGCATTGGTCTGCAGGGGAACGATGTTGAGCCCGGTGGTCCCGATGAGCGACTGCAGCGTGAGGAAGTCCGTGAGCGGGAGGATCTCGATGCGATCATCGAAGCCGCGCAGCGCAGGTCCGGGATCGAGGTATCCGACGATCAGCAGGCGGACATCGGCATGCCGGGTCATGACTCTCGCCAACGCGGTCGAGACGATCTCGAAATCGCGGTTGTGGGTCGGCGAGCCGCTGAAATAGCCGATGGTCCGGACGCACTGCGACGGCGCTGGGGTGCGACGTGCGTGCCGGATGTCCGACGATCGTTGCAGTTGCGGCTCGTTGAGAAAGTTGGGTACCACCCATGTGGGGAGCTGCGCAAAATCTTCGATGCGCTCCGAGAGGAAACGATTCGTCGAGATCGCTCCCTCGCAGAGGCGCAGCATCGCCCCGATGCGCGACATGCTGGCGAACCACGTGTCCAGCATGGCCTCCCCCTGACGCTGATCGAGGGTCTCGAGGACCAGGCTGACGTAGCGGGTATCGAAGATCAGGTCGTCAACGTCGAACAGGATTCTGCAGCCCGCAGCACGTGCCCGAGTGACCAGCGCGTCGAGCCGCGCGGTGTAGCGCGTCCGGCAGATGATCAGGGTGTTGACGTTCCCGATCAGCCGCTCGAGCATCGGCAGCTCGCCAGCGGTGAACCACGTCGCCGAAATCCCATCCTCGAGGCCGAGTGCCTCGACCATGTTGAACACGCGATACCGAAACGTACTCGTGTCCGGCACCTCATAGAGATAGACGACCCGATGGGTTTCCTGTGCCGTGACTCTGCGGATCCGCTCCTCGAGGCTCGGCGCCCACGGATCCGGAAACTCCTGCGGAGCGGGCTTGACGCCCACCCCTAGCCGGCTCCGGAAACCGCGCCGGCGATCTGGTCACAGATCGGGGCGAGGACCACGTTCCAGTCGGTGGGGAACGCGCTGCTCTGATGGTTCGCCGTCCGTCGATCGACGTCAGCAGCGAGAGCCACGCCGTCGCCGATCCCGGCGACCAGGCTGGGCACGTCGGGATCGCGGCAGAGGATGTTCTTCGAGTAATGGTCGAGGGATCGTCCGTGCGGACCAAATGTGTTCGTGACCACCACCGCACCGGCCGCGCCCAGCTCCAGCGCGGGGTAGCTCGGGTGCGCCGACGCCCGCAGTGACAGTCCGAGATCCATGTGCCGCAGCAACTGCTGATAGTCACGCACCCCCGGGTTCCGGATGAGCGTTGGGCGCACCGTTCCGGACAGCGCGACCGGCTGCAGATTGGTGCCGACGAAGAAGAAGTCCCAGGTCGCCGGGTCGAGATGACCAGATTCCATGGCGCCGGAAATCGCCTCCAGCCCTCGGTAGTAGAGGCTGCGCGGATTGTCGGGTCGTGCATCGAACATGAAGTTGCGCTTGTCCGGCACGGAATTCTCGCGCGCTGCGTGCAATCCGGGGAACGCCGGCTCGAACCAGGTCGCCGCTCGCGTGTTCGCGCTCGACCCGCTGAAGAGATGATCGAACAGGGACTTCGAACTGACGACGCACCTGATTCGAGCATCGTCGAGGACTTCCGCGCAGCGAATCGAATCGTCGCCCTCCGGGTAGAAGCGTCGCTCGTCCTCCTGCACGAGATGCACGATGGTGCGGGGATCGACGGATGCACGGGTTGCCCATGTCGTCCACCACGACGTGGTGATGAAGACATCACCCGCAGCAACATCGACGAGCCGTGCGTCCGGTGTGTCGTGTGGGGAGAACGCAAAGTCGACATCCCCTTGCCAGGGAATCCCATTGGCCTCGAGCATCGCTCGGTAGATTGCCGGAGCCGGCGGCGCGAGGCGGGTGATGATGCGCAACTGCCGGTTCAACCGTCGGGCCAGCAGCGTCGCAAGGATCATCCCGGCGGCGCCTTCTCCAGAGCTGTCACTCTCGATCCTGTCGGTGACCATGGATATCCGTGCGGGTGCGGAGGGACTCGCATACACGGGCAGGGGCCGGAGATGTGCGAAGCGTCGGTCAAGCGTGACCGCCAGCCACTGGCGTTGCACAGTCGATGGAGCGATCGCGCTGCCCCGTGCGCGTCCGTAGCGCAGGTAGTGCAGCAGCGCGTTGGTGCCGCGTGAGACGTCGGGGTTGTTGTCGAGATAGAAGTCCGTTGAGAAGCGCGGGCCCGGATCCCATCCCTGTGCGGCGCCGACGAGCGCGTAGTGCCGGAGCGGGTCGAGGCCGGACCGGGCGACATCGGGGTAGTTCTCCACGTACCACGACGCATCGAAGAGGCCTGAGCCTTCCATCTCGCGCAGGTCGCGTGGAAAACGCAATCGCGAAAGCGCCCTGCGGTGGAAGTTGATTCGCCCCGTACCCGAGAGGACATTCAGCGCCTTGACCACCGGCTTCGACAGCTTCGGGTACTGTCGCATGACCATCCGAAGTTGCGAATAGGGCGGGTCGAGCAACGACTGGCGCAGCCGAACGTTCTGCACCTGAGCCTCGTCGAGCTCGTGCTGGAGCAGCGTGATCTTCAGCCCGGGGTCGTCAGGCCCCGGCGCTGCATCCCCGTGGTGGGATTGCACTTGGCTCATGGTGTCGCTCCGCTCCCGGGGAGCGGTCAGCCCGCGAGCACCTCGGTCGCGGGCAGCAACGTGAGTGCCGCGGCCGCAACGCCGTCTGCGTCTAGTCCGAACTGTCCGAGCAGTGCGGCCTGCGCCCCGTGCTCGATGAACTGGTCGGGCAGGCCAATCCGGACGATCGGCACCGTGATGCCGTCCGCGGCGAGCAACTCGGTCACCGCGGATCCGAAGCCGCCACTGGCGACGCCATCTTCGATGGTGATGACCGCACGGTGCCGTGCGGCGATCGCGCCGAGCTCCGGCGCCAGCGGCTTGACGAACCGCGCATCGACCACGGTCGTCGAGATCCCATCTGCCTTCAGCTTCTCCTGGGCCTGCATCGCGACGGCGACCATCTTGCCGACTGCGAAGAGCGCCAGGTCCCGCCCGCGCTGGTGGATGACGATGCTCGGTACTGGCACCGCCTCGAGCGGTTCGGTGCCCGCTGACGGGGCGGGGCCGCGTGGAAAACGAAGCGAGAACGGTCCTTCCGACGCGAGCGCCGTCGCGAACATCCGGCGCAACTCGTCCGGAGAGCTCGGCGCCGAAACCGTCATCCCGGGAATGCAGCGCAGGTATGCGAGATCGAGAATGCCGTGATGCGAGGGTCCGTCGGCGCCCGTGATGCCGGCGCGGTCGATGACAAAGGTGACCGGGAGCCGGTGCAACGCGACGTCGCACGCGATCTGGTCGAAGGCCCGCTGCAGGAAGGTCGAGTAGATGCAGACCACCGGGCGCAGGCCGCGCATCGCCAGTCCGGCGGCGAACGTGACGGCGTGCTGCTCGGCGATGCCGACGTCGAAAAAGCGATCCGGAAAGCGCTGCGCAAAGTCGAGAAGACCGGTGGAGGATGCCATCGCGGCGGTGATGGCGACAATCCGCTCATCTGTCTCCGCGGCCTCGCACAGCGCCTCGCCGAAGACGTCGGTCCAGTCGAGACCCTTCTTGAGCGCGGTGCCGCTGTCCGGATCGAACGTCGACACCCCATGGAATTTGTCAACTTTGTCAGCAACAGCAGGGCCGTATCCCTGCCCCTTGTTGGTGACGACATGAACGACCACCGGACCGCGGATGCGAGCGGCATCGCGGAGCGCCTTCTCGACGGCCTGGAGATCATGCCCGTCGATGGGTCCACCGTACTTGAGTCCGAGTGTCTCGAAGATCGAGATCGGCGCCACCAGCTGCTTGAGCGAGTTCTTCATTCGCCGCGCCGTCTCGTACGCCGAGTGCCCGACTGCCGGGAGCGAGCGCAACGCCGTTCCAGCGGCATCCTTCGCCGCCTCGTATCGGGGTGAAAGACGGAGATGGCCCAGGTTCTCCGCGATCCCTCCGACAGTCGGCGCGTAGCTGCGGCCGTTGTCGTTGAGGATGATCACCATCTCGGGCTTCAGCTGGCCGATGTTGTTCAGCGCTTCGTACGCCATGCCGCCGGTGAGCGCACCGTCGCCGACGACGCATACCACCTTGCCTGTTTCGCCGCGCAACTCGCGGGCGGTTGCGAATCCGAGCGCGTAGCTGAGTCCGGTGGAGGCGTGCGAATTCTCGATCAGATCGTGCTCCGATTCCCGCCGCGATGGGTAGCCGCTGAGCCCACCCTGCTGGCGGAGCGTGTCGAACAGGCCGAGCCGGCCGGTCAGCATCTTGTGGACGTATGCCTGATGGCCGGTGTCGAAGATGATCGCGTCGCGGGGGCTGTCGAACACGCGGTGCAACGCGACCGTGAGCTCGACGACGCCGAGGTTCGGTCCGAGGTGGCCGCCGGTACGCGACACGGCGCCGATCAACTCCTCGCGAATCTCGGCGCACAGACGGGTCAGATCCTCCGGGCCGAGCCCACGAAGGTCGTCGGGACCGGCGATCTCCTCCAGCAGCACAAGGTCAGTCTAGTGGAGCCGACCCGGCTGGGCCGCTTCGTGGAATGCCCACACACCTGGGTCACGGAGCATGATTACCGGCCATGCAGGGACTGGAGCCGCGCGAGGCGGTGCTGGAGTGTGCCGAACGCGACGGCGACATCGCCGAGGGGGCACTCTGGCTCGCGGCCGATGACTGCCCGGGCGTGGAACCGGAGCGCTGGCTGGAACGACTCGACGAGCTCGCCAGCGAGTTGCGCTCGCGCTGCGGGTTGCACGGGTGCGGGCCGTCTGACGCGCCGCTCGTCGGTGCCCTGCTGCGCGATCGTCTGCGGCTGCGAGGCGCAGGAGGCGGAGACCCGCGCGCTCACTACCTGCACACCGTGCTCGAGCGCGGCGCCGGGGTCCCGATCGCCTGCTCGGCCATCTGGATCGCCGTGGGTGCACGGGCCGAGATTCCGGTGGAGGGGGTGAACCTGCCCGGGCACTTCGTGGTCCGGGTCGACGGCCATCTGTTCGACACCGTCGCCAGCGGTGAGCCGCTCGATGAAGAGGACGTCAAACGCCTCGTCACATCGTCCACCGGCGAGGAGATCGATCGCCTCGAGCCGGCCCAGGTGGCTCGGGCGAGCGCACGGGACATGCTTGCGCGCATGTCGCGCAACCTGCGCCGCTGCTACACGAGCCTCGAATGCTGGGACCAGGCGCTGCGAGCGGCCGACCGGTGCGTCGAGCTGGTGCCGTCGCCCGCCGAACGCCGCGACCGCGGCCTGCTCCTGTGGCGGATGGGCAAGGTCGTGGCCGCGCTCAACGACATCAACGCGTATCTCGATGAGGCCCCGGAAACGTGTCCTGATCGAACCGCGATGACCGAGGTCGCCGGACGGCTTCGCGCCTTCCTCAACTGACGATCGCGCGCTCGACGGGACGGCCCGCTCAGTGCACCCCGACCAGGAGTGAGAGCAGCCAGATCACGCCGATGAGCGCGAGCACCGCGAACGGCATCATCACGAAGACCACGAACGAAAAGACCAGACGCTCGTCGGGCATCAGCTCTGGCGCGCGCTTGCGGACGCGAAGGTCGTGTATGTACCAGAAGATCCCACCGATGAGAAATCCCAGGAGCAGGAAGAAGATCCCGGCGAATGCGGTGACGATCCCGACCGCGTTCGGCGAGAGGGTGAACCGCCACGCGGCGCCGCCGGCGAGCGACAGCAGCCCGCACGAGATGTAGCGGAGGAGCGTCGGTACCGGGCGGAGCTGCCCAGGATCGGGTGCCGCCTGTCGCGCTGGAGCAGCCTTGTTGGTCGTCGCCGCACCAGGACGGGAGTTCGAGGGCACGGCCCGAGTATAGGGACGGCGCGCAGGTCGTCCGGAGGCCGCGCGCTCGCTCGCTGGCACTCACCTACACTTGGCGACCACCGCGGCTGCGCACGGAGGAACCAGCGACCATGACCGTCGGGACGCGACTGCCTGACTTCGACCTCGAGACGAGCGATGGCGGGCGCGTGAGCAACACAGACCTCGAGGGACGTCGCACCGTGCTGTACTTCTATCCGAAGGATGACACGCCTGGCTGCACCCTCGAGGGCCAGGAATTCACACGACTCAACGAGGCGTTCGCCGCGGCGGGCGTCACTGTCTACGGAGTGTCGCCGGACACATCGAAGAGCCACCAGCGATTCATCAAGAAGTGCTCGCTGGGCATCCCGTTGATCAGCGACCCGGAGCGGCGCCTCATCGAGTCCCAGGGCCTCTGGGTCGAGAAGAAGTTCATGGGTCGCGAGTACATGGGGGTGGCGCGCACGACCCTCCTGATCGGGCCGGACGGGACCATCGAGCGCGAGTGGCGGGATGTCAAGCCCAGCGGGCACGCCGCAGAGGTCCTGGAGATCATCAACGGCGGTTAGGCGCGCGATCGCCGGAGAGCGGATCGAACTCGCCACGCTGCTCGCGCGGCGAGTCATCTTTGTTGCGGGCAAGGGAGGCTCCGGCCGCAGCACCATGACGGCCGCGCTCGCGCTGATCGGCGCCCGAGCCGGCAAGCGGGTCCTCGCCATCGACGTCGATGCCAAGGGTGACCTCGCCGCGGCGCTCGGGTCGCCGCCCGCAGGGTTCGCACCTCGAGTGGTCCAGCACAACCTCTCGGTCCTCGAGCTCCGCACCGACGAGTCGTTTCAGGAATACCTGCACATCTACTTCAAGGTCCCGCGCGTGACCCGGCTGACCCCGCTCGCGCGGATCTTCGATTTCATCGCAACCGGCGTCCCGGGCCCGCGGGACATGCTCGTGGTCGGCAAGATCGCGTACGAGGAGCGCCGCAGGGACCCCGAGTCGTCGCCGGTGTGGGATCTCATCCTCGTCGACTGCGCCGCGGGCGGCCAGGTGGAATCGCACCTCGCAGCCCCGAAGGCGATGCTCACCCTTGTCAAAGGCGGGCTGATCCGTGCCCAGGTGGAGTGGATCGATGCGCTCATCCGGGATTCGCGCCGGACGACCGTCGTCCTCTGCGCGCTTCCCGAGGAGATGCCGGTGATCGAGGCGATCGAGCTCAACGATCGCCTGCGCAAACGATCCGGCGTGGCGGTGGACCTGTGCCTTCTGAACAGGGCGGTCGACGAGCCCGTGACGACCGCGCATCGGCGGCTCATGGCCGCGCTAATCGATCCGGAGCACGCTGACGCGGTCGCCCGACGCCTGGGCGGATCGCCGGTGCCGCTCGAGGCCGGTGTCGACCTTCAGGCTCACCTGTACGACACCACGGCGAGGTATATGCGCCAGCTCCGGAGCAAACTCCCGATGCCCGTGGTTCCGGTGCCCTTCATCGTGGATCGGACGGGGCTCACGACGACCCGAGCGGTCGCGGAAGCGCTGAGCGGCAGATTGGCATGAGCGCCGGCGATGCGGCCCAAATTCCCGAGCGGCGCAGGAGCGCTCGTGTCGAAGCCTCAGAACTCGGTCGCCGCCTGGCTTCGCTCGAGGTCGTCATCTGCTGCGGCAGTGGGGGCGTCGGTAAGACAACTGTGAGTGCCGCGCTTGGGCTGGCGATCGCGGCGGCCGAAGACAAGCGCGTGTTGGTGCTGACCGTGGACCCTGCACGGCGCATGGCGACGGCGCTGGGCATCCAGGGCATCGGCGCCGAGCCGGTGCGCATCCCCAAGGCACGGCTTCGCCGGGCCGGAATGACCATCACCGGTGAGCTCGAGGCAGCCATGCTCGACATGAAGCAGGCGTGGGACCGGATGATCGAGCGCTACTCGCCCGACCCCGCGACTGCGCGCCGGATCCTGCGCAACCCGCTCTATCAGCGCATCACCGATTCGTTTGTCGGATCGCATGAGTACGCCGCCATCGAGGCGCTGTATGAGCTCCATGACGCAGGGGAGTACGACTGCATCGTTGTCGACACGCCGCCGTCTCGCAACGCGCTCGACTTTCTGGAAGCTCCAACCCGCCTCACCGACTACGTGGGCTCGCGCCTCCTATCAATGCTGTCAGGTGGCCCCTCACGCTTCGGCTTCCGGGCGATGAATTACGCAGCGACTCCCTTTCTCCGCCTCGCCGACCGGCTGCTCGGCGCCGAGGTGCTCGCTCAGGTATCGGATTTCGTGCAGCAGCTGCAGCTGCTCTACGACGGCATCCAGGCGAGAGCGCGCTCGGTCTACCGGCTGTTGCGCAGTCCGCAGACCGGATTCGTCGTGGTCACAACGCTCGAACCGGGGCCATTCGAGGAGGCCGAGTTCTTCTGCGCGAAGCTGCGTGAGTTCAAGATGCCGCTGCGCGCGATGGTGGTGAATCGTGTCCTGCCCGATGTCTTTCGTGATGCCGGCGGCGTCGCCGCAGCAACGACCCTGGTTGAGGATCCAAAGGTGACCGCCTGGCTGTCAGATGCCCTCCACATTCGCGTCTCCGCAGATACTGGACGGTTCATCGGCAAGACATTCCTCAACCGCAACACGCTCGCGCAGCGCGAAGCTCGGCAGCTCGTGAAGTTGGGGAGGATCGGCGAGGTCCCGGTCGCACGGCTGCCGCTGTTCAGCGAGGAGGTGTCCGAGCTCGACGGCCTGGTGCGCATCGCGAAAGCGCTCTGACTGGCGGTTTCCGGCGGCCCAGCCGCCGAGCGGCGTCAGCCCTGACCTGCGAGCAGGCGCATGCGCGCGCTGTGGCGCCCGAGCGAATGCGCGTCTCCGATGACGCTGAGCACCGGTGGATCCGCGAGACGCAGGACGGAGCAGTCACCCGCGGTGACTCGCGAGACCGCCTCGACCATGGCGGGATCGGCAGTGCTCAGCAGGACCTGATGGGTTGCAGACAGATCATGCAAGAACTCGATGAAGGTGTCTCGACGGAGCGGGTCGGAGGTGAGCAGCGGTTCGTCAAGCAACAGCGGTGTCCGCTCCCCCCCACCGCCGAGCACCTCGCAGAGCGCGAGACGGAGCAGCAGCGCCACCTGGTCGCGGGTTCCGTGCGACACCGCGTCGAGCGGCACCATGTCGGGCCGTTCGCGGCCGAGCAGTCCGAGCGCGAAATGGTCGGTGTCGACGTTCACCTCGACGTAGCGCGCGCCGGTGAGCAGGCTCAGGCGGCTTCCCAGCGAGTCGGCGAGGCGGGGTGCAAGCTCGCGGTGGGTCACTCGTGAAGCCGCTTCAATCAGCTCTGCAGCACGGTGCAGTGCCTTGAGCTGTCGTTTTCCGCGATCGCGAGCCGTTTCGCAGGCGTCACGCTCGTCCTCGAGGTCCGCCACCGCTGGAAGGGTGTCGAGCACACCACCGAGTCGTGCGCGCAACTCTCGGGCCTGCTCCCCGGCCGACGTCGCCGCGCGCCGCGCTCGCTCGGCCTCGAGGTCGAGCATCTGCAGCACCGCAGCGTCCGGGGGCGATGCCGCGAGCGCCTCACTTGGATCGCCGCCACACTGCATCAATTGCTCGGCAAGCCCGGTCTCCATGCTCTCGAGTGTCGCCGCGTCGCCGAGGGCGCGGGCGGACCGCTGGAGGTCATCCAGCCTGCGCCGCGCAGAGTCGTGGCGGCGCCGTGCGTCGCACGCCTGGCGGATGCCGGTCACCGCTGCACCCGGGTCACCTTCGGGCATGCGTATGCCCGCCGCTTTGACGATCGCGCGCAGACGCGTCTCGAGGTTCACGACCGCACGGCGTGAGCGCTCGACGTCTTCGCTCGACTGCGCGCAGGCAGATTCCTCGGCGGCGAGCAGGGCGTCCTCGGCGAGCAGCTCATCGCGACGGCGGGCCCTGAGCACCACCGCGTCGATGCGATCGAGGATTCGCTGCGCGCTCGAGATCACGGCTTCAGGTATCGCCACCGATCCGTGGGCGGACTCGAGGACCCCGGACTCGGCAGCCAGCGAGCTGCAGCGCTCGAGCACCGACGCGAGCGTGACCTGCAGCGCCTCAGCGTCGGCTCGGCGGCGGGAGGTGCTGTGCTCAGCCGCGTCGAGCGCCTGGTGGAGCGTGCGCAGCACCGGGAGGCGGCTCTGCAGGCGAGCCAGTTCCGCCGGGTCGATCCCCGCATCCAGGGCCAAGTCGTTCGCTGCTGCGCGTGCTCTGGAAGCCGACGATGACCGAAGCCATGCACGCCACGTGCATGCGACGGCTGCGATCCCGCCAACCAGCCCCACCCCAATCGCGGCGAGAACAACGTGGGCATGCATCAGTCCGGCGGCCGCCGCTGCCGCAATTCCTGCGATGAGGGCGGCCGCGACGCCGAAGAGGCGGCCCCCGCGTCCGGCTGCCTCGAGCTCGGGAAGCAAATCGTCGATCACCGCCGCGGGCAGCGCGCGCAGCCCGGTCGCCGCGATCTCGCGACGAAGCGCGGCCTCGCGAGCGTCATCGCCGGTGGTCCGGCGAGACGCACCCGCAACGGCGATCAGCTCGCCGCGCAGGCGCTGCGAGCGCTCGCCGATACCGGCGTCGAGCTCGCCATCGAGCCCGATCGCGGTGACGCCGGCCGCAATCTCGTCGCGCCTGGACCGGATCGGGCGCAGCCGCTCGACCGCGGCCTGCCATCGAGCCTCGGCGCCTTCTGCGTTCGACTTCGCCTGGGCCAGCTCTCCGCCGAGCGCGGTTACCTCGGCCTCGACGTCGAGTGGGAATTTCGCGTACGAGGCGGTCGCCTCGACCTCCACAGCCTGAACCCTGGCCTCGCGGGCCATGTCGGCGAGGCGTACCCGACGGTCGGCTACGTCGGCCAGCCGGCCCGCCAGGCGCCCACGCTCGGCACCAATCCAGCGGTCCGTCTCCGTGACGAGCATTGCGTCCAGCGCAGCCAGGCGCTCCTGGTCAACGGCGACCGCCGCGAGCCTGGTGCGAGCATCCGCGAGGATGCGGTCCAGGGTTCGGAGCCGCGCGCTCGCCACACCGAGTGGACTCGTGGCGCGCCGCTCGGATCCGACACGATCCATCGCCTCGCGGATGCGGACGAGGGCCTGCGCTGCGGTCACGCCTCGGCGCGTGTCCGCCAGCCGCTCGATGGCTTCCTGAAGCTGGCCGGCGCGCTGACGCGCGCTTTCGGGGGCGTCGATGCGCAGGCCATCGTCGCCGAGCCATGCGGTTGCGCAGAACACCGCCTCGTCGATTCCCAGGTGAAAGCGGCCGGGTGTGACCGCCCGTCCACTGCGCAACTCATCGGTCAGCTCCGAGCCTCCGAGTTCCAGGACCTGCACCGACTGCTCGCGCGTGTCGAGGCGCCGCGCGACGCGGATACGGCGCCCGTCATCGAGCTTGTAGGTGAGCGCGAGACCGTACCCGCCCCGAGTCCAGGGTTCGTACCGCGCCCAGTCGCTGCGATCGACGGGGCGCCCCTGGCCGCCGGCGTCAATGCCGTACAGCGCACCTCGCACCGCACGCAGCAGCGTCGACTTGCCGGATTCATTCCGCCCTGCGACGACAGTGACTCGCGGGTGCAGGTCGGTCGTGACCTCCTGCAGGCATCCGAAGCCGCTGATCTCGAGCCGCTCGAGGATCATCGCAATCCGACCTCGGCACCCGAGAGTGCCATCAGCCCGTAGCGGAGGGCGTCCTCCAGCACCAGCGCTTCGTCGGGATCCGCGTCTTCTGCCGCAGCGGTCGCCGCGCGCACGAACGCGCCGCGGGTGCTCTCCTCGACCAGCGCGGACTCGAGGTCGATGTAGGGCGATGTGCGATCGCGCACCTTGACGGTCGCGAGGTTGAGGCGTTCGCGCACCGCCAGCTCCAGTGTGAATGCGTCGAGTGACACCGCAGAGTCGATCGTGCCGCTGAGGTCGACGCGAATCATGGTGCGCTCCGGGTCGCTGAAGCCGGTTGACGCGCAGTGCATGGTGACCTCGTCGATCACCGAGTCCACAGAGCCACACTCGTCGACGTCGCACTGCACGGTGAAGACGGACCACCGATTCGTGTCGTAGCCGACGAAGCGGACATCACCCCGGTCGGTGACCTCGACGACCACTGGGCCGCGCCCACCCTCGTCATCGAAGCTCAGCGGTTCCGGCGTCCCGGGGTAGAGGAGCCCCGACGGCGAGTCGAGGCGCCGGCGATGGTAGTGGCCGCACAGCGCGGCAGCGAACCCGGCAGCCCGGATTCGCTCCGCATGAAACGGACCATGGATCGATTTTCCCTCCGGCCGCGACCCGAGCTCGGCGCCATGGAACAGTGCGAGATGCACGCCGGACGCGGTCGTGGCGAACGGACCGGAGAGTGGATCGCCCTGCCAGGCCGGCTCGCGGTGGGCGAGCCCCCAGACCGTGACACCGTCGATGAGTTCCACAGGCTCGAGGTGCGTGCTCGCGAACACAGTGACGTTGGACGGCCATTCGACGCGCCGGTACAGCGACCCGGGGAGCAGCGCGTCATGATTTCCCGGGGCGATGAGGACCCGCATGGGCTGCCAGGAAGCGAAGGTGTCGGCGAGGAACCGGCCGGTGTCGACGCCCGCGCGCTCGTGCTCGTAGAGGTCGCCGCCGATCGTCACCGCCACGCAGCCCTGTTCCATCGCCAGACGACCGGCACTCGTGAGCGCCTCGCGGAGCCCCTGCCGGCGTCGCCGGGCGAGCTCCCCCTGGCAGCCCATGGCGGCGAACACCCGGTCGAGGTGGAGGTCGGCAAGATGGAGGAGACGTGTCGTCATGGTGCTGGGAATGCGAACGGCGACCTGGAGGCGAACGTCAGTTCGCAAAGACTACCACAGGTTTATCGCCCGATCTTCTGGCACAATTGGGCGGTACCGACACGTTTGACCCCGGCCGTCGGCGGGGGTCGAGTCGGGTCAGCGGGTGGGGGATCAGGTGGATTTTCGGTTGCATCTGTCACGGCGTTCCAGCCAGGCAGGCTCAGGGATCGTTGGCGCCGCGGTGGCGATCAGAATGCTCACGCTGCCGCTCAGTCCAGGTGTTCGCGCTCTGGACGCCGCCATGGTTGGTATCGCCATCGTGGTCGGAGCGGTCCTGCTGCGCGTGCCGTCGGCGTGGGAGGGACACCGACAAGCTGTCTCGGTGGCCGGGAGCGTCGCGCTCGCCGCGGTCACCGCCGTGGCGTTGCGAGCCTCGAGCGACGTCTTTCCTGACTTCACGCTGGTCGCGGCCGTGGCTTTCGCGGCGATCCTCATCGGCACGGACGTTGAGGCTCCGCGGCTGGGAATGCACCGGGCCATTGGCTCGCCGGGTCGAGAGCCGTGGCCGTTGGGGCTCGCGGCCGCCGGTGCCGTCATCGCGATCTTCGTCGCACTCTGGCTCACGACCCAGCCGGAGCCGTCGGGATTGCCGGCGCTGGCCGTGACCGTGGCAGGCATGGCCGGCATCAAGCTGATCGCCGCCGGGGCCGCGCAGCGCGATGTCGCTCGCCTGGATGCCGAGACGCGGCGCGGACACGTCTACGCGACCCTGGGCCGAAGGCTCGGCGTCGCTCGCGACGTCACCTCGGTTGCGTCTGCCGTGCTCGAGGCGTGCAGGGAGATCTTCCCCGAGACGTCGACCGGCATGGTACTGATCAACGACCCGGCGGACGGGCTGTTGAAATCACCGGGGACGTTCCTCTCATCGGGTGGGGTGGGATCCGGTGGCCCGGCCTACGAACTCGCGCCTGGTGAGGGACTCGGCGGCGCCGTCTTCGTCGCCGAACGCGCCGAGGTGTGGCCGACGACGCTCTCGGCGTCGATGGCCCAGGCCAGCCTCCGGGAGGCAAACCGGGTCCGGCTGCGCAGCTCGAAGCTCGGATTCATCCGGTCGGCGATCGGCGCGCCACTCAGGGTCGATGGAACCACCATCGGGGCGATCCTGCTCACCTCGGAGCGCCAGGAAAACGCCTGGGACGAGACCGACGCGCCGGTGATCGAAGCGCTCGCCGACGAGGCCGCTCGAGCCATCGAGAGAGCTCGCCGCCACGAGGAGGAGATGGGCCGGGCACTGCTCGACGCCGTGACCGGGATGGCCACCCGCCCGCAGCTCCTCGCCGTCGTCGACAAGGAGCTGGCTCGTGCGTCGCGACTCGAAGGAACCCTGGCGCTGATCATCGCCGATATCGACGGGTTCGGCGAGCTCAACGACCGGTGGGGCCACGAGGTGGGCAACCGCGTGCTGGAGACCTTCGCCGACGTGCTCCGATCGATCCTACGGCGAGAGGACAGCGCCGCCCGGGTCGGAGCTGACGACTTTGTCTGTGTCCTTCCAGGCGCCGACCGAGATCAGGCTCGCGCTGTCGCCGCTCGCATCCAGCAGCGCTTCACGACTGACACGTCCGGAGACCAGGGCGTGAGCAGATCCGGCATCACGGCATCGGCCGGCATCGCCGTGTACCCGGGCGATGCCCAGGAGGTCGGAGGTCTGCTCGAGGTCGCCTCCCAGGAGCTCGCCACCGCGAAGGCATCGCACGAATTGACCGGGCGCTCACGACTGCGCCGCCGGGCTCGGGACGCTGCTTCGAGTTGACGTCGACTCACGAATAGTTCTACACTCTAACTGTTCGCTCGACGAATACTCCGCCGGAGCACGTGAGGACGAGTGTGACCCAGGCACAGACGCTGGGACGGCCCGGCCGTTCGGAAAACCCCACCACGAATACTCGTCGTGACGAGCTTGCCGACCTGTTGTTCGCGTACATCGGCGGCCTCAAGCGCAAATTGATGGCCAGCGTTCCCGACGAGTTGAGGGGCGAGTTCGGCGCCGTCACATGGCATCAGGTGGGCGCGCTGGAACAACTTCGCGCCGCCACCGAAACCTCCCGCGGAGCGACGATGAACGAGATCGCGCGCATGCAGCAGTGCGCGCTCAGCTCCGCGAGCGCGCTGGTCGACCGCGTGATCCGGCTCGGCTTTGCCGAGCGGCGGAGTGACGCCGAGGATCGACGGATCATCCACATCGTCCCCACAACACTCGGCCTGCAGATGCTCGACCGCTTCGATGAAGCACGCAAGACCGTGTCCCTCGAGGTGCTCACCTGCCTGAGCGACGCGGAGCTCGAGAAACTCGTGCTCCTGATGGGCAAGGTCGTCGACTCGCCCGAGCCTGCACATGTGAAGGAAGGTGCGCATGACTGAGGTGCTCGACCGCACGGACGCCGCGGCTCTCGCAGTCGCTCCGCTCGACGGCGGAGCAGCCGCCGGCACGAGCCGCTCCGGACGCTTCGACTACAAGTGGATCGCGCTCGGCGTCGTGTTGCTCGGCACGATCATGACGATCCTCGACGCGACCATCGTCAACATCGCCATTCCAACTCTGCAGGTCGACCTCAAAGCCGGCTCGTATGCAGACATCTCGTGGGTCGTCACCGGCTACATGCTTGCGCAGGGAGCGGTCATTCCCATAGCCGGGTGGGCGAGCGATCGCTTCGGCACCAAGCGTCTGTATCTCATCACCATCGCGCTGTTCACGCTCGCATCGATGGCGTGCGGCGTCGCGCAGAACCTTCCTGAACTGGTGATCTTCCGCGTCCTCCAGGGACTCGGTGGCGGCATGCTGATGCCCATCGGCATGACCATCATCATGCGCGCCGTCGGCCCCCAGAACATGGGGCGGGTCATGGGAATCTTCGGGATTCCGATGCTGCTCGCTCCCGCCGTCGGACCGGTGCTCGGTGGCTGGTTCGTGCAGGACTTCTCGTGGCGGCTGATCTTCTACGTCAATGTTCCCATCGGGCTCATCGCGTTCGCCTCCGCGTGGCGGTTCCTCACAGAGTCGAACAGGGCGCACGGGCTGCGGCTCGACACATTCGGTCTGCTCACAGCGCCACCCGCGGCGGTGGCCGTGATGTACGCGGTCAACCAGAGCGTCACGCTGGGCTGGGGCTCACTCCTCGTCATCAGCATGCTCGCCGCTGCAGCGGTGCTGATCGCGGCCTTCGTGCTGTCGCAACTCGGTCGCCGGCGCGCGGCGACTCTGCTGATGATTCCCCTTGCCGCCGGCGCGGCACTGATCGGACTGCGCAACGGCTTCGTCGACGGCTGGACGTCGCTGGACACCGTCGTGATGCTCGTCGGCGCTGCGCTTGCCGCCGTCAACCTGTTCATCGGGAATCGCGGCAACCCAGAGCCGCTGCTCCAGCTGCGTCTCTTCCGCGATCCGACGTTCTCGTGGTCGATGGGCCTCAGCTTCATCATCGTGACCGCGCTGTTCGGTGGCATGCTGCTGCTGCCGCTGTACCTCCAGGAGGTTCACGGCTACAGCCCCCTTGAAACCGGACTGCTCCTGTTGCCGCAGGCGATCACAGCGGCGGTGGCGATGCCGCTCGGCGGATATCTCACCGACCGGATCGGTCCCCGGCCCGTGGTGGCCACGGGAATGGTGATGCTGGCGGGCGGCGGTTTTCTCCTCGCGCAGATTCACCCGACCTCATCGAACTGGCTGGTGGTGAGCGCGCTGTTGCTCCGTGGTTTCGCGATGGGATTCTCGATGATGCCCTCGATGGCCGCGGCGATGGCGCGTGTGCCGCGTCACCTCAGCTCGAGTGCGTCGAGCATCTCCAACAGCCTGCAGCGCATCGGTTCGTCGATCGGCATTGCGGTTCTGGTGACGGTGCTCGCGGCGCAGTTCACCACGGCGATCGGGCAGGCATCGTGCGCACCCTCTCCGGCCGTGCTCAGCGCCGCGTCCGCTCCCGGTCACCAGCTGACCACCGCCGAGTTCTGCGGCACGCTGCAGGGGCAGTACGCCAAGCTCATCCAGAACGGCGGGCAGCCCACCACGACCGCGAAGGTCGCCCCGGTGGTTGCCAAGTTCGGCCGGACGTACGCGGCGGACGCACTGAGCACCTCGTTCGATCGCACCTTCGCGTTCATCACGATCCTGACGCTGCTTGGTGTGATTCCTGCGCTGTTCCTGCGCAGACCTGACAAGGCTGCATCGGGACACGTGCCACAGCTCGATGCCGCGTAACGTCCTGGTTCTCGGCGGGACCGATTTTGTCGGGCCCGCGCTCGTCGACGCCGCACGCGCGCGCGGCGATGACGTCACGATCTTCCATCGCGGTCAAACCGGGGCCGCACCGAGCGGTGTTCGCGCCGTGCATGGCGACCGCACCAACCCGGCCGATCTCGATCTGCTGACTCACGAGCACTGGGACGTCGTGGTCGATGCCTGGTCGCTGGCCCCGCGAGTGGTGCTCGAGTCCGCGCGGACACTGGAAGAGCACGCGGATCGCTACGTCTACATCTCGACCATCTCCGTGTATGCCGACGAGCATGAGGGCGTCCTGAGCGAGGCTTCACCGACTGTCGACGCCCGTCGTGATGCTGACGCGACCGACTATGCAGCCGACAAGCGCGGCGCCGAGCTGGCCATCGAAAGCGTGTTCGGCGCGCAGCGCAGTGTCTTCGCCCGGCCCGGCCTCATTCTTGGACCACGCGAGAACATCGGCCGGCTGCCGTGGTGGTTGCGTCGTGTTGCCGCGGGTGGCACTGTGCTTGCGCCCGGGCCGCGGGACATCGCCATCCAATACATCGACGCACGCGATCTCGCTGCGTTCGCCATCGACACCGCGCTCAACGGTGCCGTGAACGTGCTGAGCCGCCCCGGGCACACAACCATGTCGGAGGTGCTCGCACTCTGTCGCGAGGTCACCGGCTCGACCGCCTCGTTCACGTGGGTCGACGCTGAATTCCTGCTGGCAAACAACGTCGCACCGTGGACGGAGCTCCCCATCTGGGTGCCGCCGATCGGCGACATGGCCGCGTTCTACACCTGCGACTCGTCGCTGGCGCTGCGCTCCGGGCTCGCCTGCCGTCCCGCGCGCAACACTGTGCAGGACACGTGGTCGTGGCTGCTCGAACATCCCGGCTGGGAGCAGACGGTGCGCGCCAACCGCTCGCGCGTCGGCATGGATCCTGAGCGTGAGGCGGCATTGCTCGCCGCCTGGGCCGATCAGCCGCCCGCAGCCCTGTAGCGCTGCCGGCGCTGCTCGACGAGCTCGTCGATCGGGAGCTCGCTCAGGTCATCGAGGTTGCGGATCACCGCGCCGCGGATTGCGGCGATGACCAGCGGCGCGTGTGCGTGCGCACCGGGAGGTGGCTCGGGGATCAGCTCATCGACGAGCCCGATGCGGTTGGCAGTTTCGACACCGGGACGCAGCGCCGCCGCTGCACGGGCGCGCTGGCCGGCGTCCCGATAGAGGATCGCGGCACACGTCTCGGGAGGAGCGACTGTGTAGACCGCGTTCTCGAGCGCGAGGACGCGGTCCGCGAGGGCGAGCGCCAGAGCACCTCCCGAGCCACCTTCGCTGAGCACGACGCTGACAGTCGGCGTGCGCAGACCGAGCATGCACAGGAGCGCATCCGCGATCGCCCACGCCTGGCCGCGTTCCTCGGCCCCGATGCCGGCGTGCGCCGCGGGGGTGTCGACGAGGCACACCACCGGCATCGAGAACTTCTCGGCCTGGCGCATCAGTCGCACCGCCTTGCGATAGCCCTCGGGGTGCGGCATGCCGAAGTTGTGGAGCGCGCGGGTCATCGGGTCCGTGCCCTTCTCCTGACCGATCACCATCACCGAACGGCCCCCGAGCCGTGCGGGGCCGCCGACCACAGCGCGGTCGTCACCGAAGAGCCGGTCGCCGCGGAGCTCTGTCCAGCCCCCGGTGATGGACGCGATCACCTGGAGCGCGCGCGGGCGCTCTGGGTGACGCGCGAGCTCGACCGCCGCAAAGGCGGCGCGTTCGCGCTCGGTGGTTTCGATTGTGGAGCTCACGCGCGCCCCGAGTAGATACGGATGAGCGTCCCGACGGTGTCGCGCAGGCGGCCCCGCTCGACGACCGCGTCCACCATCCCGTGGGCGAGGAGAAACTCGGCCGTCTGGAAGCCGTCAGGGAGCTTGTCGTGGGTCGCCTGCTCGATGACCCGGCCTCCGGCAAACCCGATGCGGGCGCCTGGTTCGGCGATGATCACGTCGGACTGGACGGCGAACGACGCGGTGACGCCGCCGAAGCACGGATCGCCGAGGATGCTGACGTAGGGGAGGCGCGCCGCGATGATCTCGGCCACGGCGGCCGAGCATCGAGCCATCTGCGCTAGTGAGGCGATGCCCTCCTGCATCCTGGCGCCGCCTGACGTGCATACCGCCACCAGGGCTCGGCGCTCGGCGACGGCCACCTCGCATGTCCGGGCGAAGATCTCGCCCGCACCGCTCCCGAGCGATCCCCCGAGAAACTCGAAGTCCATGCAGGCGAGGACCACGGGATTCCCCGCGAGCGAGGCCCTGGCTATGAGGAAAGCCTCGTGCAGACCCGTCCGCTCCCGGGCTCGCGTCACCCGCTGCGGATACGGGACGCCGTCGTCGAACCCGAGCGGGTCGCGATCACCGACCTCGATGACGAGTATCTCGGCGGTGTCCGGGTCGGCGAGCTGCTCGATGCGCTGCGCCGCGCCGACCACACCGTGGTGGCCGCATTCGGAACAGACGTTGAGGTCGGCCGCATATCGCTCCGCCACGAACCGGCGCTTGCAACGAGGACACGCGACGGTCCGAGTGGTCGGCGCTGTCGGCCGGAGTTCGGGTCCCGGCGCCTGAAGCCTGTTTCGCGGCGCCTGTCGCCGCGACGTCACCGCGTCGGCGCGGTCCATCGCAGGGCGATACCACCCCACACGACGCCGGATCCGAACGCGATACAGACCACCCGATCTCCGTGCTGCAGCCTGCCGGTCTCGGCGGCCTCGGCCAGAGCTATCGGGATCGACGCACCGCTGGTATTGCCATAACGATCGATGTTGATCACCACCCGATCGAGCGGGAAGTTCAGGCGTTTCGCCACCGCCTCGATGATGCGGAGATTGGCCTGGTGCGGGACGAGCAGGGTGACGTCGTCCAGCGACCAGCCTGCCTCGGCGCACACGGCCCGCGCGGCCTCCGCCATCCGCTCGACTCCGAGCCGGAAGGTTCCCTTCCCATACATGCGCAAGCCGTCGGTCCCCTCCTCATCGCCGGCTTTCGGACCGTAGTAGATGAGGTCGGCCTCGCCGCCGTCGGCGCCCCACTGGATGCCCTCGATACCGCCGTCATCGGAGACGCCGAGCACAGCCGCACCCGCACCGTCACCGAAGAGCACGCAGGTCGAACGGTCCTTGTAGTCGATGAGCGACGTCAGGGCGTCGCCGGCGATGATCAGCACGCGGCTCATGCCCGACGAGACGATCAGGCCACGCCCGATGGCGACCCCATACACGAAGCCGGCGCACGCGGCCGCGATGTCGAACGCCGGGATGCCACCCAAACCCAGGCGGCGCTGCACGAGACACGCCGTGGAGGGGAGGGGCGAGTCGGGAGATACCGTTGCGACGATCAGGGCGTCGACGCTGTCAACGCCCGCAGCCGCCATCGCCCGGCGACCAGCCTCGGCAGCCATCATCGATGTGGTCATCCCGGATGCGATCTTGCGGCGCTCGCGGATGCCCGTTCGTTCGAGGATCCAGGCGTCGGACGTGTCCACCAGGGCCTCGAGGTCGGCGTTGGTGATGATCTCGTCGGGTACGTACGATGCGATTCCCAGGATGGCTGCGGTCCGGGTGCTTCCCGAGGGGACTCCCGCGGGCGCGGGCGTGGGGGCGTGAAGGATCGCCATCTCGACAGAAGCTTAGGCGAGGGCGCGGGGTTACGTCACCGATCGACTGATGTACATTTCCCCATCGAGATGCTCGGGAGCCTGGTCGCGGTCAACAACCCATTCCCGTTTTCGATCAGCGGGTTCACCGGGCTGACCACTGCTCAGATCATCTCCTTCTTCATCGTGTTCGTGATCTTCAACGCGTACGTGGTGCTGATCGTGATCGCGATGGTCGCGTTCTACTTCACCGCCAAGCCCCGCAACGGCATGGTACGAACCGCGGCCATCTGGCACTTCATTGCCGTCCTGTGGATGCTCATGGCGTTCATCGGGACGGTCTGGGGTGCTCCCGCCGAGAAGACGTTCCTTGGCGGCACGGGGCTGGCCACGCTGGGCATCGGACAGCGTGCGATCAACGAGTTCATCAGCATGGGCTTCGCATTCATCGCCGTCGTCTGCATGGCGATCGGGTTCGCCCGCGCCTCCGCCCAGACCCGGCAGATGCGCGAGGAAGTCCTCGCCGCCGTCTAGTTCGGCCGGTCAGCCGCCCGAACGTATCAGCGGAGGGAGAAGGACAGAATCGACGCCGGGTTCAGCAGCGCAAACGAGCGCTGGACCGCGTGGGTCTCGTTGGTGATCGCTGTGATCCAGAGGGCGGAGAGATTGGTCACGGGCAGGAAGTCGCCGGGGTGGCGCTCCAGGTGGTCCTGGAGATCGTTGCCCGGCGAGAGGTGGACATCGCCG
>JBIOIZ010000012.1:0-54226 GCA_044450385.1 Candidatus Dormibacteria bacterium
AGCTCCGGCGTTGAACACCACGAGCTTGTTCGGGGGACTTCGTTTCTTCAAGCCATCGGCGCCTGGGCACCTGGCGAAGATTCGTGATCAGGAGTGCCTAGATTTCGTGATCACCTACAACACAGATGGCGAGCGTGATGAAGCCCGCGATAATCGCGCCAAAGAACGCCATGCCGCCTTCCCAGAACGCAAAGATGTGAATTGGATTCGGCAGGAAGTGCGAGAACAGATCGGGTTGCTGAATCACGTAGTAGAGGCGCCCGCCGATCAGGCCGACGACGATTGTCCACATGGTCATCTTGGCAACAGTCTCGGAAGGGACGCCGGCCCGCCGCACCAGAGGCACAACCGCGCATCGATATGCCACACAGAACGCGATCGCGTACATGACGCCGTACCAGTGGATGGAGAGTGGTCCTACGTGGATGACCGGATCGATGTTGATAACGATGATGCCGATCATGGTCAGGCCGAAGGAGCCCGGGTCCGGTCCATGTTTGTCACCATCCGTGTGCTCCGTCGCGGCTGCCCATCGGTCAGGAGAGGGAGTACTCGAGGATGCGGTCGTTGTACGTGTCGGCGACGTAGAGATTTCCATTGGGGCCGTACACAACGTTCTCGGGATGGTAGAGCTGCGTAGGGCCGCCGCCGGTGACATCGCTCCCCGTGATGGTCGCGACCACGCTTCCGCTCGACTCCTCGAGTACGACGACCCGGTTGTTGTCACGATCTGCGACCGCGACGTAGGTGCCGTTCGCGGCGACGCCGAACGGCGTGCTGAATCCGCCCGTGAACGTACGAACAGTACCGGTGACACTCCCGCTTGCGACACTCAAGACGAGCACTTGGTCGTTGGCGCTGTCGGCGACGAAGAGATTGCCCGTGGTGGGGTCGACGGAAACCGCTGTGGGCGCCGACGCCAGGCTCCCTGTGACCGTGTAGGTACTCACCGCGGCCCGCGTGGTCAAGTTCCAGGACTCGATTCGATGATTCTTCGTATCAGCCATCCACGCATACCCTGCATCGACGGCGATCGAGTCCGGATAGTTGTCGGCACCGAGGGCAGAACCAAGTTTGCCGAGCCGGGCCACGACAGCGCAAGGACTGCTCGCGTTGTTAGGCTCAATGACCTGCACGTCGCTCTGCTTGGTATCGGCGACCCAGTAGTCGCCGGTCGTCGGGTCGATAGCAACGCCGCGTGGCCAGTTGAATCCCGGTTGTCCGGTCGAGCTCGTACTAAACCCACGAGCACCGCACTCGCCGAGCAGACTGCCGGCTGAGCTCGTCACTACCAATCGCTGGTTCACGGTATCGATGGACACCAAGTCACCGGATCCGTCGAACGCGATGCCCCGTACCTGGTTATAGAGTGAGCCTGAGCTGTCCCCGGGGCCTACAAAGGGGTTGGGCAATGTCGCGGCGTATGCATAGCCTGACATGGAGCGCGTCCACTCCTCAACACGCTCGCCCCAGAGGTCGGCTCCATAAATGTTCCCGTGCGCGTCGACCGCAACGCGACGGAGCTGGGTGAAGGTGCCTGACTGCGTATTGGGCCCAGCCGAACCGATGGTGGCGACCCACGTGCCGGTGGGGGTGAACTCCTGGATACGTTCATTGTTGGAGTCGGCCACGTAGATTGCTTCGCCGGGGCTTCCGCTGTTTATATAGGGGTCAGTGCCGACGGCTAAGCCATAGGGGTTCTTGAACTGCCCGTTGGCGCTGCCGTTGGTTCCGAACGTAGTGATGCAGCTCCCCGTCGGACCGAACTCGAGGATGTTGTTGCTCTCGTAGTTCGCCACGTAGACATCGCCCGACGGGTCGGCGGCGGCGTCCCGTGCCCGATTGATGGCGCACGCGCCGCTCGAGGTGATCGTCTGGACCAGGTTGCCCGACGTGTCATAGACTACGATGTCGTTCTTAGGGGCATTCGCCGCATAGACTCGTTCCCCCGATGGAGTCGAGTTCACTGTGATCCCGATGGCGGCTCCTCCGTGGAGGGTGAAGGGCGGGAGCAAGCATCTTCCATTGGCCCCATTCAAGACCACGATGCGTCCGTTGCCGTTGTCCGCGACGTACACGTTCCCGAAGGAATCGACACCGACATCGCGCGGCTGCTGAAACTGCGGATAGCCGGGATTAGTGCTGCAGGGAGCCAGGTTGCCTTCGTTCGCGACTTGGGACGGGTTCGTCTCCCATACGAGCGTCCCGCTCGGAGTGTACTCGGCGACGCGATCGTTGCCGGTATCGGCGACCACGACGTCGCCGGCGTTCGGGGCGCCGACGGGCACGATCTCGGCTCCCGACGGATACATGGCGGCATGTCCGGGGCCACCTAGAGTGGCGACATACGACGCCACGCTAGCCTTCGTTGGTGGGACCGACCATTGGCTGACACGGTTGTTGTTCTCCTCGACGACGTAGAGGTTCCCATCGGGACCGAACGCGAGCCCCTGCGGCGTGCGCATCTGACCCACCTTGGTCCCAGCGCCCCCGAACGTTCCTTCCAGGACGCCGCTTCTCGTGTATTCGGCTACTTGATTGCTGCTGGAGAGTGCGATGTAGAGGTATCCGGCGTTGCCGCTGATTCCGAACACCCCAGCACTCGGAATCGATGAGTTGACATCGAAGGAACCCAGGAACCCGCCGCCTCCAGACCACGCCGCGAAGTGATAGATCTTCCCAGTGGCACTGGTGTCGATCCACACTGAGCCGTCGGTGCTGTCCACCCAGATGCCGCGTACGAATCCCATGCTCTGGGCACTCCCCATGGTCCCCAGCAGGCCCCCGGCGCTGGTCAAGGCGACGACGTCGGTGTCGTTGCTGTCGGCCACGTAGATCGTGCCATCGGAGGAACAGGCGAGCCCGTAGGGCGTCTTCAAAGCGGCGTAAGCCCAGACCTCCCTCGGCGGGTCGACGCTCACGTTCCAGGCGACCGCGGTGCTCGAGTCGGTATTGGCAACGATCAAATTGCCCGTCTGAGGATCGACGCAGAGCAGGCGAGGGTAGTTCATCGTGGTCGCGGTGTCACCACGCAACCCCCACTCGCGGCCGTAGACGTAACCGCCGCTGCCATTGGGTGTGAACTCCTCGATCCGCTCATTGAACGTGTCACTGACATACATATCGCCTGCGCTATCGAAGGCCACTCCTCGCGGACCGTTGAACCCTCCGGTCGGCGGCAGGTCCGGGTTCGGCGAGGCCGGAACTGTGAATTTGTACGTGCCAGATTCGTCGAACACCTGAGCGCGGAAGTAGCCGAGGTCGCCGACCCAAACCTGGTGCTGACTGCTCACGGCGATGTCTCGCGCACCGTCCTCGAATTGCCCGTTCCCGGTCCCGCAATCACTCCCGCCCGCGGGCACGCCATTGAAGTTCGTGACGAACATGCCGAAGTTCGGGCTGCTCGGATTGGCGTCGAAAGCCTGGACTAAACAGTTCTGTCCATTGCTAACGAACGCCAGGTTTGCGCTCGTGTCAATGGCGAGGCCGCGCATGTCGAACGTGGTCGAGACTCCCCCCGGGGGAGTGACCTCCTTGATGGGGAGGCACCCGGTGGTCGGCCACGGGCTCGTCAGGCAGCTCGGGGTGTAGACGTCAATGCGATGGTGGCCCTGATTGGCGATCCAGATGTTACCGGCGCTATCGAACGCCATGCTTCTCGTCGATACGAAAGCGTATTGCGTATTCGTCGGGGAGACGAAGGTGGCGGCATTGTTCTGAGGATTGAGGACGACCAGGTCAGGTTCGGCCGGCTTGTGCTTGTTGCCCCACTGGTTGGCGATGTACACGAGTCCTGTGGGGCCGACCACGCACTGTGAGGGGTAGTCAAAGGCCACCGAATGGACCGCCTTGTTGGTGCCCCAGCTGGTGACCCAAGTGCCGCTGGGGTTATATTGATTGACGTTGTAGAGGCTCCCCTCAGTCATATACACGTAGCCCTGGAACGGACCGCCGCTGTTATCGACGCAGATCCCGAAGGGCGCCTGGTTGGTGTTCGGTCCGAAGCCAAACTTGCTCTGGGTGAAGACAAACGGCGTAGCCGGCGTTCCATCGGCGTTGTAGTGAACGATGCGATAGTTCCAGTAGTCGCCGACGAGAACGGAGCCATCGGGCATGGTGGCCGCCCCCCACCCATACAGTCCAGCGGCCGCCGGGATCGGCTTACCTTGGCTGCTGATCAGCCCAATCGTGGCCCCGGGCGTGCAGGCAGTAGGTTTGCAGCCGGTGGGTGTTGAACCGGCCGGCGCCACCGAGGCTCCGAGCCCAGCGATGAGGAACACACCTGGCACCAAGCAGGCGATGACCCGACTGCGCACGAGCACCACTCGTTGGAGATTCATCGTAGCCAGCCTCGCGACAGAAGAGAGCGGGTGGCAGGTGCCACCCGCTCGGGGAGAATTAGCAACTGACAGGCCGCCGTGCCCGAAGGTCGACCCCAGCCGTCACATTTACGATCCGACTTCGCCTTCCCCATCTTCTTGATCCCCGGTTCTCTCGTCGCTAGGAAGCCGTAAGCCACCCGAGCTACGGCCGAAATCGACTCGTCGCACGAAGCGACTAGAACATATGATCGGACCGCAACCTGAACACCACATTAAGCGTCTGTAACGAACGGTCGAGCTGTCAGGGCAGATCGACCGTGAATTTGGTGACATGAGACGGCTGCTCGAGGCGCACCGCACCGCCATGCAGTCGAGCAATCGTCTGGCAGAGCGCCAAACCGAGACCAGCGCCACCGGTTTCGCGCGTGCGAGAGGGGTCACCCCGTTTGAACCGCTCGAAGATCTCGTCGTGCAACTCAGGAGCGATTCCCGATCCAGTGTTCGAGACGCTCAGGTGCCATCCCCATGGATCGGAGTTCGCGGAGAGGCAAATTGCGCCGCCGGACGGCGCATACCGGCAGGCGTTGTCCATGAGATTGTCAAATAGCCGTGTGAGGAGGAGTTGATCTGCGTGAACCCGTCCTTGATCAGGCAAGTCCAACTCGAGTGTCAGGTCCCGCGTCTCGATCAGGGACTGCCAGCGGGCTGCGATATCGGCAAGAAAATCGGCAACGTCGACGGCGTCCGCCTGAAGAGCGAGTTGCCCCTCGTCGGCGCGAGCCAGCATGAGGAGAGCCTCCGCAAGCTCAGTGAGACGGACAACCTCCCGCTGGAGGGTGGTGAGGCTCTCCCGGTACTCGTTGGCACGCCGCGGGCGGTCTAGAGCTCGATCTGCCACGGTTCGCATGATCGCGAGCGGGGCACGCAACTCATGCGCGGCATCAGCCGTGAACTCCACGAGCCGCGAATTGAGCCGACGCAATTCGTCTGCCTGGGCGCCGAGGGCATCCACAGCCTCATTCAGCTTGGCACTGAGGACTTCATTCTCGGCAAGCTGGGCTGACGTCTCGTCGGCCCTCTTCCGTTCGACAGTCAACAACTGTTCATGCAACTCACTTCGCCGGTGTTCTGATCGCTGAAGAGCAATGACGGCGAGGCGCCCGACGACTGCCACGATCACAACGGCGGTGAGTTGGAAACCCCCAGTCACGCGATCTACGGACCCATAGCCAACCGCCGCGCTTACCACCGCTACTGCAGTAACGACCACCGTGGTCGCCCATAGTGTCGGCAGTGTCCAGGTCCCAACCAGCACCGCCAAAAGCGCATAGCTACCGAGAGTGACGCCGGGAAGAACCGCGGTCTCTCCGATCAACACCAGCGCCAGGCCCGCTATGCAGACGGTGAATACAGGGGCGACCTGGCGAAGCCCGCTGAGCTGCTGCGGCCTGCTCAGCAAGCGCCGCGCCCATCGTCTGGCCGGGTAGGTAGCGGCTCGCGACCCGTGCGTCGGAGTCGAACCCTTATCCATCAGACCGGATCGGCTCCAGCCGGTAGCCACTCCCTCGTGTGGTCGTGACGGTGTGATCAGCGGCTGCCGCCTCCAGCTTTCGGCGCAGCCGCGCGATGTACACCTGGACGAGATTTGATCGCGGCGAGTAGTCGTACGTCCAGGTGTGGTCGTGCACCTGCCCGGCGCTCAGGAGCTGCCCGCTGTGGTGCACGAACAATTCCAAGATGGCGTGCTCCTTGCTGGTGAGTGAGAGCGACTGACCGGAGACGGTCACGCTGTGCGCCCGAGTATCGATCGCTATGTTTCCGAGGCGGAGCACTGAACCGCGATCCGGCAGATTGCGCCGCACGAGTGCCCGAATCCGCGCGAGGAGTTCCTGAAACGCGAAAGGCTTGATCAGGTAGTCGTCCGCTCCCGCCTCCAGCCCCGTCACACGGTCACGTACGGCATCACGCCCAGTCAGCATGATGATGCCGGCGCCTATCCTTCGATGCCTGAGTTCACGGCACACCGCGAACCCATCCATGGTCGATGGGAGCATCACGTCGATGAGGACGACATCGAAAGCAGCCGTTGTCGCGGCGACGATGGCCTCAGGCCCGGTCTCCACGCAGTCCACGCCGATCCCGTATTCCACCAGTGCACGGCTCACCTCGTTGGCCAGGGTGACGTCGTCCTCCACCATCAGTACACGCATACGGCCAAGGTACCGCGCCGGAAAGGTATGAGGGCAACCCGGTCGGGGCGTTGCCGGTCGCTCTCCCCGACCCGACGTCAACGTGGATGGCGAGCTGTTCGAGGTATCGCCATCGTCAGATCCACCAGAGCCTCCGGCGAGTCGTTCGTCGCGCGCACCGACACGCACCCGTGCAGCTTGCCGTGGCGATCCGCAGCGTTTGAAGCGAATGGGCCGGAATGCTATGATCCGAAAGCGGCGGATGTGACCAGCTGCGCATGAGCCGGAGAGGGTCGAAGGGGACGCATGGGCCAGGAAAGGACGTCTGCGCTTCGGTCGAGCTTGGGGTCGCGTGCCGGGATCGTTCTCGGCGCCGCCGCCATCATTCCCGCGATGCTGTCGGCCCTCCCCGCGAACGCTGCCGGGACCGCCGGCGCCACGGTCACCGCAACCTACTCGGCGACCCTCGGTGGTCCAGGACACGCCGGGATGTACCCGTCGGGCATGGAGATCGCGCCCAGCGGGAACATCGTCGTCGCCGACACGGGCAACGACCGGATCGCCGAGTACACCAGCACCGGGTCATTGGTGTGGCAGACCAACGCTCCCAACGTCGCCAACGAGGGAAGCGGCGCTCCGTGCGGGGCCACTCCGGGCTTGCCGCAGTTCGAGCAGCCCCGCGACGTCGGCGTGGACTCGTCGGGCAACGTTTATGTCGCCGACAACGGGAACGGCCGCGTCGTCGTGCTCAACGGCGCCACAGGCAAGTGCCTCATCACGCCGTTCAAGCTCCCGAGCGGCGGGGCGCCCATCGGCATCACCGTGAGCTCGACGCCCGCGGGCCAACTGGTCTACGTGGCCAATGGCACCAAGAGCGAGATCGACGTGTTCACCACCTCCGGGGCACCGGCATCGCCGGCGAAGATCGTGTCGAAGTCGCCCTGCACGCTCAACCGCATGCGTGACGCCGCCGCCGACTCGTCGGGCAACGTGTACGTGGCGAACTACGAGAGCAACGACATCTTGGAGTTCAACGCGAGCGGCACCACGTGCATACGGACCTGGGGCACGCACGGCAAGAACAGCACCGGCGGGGTCTGCAACGGCAACGGCAGCGGCAAGTTCGCCAACCCCTACGGCGTCGCCGTGGGCACCGACCCGTTCATCAACGGCGGCTCCCCGGGCGAGGCGATCTACGTCGCCGACTCCAACGACGACTGCATCCAGGAGTTCACCCCGACCGGGACCTTCGTTGCCCAGATGGGATCGCCCGGCCCTAACACCGTGACCGGAACGTTCACGCAGCTGCGCCGCGTCGCGGTGGACGCATCGGGCAACGTGTGGGGCGCTGACCTCTGGGGCAACCGGGTGGAGGAGTTCACTCGCCGCTCCTCCGGCTACACGTACATTCAGACGATCCCCAACCCTGTCGTCCCGCCCGGCGACACCGACCCCTCGGTCTACAACCAGGTGCGTGGCATCTCTTTCGACTCCTCGGGCGACGTGATCTCCATGGACACGGTCAACCAGCGTGTCGTGGTCATGAACTCCTCGGGGCACATCATCAACATGTGCGGGCAGCGTGGCTTCAGCAGCGCTGGCGACTTCAACTGGCCACGGGGTGTGGCCGTCGATCCGTCCACAGGCAACTACTGGATCGCCGACACTAAGCAGAGCGACCTGCAGATCCTGCAGCCGCAATCCTCGGGATGCAACGGCCTCGCCAAGTTCGGGAAGGTGGGAACCCCGCTGGGTGACGACGACTATCCGTACTCGATCGCCATCGGCGGTGGCTATGCCTGGATCGCTGACACCAAGAACAACCGGGTCGAATCGTGGAAGCTGGCGACCGAGGCGGCCGTGAGCACCTACGGCACCAAGGGCACCGGAACCGGTCACTTCTCGACACCCGCCGGCGTCGCCATCGATTCGACGACGGGCAACCTGTTCGTCGCGGACAGCGCGAACAAGCGCGTGGTCGAGCTCAGCGTGAGCACCGGCCGCGTCGTCTCGCAGGTCGCCACCTTCACCGATTCGTTCAGCGGGCCATACGGCGTGGCCTCGAACGGATCCGGGCTCCTCGCCGTCGCCGATCGCAACAACAACCGCGTGGTGATCATCAACGAATCGGACGGCAGCCAAGCCGCGGTTATCACCGGCAGCGACGTCACCGGCGGCGGCCCGACGTCCCTGTTCGACCCCGAGAATGTCGCGTTCGGCCCGGGCGGCAAGCTGTACATCGCAGATACGTACAACGACCGCATCCTCGTATACACGCTGGCGTAGAGACCGGCTCCCGCATCCCTCGTCGGACGGCCTCGCCGCCTGCTGTAACTGACAACTTGGGAAACGATGTGAGCGACGGAACCCTTGCGGCTCTGGCAACCAATCCGGGCCGAAAAGTCGTTGCTGCATCAGGCAAAAGGCGTCTGTCATTTGCGCCAAACACGATCGTGTGCGGGCCAAGCGCCTGCGCCCGCGACTCGCAGCAGCACGGGCGCGGCGCCCGAACGTCCTCAGCCGGGAATGCTCAGGGCACGCTCCACTGGCTCACGCGGTTCGTGTTCTCCTCCACGACGTACAGCCGGCCGGCCGGCCCGAACGCGAGGCCCTGCGGCGTCCGCATCTTGCCGACGGTGACGCCGTACCCGCCGAACGTCCCCACGAGCGCCCCCGCGCGCGTGTACTGGGCGACCTCGTTGACGCTGCTGAGCGCGATGTACAGGTAGCCGGCGTCCCCTGCGATGCCGAAGACCCCGGCCGCCGCAATCGACGTGTTCACGTCGAACGACCCGAGCAGGGTGCCTCCGGCAGACCACGGCGCGAAGTGGAAGACTTTCCCGGTCGCGTCGCAGTCGACCCACACCGACCCGTCGGCGCTGTCGACCCAGATGCCCCGGGTGAACCCGAGGCTGTTGCTGCTGCCCATCGCGCCCAGCTGGTTACCCGTGCTGTCGAATACCGCGACGTCCTTCGCGTTGCTGTTGGCGACGTAGATGGTGCCGTCGGATGCGCACGCCACACCGTACGGGTCGGCGAGCGTCCCGGCGGGTGGGCTGCCCGTGCTCGACGACCAGTCGACACTCGGAGGATTAACGCTCACCTTCCACGCGACGATAATGTTGGAGTCGGTGTTGGCGACAACGAGATCGCCGCTCGCCGGGTCGATGCACATCAGCCGCGGGTAGTTGAACGTTGCCGGCGAGTCGCCGCGCTCCCCCCAGACGCGGTCGAAGACGTAGCCACCGCTGCCATTGGGCGCGAACTCCTCGACCCGCTCGTTGTACATGTCGCTGACGTACATGTCACCGGCGGAGTCGAACGCCGCGCCGCGCGGGCCGTTGAAGCCTCCGGTGGGCGGCGGGGCCGGCGGATTGGGAACCGCGGAAAGGAAGTTGCCGCTCTCGTCGAAGACCTGGGCGCGAAAGTTGCCGAGATCGCCCACCCAGACGTGATGGTTCATGTCCACGGCAATGTTGCGCGCCCCGTCTTCGAACTCTCCATTTCCGGTGCCGCAATCGCGGCCACCGACGGGGGTACCGTTGAAGTTCGCGATGAACGAGCCGAAGCTCGAGCTGCTCGGGTCGGCATTGAACTCCTGCACCACGCAGCCCTGACCGTTGGCGACGAAGGCGACCTTGTTGACGGTGTCGATGGCCAGGCCGCGCATGTCGAACGTCGAGGTGACTCCGCCGGGCGGAGCGATCCTCGTGAGCGGCAGGCAACCGGAGCTCGGCCAGGGATTCTGCAGGCAGCCGGCGGTGTAGATGTCGATCTTGTGCTGGCCCTGGTTTGCGATCCAGATGTTGCCCGCGCTGTCGAAGGCAAGGCCTCGAGGCTGGACGAACGTGTAGCCCTTTGGAGACGTCGGTCCCTGGACGACCGTCGTGGTCCCGGTGCTCGGATTGAGGATGACGACACCCTGCAGGCTCTTGTTCGGAGTGCCCCATTGGTTGGAGATGTAGACGAGCCCGTTGGAGCCGACAGCGCACTGCGACGGGTACTGGAAGGGCGCGGAGTGCGCCGCGTGGGTGGTCCCCCAGTTGGTCACCCAGTTCCCGCTGGGATCGTACTGGATCACGTTGTAGAGGCTGCCCTCGGTCATGTACACGTACCCCTGGAAGGTGCCGCGGCTGTTGTCGACGCAGATGCCGAAGGGCTGCTGGTTGGTGTCGGTCCCGAAACCCACCTTGCTCTTGGTGAACACGAATGGGCTTGCCTGGGACCCGCTCGCGTTGTAGTGGACGATGCGGTAGTTCCAGTAGTCCCCAACGAGGATGGACCCGTCGGGCTCCGTGGCCGCTCCCCATGCGTAGAGGCCCGCGGCCGCCGGGACCGGATTGCCCTTGCTGTCACTGAGCCCGACCGTGGTGCCAGGAATGCATGCCGTCGGGAAGCAGCCTGTGGGTGGTGGCGCCTTCGCACCTCCGCTCACGACGCTCGCAGCGTCGAGCGCCAGGGCGACCGCGAGAGCCACGGCGGCGCGGACCGGAAAGCGCCGGAGCGTCATGAGATCCTCCTCGCAGGGCGCTCCGTCGGCCGCGGTGGCGGGACCGCGCGCCGCGGCGCGGTCCCATGCGGCGCGGTCAAGGGGTGAACACCTCGATCCGGTTGTTGCCATAGTCGTTGACGTAGATGCGGCCGGCGGCATCGACGGAGATGCCCATCGGCTGGATGAACTGCCCGTTCGCCGTGCCCTTGGTCCCCCAGCTCCCCAGGAAGGCACCGGTCGACGGGGTGAACTCGCTGACCCGGTTGTTCTTGACATCGGTCACGTAGAGGATGCTGCCGTCGGGCGACAGCGCGGTGTCGAAGGGCTGGCTCAGCTTGCCTCTGCCGATGGTGCGCAGCAAGCTCCCCGTGGAACTGAAGACGTCGACCACCCCCTGGTTGACCGATGCCGCGTAGATGTCGCCCGACGTCGGATCGGCGGTCACGCCCGTGCAGCCGTTGAACCCCGCCGGGTTGCCGACCGTGGTGCCGCAGGCCACGGGGAAGCCGGAGAGCTCAGCGCCCGACTGGGTAAGCACCTGGAGCCGGCCGTTGGCGCTGTCCGGCACGTAGACGGAGTCGCTGGGGCCGCCCACGAAGATGCCCCGGGCGTAGAAGAACTTGCCTGGCGAGCAGCTGATGCACCCCCCGGTCTGCACCTGACCGCCGAACTCCGCATACTGGCTGACGGGCGCGCTGGAGGGAAACGCGCACCCCAGCGGGCCGTTGCCGTTGCCGGCCGGGGTGTACGCCTTGATGTAGGCCGACCGCGTGTCGTTGACCCAGAGGTTGCCGTTCACAGGGTCGACGGCGACGCCGCGCGGGTAGTCCATGGCGCAGTAGTCGGCGAGCACGGGCTGCCGCGTGCCCCACATCTGGACGAAGGCCGCAGGCGACGCGCCGCTCGGGCCTTGGAACTCCTGGATCCGCTGATTGAAGCTGTCGCTCACAAAGACGCTGCTGCCGTCGGGCGAGGCGGCGACGCCGACCGCGTCGTTGAGGCCGCCGGCGGGCGGCGCGATGGGCGGGTCGGGGACCTGCTGGAGGAACCCGCCCGGGTCGCCGCTGTCGAACAGCGGGTTGTACTCGCTGATCGCGAAGCAGGTGTAGTCGCTGACGTACACGGTCCCGGTTGGTCCGATGGCAGTGTCACGCGGGCCGTCGAGCTGCCCGCCCCCGCCGCAATCGGTCCCCGGGGTGCCGATTGTGCCCTGGAGTGTCCCCGTGGTGCTGTTGTAGGCGGCGATGTATTGCTTGGCCGCGTCGGCGATGTAGAGGACGTTGTTGGCGCGGTCGATCTTCAGGCCGCGGGTGTTGCTGCTGAGCGTCTTGGTGCTGAAGAAGCGCTTAAACGTCCCCGTACTGCTGAACACCTCGACGCAGTGGTTGCTCACGTCGTTGATGTACACGTCACCCGCGCCGTCGACGTCGACGCCCCGGATAAGGCCGAACTGGCCGCTGCTGCAGCTCTTGCCCGTGGTCCCGAACGTGCTCAGGTAGTTGTCGTTCTTGTCGAAGATGAGGACTTCGTTGGCGCCGGACTTGTTGAGGCCCGTGGACTGCACGACGTAGACGTCCTCGTTCGTCGGGCTCACGGCGAGCCACGGTGCGTAGAAGGCGCCGTGAGCCGCGGTGCTCGCCGAGCGAATCAGGGTGCCTGTGGGGCTGTACCTGAGGTAGCCCAGAAGGTCGTCCACCACGAAGTCGTCGGTGGCCGGGTCGACGGCGATCGCATAGGGCTGCTGGCCGCCAAGCGCCGCCCTCGAGCTGTAGACGCCGTCCGGGGACCCCGAGGTGGTGAAGCGGCGGACCTGGTAGTTGTTGTAGTCGCTGGTCAGGATCGTGCCGCTGCTCGGGTCCCAGGCCATGCCCCAGGGGTAGACGAAGGCGCTGCCAGGGACGCCGATCTTGAGCGCCCACGTGGGCGCGGTGAACCCGCCTGCCGCGTGCACGCCGGCGATGGCGGATCCCGCCGCCAGTGAGGCCGCCAGCCCGGCAAGGACTGTCGACGTCGCAACCGCGCGCCGCCGGCCGCGCTGCCAAGTGTGAGCCTTCATGTCAGGAAACCCTCCTAGTCAGCGGAGCTGCGCTCTCCTCACGACGTGGTCAGCACGACGACGCGGTCGTTCCAGATGTCGCTGAGGTACACGTGGTTGCTGCTGTCGAACGTCAGCGCGAAGGGGAAGATGACCGAGTCCGCGGGGACCGTGGGGATTCCCATGCTCGCCTCGTTCGCGCTGAAGACGGGGGTCCCGTTCGTCTGCATCGACACGATCCGGTTGTTGCCGGTGTCGGAGATCCAGACGCTGCCGTCCGGCGCGACGGTGACCCCCCAAGGAACGTTGAACGTCTTCGGGCTGATCCCGCTCACGCTGGCGATCGCAGTCCACGTACCTGACGTCGATATGCTCTGGACGCGGTTGTTGAGCGTGTCGGCGACCCAGATCGTCCCGTCGGGCGCGACGGCGATGCCGGTCGGCACGTTGAGCTCGCCGGCCGGGAACGGCTTCGAGCCGCTATCCTTGGTCCCGTAGCTCGTGGTGCACGTCAAGCTGGTGTCACCGGAGGACAGCGTGCAGCGCTCGATGCGGTCGTTGCCGGAGTCGTCGACGAGGAGGGTGCCGTTGGTGGGGTCGAACGCGATCCCCTGCGGGAAGCTGAAGTCGCCGAGCGCCGTGCCCTTCTTGCCGTAGATGGCAATCGCCGTGCCGCTCGGACTGAAGGACTCGACCTGATCGCTCTCGCGGTTGGCAACGAACACGTCGCCGGTGCCCGGCTGCAGGGCGATGCCCCAGGCGAAGTTGATCGCGCCGTTCTGTGACGGGTCTCCCCGGAAACCGAAGGTCTGCGCCCCGGTGCCGTCTGCGTTCGTGTATTCGACGCGCTGATTCCAGTAGTCCATGATGTAAATCTGGCCGTTGGAGGCGACCTGGACGCCCCGCGGCGAGTCGACCCCGGGCACCGGCGGCGGTGCCGGGGTGCTGTTGTACGTCGAGGTGTAGGTCGTCGTACCCGGAGTGAAGCTGTACTCGTGGAGGTTGAAGCCCCATTCGTCGGTAACCATGAGGTGGTTGTTGGAGGTGGTGGTCAGCCCGCGTGGGCCAACGAGGGCCGCATTGCCGGTCCCCGACGGAATCGAATACGACCACGCTGCGCTGGAGTAGTGCCCGCCGCTCTGGGTCAGGGTGAATGCCTCGACCCGCTTGCCGCCCGAATCCGTGGCGAAGGCGAGGGTGCCGTCGGCGCTGATGGAGATGCCACGCGGGTCGTTGGTGAACTGCCCGTTGCCGGTGCCGCCGCTGCCGAAGTGAAAGAGCAGCGTCCCCGAGCTCGTGTAGACGTAGCACATGTCGTGTGGGGATTTCTTCAGCGCGCTCTCTCGGTTGGTCACGAACACGTCGCCGTTGGGTGCGACCGCCACCTGACGCGGTTGCACCAGTGTGCCGTTGCCGAACTGGAGGCTGTACGCGACGGTGGGCGGGCTCACCGACGGGTTGAGGAGGAACTTCTCGACGCGCCCCGCGCCATCGACGGCGTAGACCCAGTTGTTCACCGGGTCGACCGCCACCCCGTAGGCCTGATTGAACTGCCCGTTGCCGCTGCCCTTGCCGCCGAAGGACTCCAGGTACGTGAAACCGCTCGTCGATGAGAACGAGAAGACCTCAACGCGATTGTTCGGCGTATCAGCGACGAGGACCAGGTTGTTGGGCGTGTCGTAGTAGATGGCGCGGGCATCGCCGAACTGTCCGGGGCCACTGCCCTGCAGACCACCGGTCTGGAAGTCGATGTTGTCCGTCGACCGGTTGACGGCGAGGAGCCGGTACCTACCGGCGTCGATGACGAAGTAGTACTGCGAGTCATCGGCTACGTCGACGGGGTACATCGAGGCCAGTCCCGGTCCTACGAGGGTCCTCGAGTAGCTGGGAGCGCTCAGGAAGCTCGGGGCTGCCCCGGCGCCAATCGAGGGCACCGACGCCGCGGTCGCGCCGACGACCAGTGCCACCTGGATCGCAGTCTTCACTGTCCGCATACCCCCTGCCCTCCGCCGAGCCCGCTGCCCGGCGTGTCCCTGCCCCGATGTCAGCGAATCCTACCACCGAGCGTCGAACGAGCGTTTTGGCGCGCTCGCCTGGTTCGGGAGCTTGTCAGCCGATGCAGCGAGACCGCTGCGCGGATCCGCGAGCTCGACGCGGAGATCGCGGTGCTCGTCACGGCCTAACGATGTCGGCAGCGGGTCGCCGATCCAGAGCGAACGCATCCGGTCGGCCGGCGTGACCGCTGACTGTTTTCCGGCGCGCGTGCGCGCGCGGCGAAGGGTGGGTGCCAACCCCAGCGGGTGTCGTGAACGACTGTGGTGAACGGCAGGGCGAACGATGTGGTGAACGACATGGTGAATCGGCCGGTGAACGTAAACAACAGCGGACGCATGAGGAGGATGCATGAGGGAAACCAAACGACTTCGACCGCCGAGTCGGCAGAGGTACGACGTGACTCATCCCGTGATCGGCGTGCGCGCGCAAACCGTGGCGAACGCAATTCGCCGACCAGATTGGAAGCGGCGCTGTCCTGTTGTGGCGCGCGAATGCGTCGCTGGATCGGAAGCGCTGCACGCGTGCGTTCTCACGAAGGATCTTTGCCACTGAGAGGACGCCGCAGCCCTGAACGTCGAGCAGCGATGGTGCAAGCGGAGGTATGCGGATCCAGCTTGTCCCAGTCGACCGTTCGGCTCGCGTATGCCACCGCAGCACGGGAGACCGACTAACGGCCTGGTCGTCGAGGACCGCTTACATATCGCGGAATCGTGTGCTCTGACTCCACCACCACATCTGCCCGCTCGGCCCGGTGCGACCGCATCGCCGATCAGCCTCGAGCGCCGAACTCAAAGCATCGGGCACGTCCTCCGCCTGGGGGCACGGCGGGGAGACCAAGCTCGAGAATCTGGTCCAGCTTTGCCACCGGCATCACTGGAAGGTCCATGAGGGCGGCTGGCAGGTGGTCAGGTCTGAGGAGGTCCGGATCCTGGCAATCCCGCCCTCGCACGCCAACTGGGCGCGGCCACGCGCGCCCGATCCCGTTCTCACTGGGGAAGGCCACATTGATCTGTTCACGCCTACGAAGCCTGCCCAACAGCGCGAGGGCGCTACGCTTGGATCCGTGTTGACCGTCGTGACGTCGCTGCACGCCCAGGAATCGAGAGCCCACGGCTCACCGCTGGGGTCGATATGACCACGGGGCAAGGCCTCGCCGCGCCTCCCGCGACGTACCGGCGGCTGTTGCGGGTGCCCGGCTTCCGGCAGCTGCTGATCAGCTCGCTGCTCACGCGCACGGCCTCTCAGATGTGGACGGTTGGCCTGGTCATCTTCGCGCTGCAGCGATACCACTCGCCGGGCGTCGCGGGCGTGAGCCTCTTCCTGCTGATCTTTCCGGGGCTGCTGCTCAGCCCGATCGCCGGAGCCCTGCTCGATCGACATGGGCGCAAGCGGCTCATGACGCTCGACTTCATCATCGCGGCGGTCTGCCTGACCGTGATCGTCCTTCTCGCCGGCGCGGGTCGTCTCCCCGTCTGGGGTCTGTACGCTCTGCTGGTCGGCGGCTCGCTCACCAGCACGCTGAGCATCGCGGGCGCGCGCTCATTCTTCCCAAGCATCGTTCCTCGCGACATGTGGGACCGCGGCAATGCAGCCGACAGCGTGTTGTACGGCGTGGCGAATATCGCAGGCCCGGCGCTGGCGGGGGGGCTCATCGCAACCATCGGAAGCGAGGCGGCGCTCGCCGGGGCGGCGGTTGCGTACCTGGCGGGAGCGGTGGCGCTGCAGGGTGTCCCGGAGCCGGCGCGCAGCGACGAGGTGTCGAGCAGGATCCTCTACGAGGCGTGGCGTGGGCTCCGCTACGTCGTGACCAACCCCACCCTGCGCTGGATCGCCGTCTCGTTCTCCACACTCAACGTGGGCTGGGGCATGGTCATCGTGGCGCTGCCGGTCATCGTCTTCCATCTGCACGGCAATGCGGCCGTGGTCGGTCTGATGCTCGCCCTCGCCGGACTTGCCGGAATCCCCGCGGCCCTGGTGGCCGGGCGCATCCGGACCGAGGGACGTGAGCGGGAGTCGATGGCCGTGTTCGGCGTCGTCATGGGGATCGCCGTCCTCGCACTCCTCGTCCCGTCGCTTCCGATGATCGCGCTCGGGATCGCCATCGCCGGAGGAGCGGATGCAGCGTCCAGCGTGAGTGCGTTCTCGCTGCGACAGCGCCGCACCCCCCGGGCGTGGTTCGGGAGAGCATTCGCGGTTGCCATGGCGTTCAACTTCTCCGGGATGCCCATCGGTTCAGCCCTGGCCGGCCCGGTCCTCGGGGTCTCGACCACGTTCGCAATCCTCGTGGCCGCCGGTCTGACCCTTGGTGCCAGCGTCGTCATGCGCCTCAAGATTCCAGCTTCCGATGCTGCGGCCGCGTGAAGCCGCTGCGTCGTGGTCGAGCAGACGCCGGCCGCCGTTGGTAGGCTGATCGGAATGCTCCAGGTGGTGGCCCGGCCGGTGACCCGCTAATTGCCCCATTTCGACGCACCCTCCGGGGCTGACCCGGCGGTCGGCACCAAGCTGAAGCGGGTGATCGTCATCGGCACCGTCGCGAACCGGAACGAACGCGAGCAGCGCGATACCGAGCTCGACGAGCTCGAGGAGCTGGCCCGAACTCTCGGCACGGAGGTCCTCGAGCGCAGCCTCATCTCCCTGCGCGAGCCCCACCCTGCGACCTTCTTCCGCTCCGGCGTCGTCGCAGCGTTTGCATCGCATCTCGCTGAGCTCGACAGCCCGGCGGTGCTCTGCAACGATCAGCTCACCCCGCGCCAGCAGCGCAACCTGCAGGAGGAATGGGGCGTCCCGGTCCTGGACCGCACCGAGGTGATCCTCGCCATCTTCGCCCGCAGAGCCATCACCGCCGAGGGCCGGGTGCAGGTCGAGATGGCGCAGCTCGAGCACCTGCTCCCCCGCTTGGCCGGTGGCTGGTCCCACCTCGAACGCCAGCGCGGCGGCGTCGGGCTTCGCGGCGGTCCTGGTGAGAAGCAGATCGAGGTGGACCGGCGCCTCATCCGCCAGCAGCTCAAGCGACTGCGCGAACGCCTCGTGGTCATCGAACGGCAGCGCCGCACGCGGCGCACCGCCCGGACCAACGTGCCGCTCGCCTCGTGCGCCCTGGTCGGATACACGAACGCCGGCAAGTCGACGCTGCTCAATGTCCTCACGCACAGCCAGGTCCTCGCCGACGACCTGCTCTTTGCCACCCTGGACCCGACGTCCCGGCGCCTCGAGCTCCCGTCCGGCAAGCTGGTGATCCTCACCGACACGGTCGGGTTCATCCAGAAGCTCCCGACCGAGCTCGTCGAGGCGTTCGCCGCGACCCTCGAAGAGGTGCGCCAGGCACACATGCTCTGCCTGGTAGTCGACGCGTCCCATCCTGACGCCGAGCAGCAGCTGGTCACGGTCCTCGAAACGCTGCGCTCGATGGAATGCGACCAGCCGATGATCCTGGCGCTGAGCAAGGTCGATCGCCTGACCGCATCCGAAATCCGCGCCGCGCGGCTGCGCCTCGGCGACATTGCCGGAGTGTCGGCCGTGGCTGTCAGCGCCACCCGCGGAGCGGGGCTGCGCGACTTGCGCCAGCGAATCGACGCGCTCGCCGCCGAGGTGGTCCCCGATATCAAGGCAAACCGGCCCAGCGCCGCGTCGCAGGCCCCGCCGCCCGAAGCTGAGTTTCACGCCGCAGCGGGCTGACCAACGCTCCGTCAGCGCTTGATCGCGCGCTCCATGTCGCGCTCTGCGTCACGCTTGGCGACGTCCTGGCGCTTGTCCCACAGCTTCTTGCCACGCGCGAGCCCGATCTCGAGCTTCACCCGGTTGCGTACGAGGTACAGCTTCAGCGGGATGATCGTCAGGCCCTGAGTGCGTACCCTTCCGTCGAGATACTCGATCTCACGCTTGTGCAGGAGGAGACGGCGGCGCCGCTCGGGTTCGGGATTGTTCCGATTGCCCTGCTGGTACGACGCGATGTTCACCTGCATCAGCCATGCCTGGCCGTTCTCGATGCGCACGTACCCGTCGCGCAACTGGATCCGGCCGGTGCGCAGCGACTTCACCTCGGTTCCGGTGAGCTCGATGCCGGCCTCCAGCGTCTCGACGATACTGTACTCGTAGCGCGCACGACGGTTGACGGCCAGTTGTGGATCGCCCGGCCGCCTCGTGGGTGGCACTAGCGCTGAACCCCATGAGTCCGCAGGCCACGCAGCCACGCAGCCGGTGTCATCGCCCGTTTGCCGGGAGGGGTGATCAGGTCGACGCGGTACCCGCCCTCGCGAGCGGCGACCACCACCGATTCGCCCTCGTCACCCACCACGACGCCGGGCGACATCCCGTCCGGGATCTCCGCGGGACCGCCCGCATCGATCTGGACGTCATTCCCCGCAATCCGCCCCCGCACGCCCGGCCATGGCTGCAGCGCGCGCACCATCCGATCAACCTCGACGCCGCTGCGCGCGGCCCAGTCCAGCGCTCCGTCCTCGCGCCTGAGTCGCGGCGCGTACGTGACCCCGGTCTCGGGCTGCGGGGTCGCGACCGCCGTACCCCGCTCCAGAGCGCTGAGCACTGCTGCCAGTTCCGCCGCCCCGAGTTCGGCGAGATTCGCGGTCAGCTTGGGGGTTGTGTCCTGCTCGTCGATGGGCATGCGCGCCATCGCATAGACCGGGCCGGTATCGAGACCCGCCTCCATGCGCATGATCGACACCCCGGTCTCAGCGTCGCCCGCGAGGATGGCGTACGCGATCGGCGAGGCTCCGCGCCAGCGAGGCAGCAGCGATGCGTGGACGTTGACAGCGCCATACCGCGGCGGATCGATCAGGGCTCGGGGCAGGATCTGGCCGTACGCCGCAACGACCAGACTGTCGGGGGCGAGGCCGAGCAGGTGTCGAACCACGTCGGGGGCACCAATCTTCGCCGGGGTGAGCACGTCGAGACCGAGTTCTCGCGCAGCGTCGGCAACCGGCCGCGGCGCCGGCCTCCCTCGGCTCCCCGGCCGGTCCGCACGCGTGACGACGGCAGCGACCTCATGCCGCGCAGCACACACCCTGAGCGACGGCACCGCGAACTCCGCGGTGCCACAGAAGACGAGCCTCACACAGCGCTGACGACGCCGGACTCCTCAGCCTCCTCTGCGGGTTCGACCTCGCGAAGGGTCCCCTCATTCACCCTCGTGGTGAAGAGGATGCCGTCGAGGTGATCCAGCTCGTGCTGTACCGCCCGGGCCAGCAGGCCGTCGCCCTTGACGCGGACCTCCTTGCCATGGCGATTGAGCCCCTTGGCGACCACCCGCTGGCGCCGCGTCACCTCGCCGACCCAGCCCGGCACTGAGAGGCAGCCCTCGTAGCCGGTCTGGTCGCCATCGGTGCGCACCATCTCCGGGTTTGCGATCTGGTAGATCTGGTTGTCGACACGAAGCACGATGACGCGCAGTGACACGCCGACCTGTGGCGCGGCGAGACCGACGCCGTTCGCGTCGAACATGGTCTCGACCATGTCGTCCATCAGACGGCGTATCTCATCGTCAACCCTCGGCACGCGGATCGCCCTGGTCGTGAGCACGTCGTTGTGGTCCGAGACGAGGACGATGGGAAGGACTGCCACGCTGTTGTCTCCGTTCACGCCCCGGGGTCGACGTCGATGCTCCAGCCCCGAGCCCTGGGTAGGTGAGGAAATGCCCTCTCGATGTCTGTGCCTCGCACCGTGATCTGCCAGCGGTACTCGCCGCGGAGGCGATGGAGGAATGCCGGCGTCGGACCGAGGACATCGAGCCCGGCACCGATTCCGAGTGTATCAGACACTCGCCGGGCCTCCCGGCGCACTTCGTTCTCGGCTTCGCGGTCGTCCTTGTGCACGAACGTGCAGACGCAGAGGCGAGCATACGGGGGAAATCGCAATGCCTTGCGCACGCGGATCTCGTCGTGCGCGAACCCGAGGTAGTCGTGCGTGGTGGCGTGGCGAACCGCGTAATGGCCGGGACTGTAGGTCTGGAGCACCACGCGCGCCGGCTCGTCACCACGGCCCGCGCGTCCCGCCACCTGGGTCAGGAGTGAGAAGGTGAGCTCGCCACTCCGGTAGTCGGGGAAATGCAGCGACGTGTCGGCGTTGACGATGCCGACCAGACGCACGTTGCCGAGATCCCATCCCTTCGCCACCATCTGCGTCCCGATCAAACAGTCCGCTTCGTGGCGGCGGAACCGGTCATAGATGTCGAAGTACGCGTCACGCGATCGCGTGGTATCTCGATCCATCCGGATCAGGCTGAGCGCCGGAAACCGTTCGCGCACCTCGCGTTCGAGCCGCTCGGTTCCCATGCCGAGGGCGCGGATGGTGCGCGAGCCGCACGCGGGACAGGCGTTCGGCACCGGGATCGACAGCCCGCAGTAATGACAGTCACAGCTCGCGCGGTCCGAGTGATGCACCAAGGACACGCTGCAGTTGCTGCAGGTGAGTGCTTCGCCGCAGGTTCTGCAGAGCACCACCGTCGCCGTGCCGCGCCGATTGAGGAACAGGATCGACTGGCCGCCGTCGGCATGGCATTCCTGCAGCGCGCGATCGAGGGTCAGCGACAACGCATTGGTATTGCCTGCCTTGAGCTCGTCACGCAGATCGACGACCTCGATCGGCGGGAGCGGCCGGCCACTCACGCGCTCGGGAAGGGTTGCGAGCTCGAGCTCGCCCGTGTGAGCACGAAAGAAGCTTTCGACTCGTGGCGTCGCGCTCCCCATCACGACGGGTGCGTCGCACAGCTCGCCCAGCATCAGCGCGACATCGACCGCGTGATAGCGGGGAACGCGATCCTGCTTGTACGCCGGCGCATCCTCCTCATCGACCACGACGATCCCGAGGTCGGTCATCGGGGCGAACACGGCGCTCCGCGAGCCGATCACCACGCTGTGCTCACCACTGCGAATGCGCCGCCATTCAACGGCTCGCTCAGCATCCGTGAGCGCGGAATGGACGACCGCGATCTGGCCGGGGAACCGCACTGTGAAACGGCGAATCATCTGCGGCGTCAGCGCGATCTCAGGGACGAGCACGATCGCGCCACGTCCGGCCGCACGCGCCGCGTCGATGCCGGCGAGATACACCTCGGTCTTGCCGCTGCCGGTCACGCCATGGAGCAGGACGCGCCGATGGCAGCGTGTGGCGATCGCCTCGAGGAGGGGTGCCACCGCCGCGCGCTGCGCGTCATTGAGTTGCGGCGGCGGTTCTGGCGGACCCGCGGCACCGGCTTCAGCGACGGCTCGCGACATCGACCGCGGTCCGGACCGGCGCGACGGGCGGGTGCGAACGCCCTTCGGCAGCATTGCCCGGAGCACCTCACCGAGCGGAGCGCAATATCGATCCGCGATCCATCGCGCCAGGACAAGATGGTGATCAAGGATCAGGCGCGGTTCATCGATGACCCGGTCGATCGCGCGGACCTCAACGAAGTCGGTCTCTTCTGATCGCTCCACCACGTACCCGAGGATCGACCGTTTGCCGAACGGGATCTCGACACGCACGCCCGGCAGCACGAGCTCGGCCAGATCGTCGGGGATGGAATAGGTGTATGCGTCTCGAGGCAGCTGCGAACGTGTCTCGGGAACAACCGACGCAAAGGTCATCGCAACCTGCTCGCGATGCTGCGAATGATCGCCTCGGCGACGATCGACTTCGGCGCGCGGGCGATGCTCTGCTCCGACCCGTCGCGACCGATGATGGTGACCTCGTTGTCGGCGGCGCCCATGCCGATCCCCTCTCGCGAGACGTCGTTGACGACCACGAGGTCAAGGTGCTTGCTCTCGAGCTTCGCGCGCGCGTGCTCGATCACTCGCTCCGTCTCGGCGGCAAACCCGACCACGAAGACACCGTGGTGAGCGAAATCGTCGCGCAGCGAGCGGAGGATGTCGACGGTCGGCACCAGCTCGAGGCTCAGGATGTCCGCGCCCTTCTTGAGCTTGTTCGGTGCCACCTCGCGCGGACGCCAGTCGGCCACAGCCGCGGCCATGATGAGGACGCGCGCCCCCGGGAGCGCATCACGCACCGCGGCGTGCATCTCGTCCGCGGTTTCCACGGCGACAACCTCGAGGCCCGGATGCGCAACCGGCGCCGGGGCGGCTGTCACCAGCGTGACCGTCGCGCCGAGCCGGAGTGCCGTCGCGGCGATCTCGTTGCCCATCTTGCCGCTCGATCGATTGCCGATGAACCGCACCGGGTCGATCGGTTCACGGGTTCCACCGGCGGTGACCACGAAACGGAGACCGGCGATGGTGGGGTCAGGCCCCGCCGACAAGGGTCTCCCTCACGGCTGACACGATGACATCCGCTTCGGCCATGCGGCCGCTGCTCTCGTGGCCGCTCGCCAGCCGTCCGTACACCGGGCCGATGATGCGACCACCACGCGCCATGAGGGTGGCCACGTGGCCGTGGGTCGCCGGGTGCTCCCACATCGCCGACTCCATGGCCGGCGCCACCAGCAGCGGTGCGCGACACGCGAGCGCGGTGGCCGTGACCGGGTCGCTGGCGAGACCGAGGGCCAGCCGCGCGATGAGGTCAGCCGACGCAGCGACCACCACCTGGACCTCGCACCAGGTGGAGAGATCGAGATGATTCATCCCGTGCCCGACCTCGGCCGGGTCGTCGTCCCAGATGCTGGATGCGACTCGATGTCCACTCAGGGCGCGAAGCAGCGTCGGGGCCACGAAATGGGTTGCCGCCTCGGTCATCGCGACCTTCACCTCGGCACCCTCGCGGCGGAGGTCGGTCACCACCTGGCATGCCTTGTACGCGGCAACGCTGCCTCCGACGCCGACCAGAACGCGGCGACCGTCGAGCGCGAGGGTCATTCCGGCGCCTCCTCGGTCCGCGACCGCGCGGCCTCGATGATGGCCGCGATCTCCCGAGCGGCCCGTTCGGCGTCGTCGTTCACAACCCGATGATCGTACGTGTCCTTGAGCGCAAGCTCCGCGATCGCGCGATCCCGCCGGGCTCGGAGGCTCGCGGGATCCTCGGTGGCGCGATCGACGAGGCGCTCCTCGAGTGCCTCGATGCTCGGCGGCAGCAGGTAGATGTACAGGCCGGAGTCACCGATTCGCCGGCGCACCTTTTCCGCGCCCTGCACGTCGATCTTGATCACGGTGTCCTTGCCCGAGCCGATGGCACGGTTCACGGTGTCAAAGGTGCGGCCCTTCAGCTCGCCGTACACGGTGGACCACTCGAAGAACTCGCCGCGATCGATCATGGCCCGAAAGGTCGGCTCGTCCACGAAGAAATACGAGACTCCCTCGATCTCCCCAGGCCGCGGGGGACGTGTCGTGTACGAGACGGCGTACCCGAGCCCGGGGTCGAGTTTGAACAACTCGCGTAGGACGGTGTCCTTGCCGACGCCGCTCGGCCCGGTCAGCACGATGAACCTGCCGCGCGAGCTCATGCGACGGATGGGCGGAGCCGCGCGGCCGCGGCGACCAGCTCCTCCGGGACCGCTGACTCATAGGAGCGCTCGCTGCCGTCGGCCGGATGGCGCAGACGGAGGCGCATGGCGTGCAAGGCCGGGCGCCCGAGGGCGATGTCGGGTCGCCCGTACACGGGGTCACCGATGATCGGATGTCCGATCGACGCGAGGTGAACGCGAATCTGGTGCGTGCGCCCGGTTCGCAGCGAGACCTCGAGCACCGTCGCCCCGCTGAGCCGCTCGAGCACGCGAAAATCGGTGACGGCCTCGCGCCCTCCCTCGACGATCGCCATGCGCCGCCGATCGCGAGGATGACGGGCGATCGGCGCGTCGATGGTCCCGGTGTCCTCGCGAAAGCCGCCATGGACGAGCGCCCAGTAGGTGCGCCCGAGCGAACGATCACTGAGCTGCTTCGCCAGGCTCCTGTGCGCAGCCTCGGTCTTCGCAACCACGAGCAGCCCGCTCGTGTCGCGGTCGAGGCGGTGAACGATCCCAGCACGTTCCGAGCCACCCAGCAGCGACCAGGTCGTTCCGCGCTCCTTGAGCGCGTCGGCGAGGGTTCCGGCGGGGTGACCGGGGGCGGGGTGGACCACCATGCCGGACGGCTTGTCCACCACCGCCAGCCATTCGTCCTCATCGACGACCACCAGGTCGTCGGCCGCCGGTCCTGCCGGCGAACCGGACGTCGGCGCCGCGCCTGCAACCTCCTCAACGGGCGCGGCGACCACCACATCAGCGCTGTCGCGAACGCGCTGACCGGGTCTCCCCGGACGCCCATCGACGGTGACCAGCCCGGCGTCGATCAGCGTGCGTGCGGCGTGACGCGTGATGCTTCTCGACTGGGCGAGCCACATGTCTAGTCGTGGCGTATCGACCTGCACCGGGGCCGCGCTCATGACGGCGCCGACGATGTGGAGGACGTCGGCTGGTGCGACGACGGGACGAAGCTGAACACGAGCAGGAGGACGATGGCGACCACGATGCAGCTGTCGGCGACGTTGAACACCGGCCAGAAATGGAAGTCGATGAAGTCGACGACGGATCCCTGCACCAGCCGGTCGACGCCGTTCGACAGCGCGCCCCCGAGGATCATGCCGAGCAGGACCTGGCGATACCACGTTGTCCCGTATCGGTAGCCGGAGAACACGATGTACGCGCTCACGATCAGTGCGACCGCGAGGTACAGCCAGTGCAGCTGCGGCAGCACGCTGAATGCGGCGCCGCTGTTCTCGACATGATCGATCGACACGATGGCACCGGGCCAGATCTGCTGCCCGATGGCCAGGTGCGATGCAACGAGCCACTTGGTGATGTGGTCGACGATGGCGACCGCGGCCGCAGTGCCGAGCATCACCGCGTAGATCCGCCAGCGCGGGATGCGCCGGCGGGCCGTTAGCGCAGCACTCCGAGCCAGCACCGCGCGCCTCCCAGTTCGCCCTCCCACTCCGTGAGTGCCGTGTCACGCCGGTCCTCGATGGCGACGGCGAGCGTCTCGCCCTGCAACCACTCGCGGTGGGCGTCGACGGCTCGGCGCACATCGCCCTCCGCGTCCACGAGCAGGGTGATGCGATCCTCGACGCGAAGCCCGGCCTGTTTGCGCAGCTCGTTGACCTTGCGGCTCACCTCGCGGGCCAGCCACTCGAGCCGGAGCTCGTCAGTGATCGTGGTGTCGAGCACCACCGATGCGTGACCGCCGGCCGGGTCCACGTAACGCACGCCTTTGACGTTGAGCTCCTCCATGAAGATCGCTTCGAGCTCAGGAGCGAGCGGCGTGCTCGCGAGCGTCGCGCCGGCCAGCGGCTGGCGGACACGGACGCCCGCCGTGGTCCGCGCGGCGAGACCATCCTCGACGAGCCTGCGCAGCCGGCTCATCTCGACGATCACGTCCGGGTCGCGCCAGGCGCCGGCCACCTTGGGATAGTCGGTGAGGTGCACGGAGTCGGGTACGCCGGGCGCCGACGGCGGATCGCCGTTGAAACCGCTGAGGTTGCGGTACATCCGCTCCGCCATGAACGGCATGAAGGGCGCGACCAGGCCGGCAAGCGCGATCAGCACGGTCTGCAACGTTGCGAAGGCTGAGAGTGAATCATCGCTCGTGCCGGCGCTCTTCCAGAAACGCCGGCGCGAGCGACGCACGTACCACTTGGAAAGATCCTCGACGAATCCCTCGACGGCATGGACCGCGTCCGATGCGTCATAGCGCTCCATCGCCTCGCGAACCGCGTCCACGGTTTCGGCAAGACGCGCCAGGGTCCAGCGGTCCAGCACAGGACGCTCGATCACGGCAGGAGCTGCAGACGCCGGATCGTATCCCTCGGTGAGTGCGTAGGTGACGAAGAAGGAGTACACGTTCCACAGCGTCAACATGAAGAGGCGCACGACGTCCTGGAACGACGCCGGGCTGACGCGCAGCTCCGCGTTCTCCACGCCCTGCGCGTAGAAGTACCAGCGGGCGGCGTCGGCACCGAATTGATCGAAGATCGTGGCCGGTTCGATGGTATTGCCCCGCGACTTCGACATCTTCTTGCCCTGCTTGTCCAGCAGGGTGCCGACAACGACACAGTTCTTGTAAGCGGGCATGTCGAACAGCAGCGTCGATTCCGCCAGCAGTGAGAAGAACCAGCCGCGGGTCTGATCCACCCCTTCGCAGATGAAGTCGGCGGGATGCGTCTGGTCGAACCGCTCCCTGTTCTCGAATGGGTAGTGCTTCTGCGCAAAGGGCATCGCCCCCGAGTCGTACCAGGCATCGATGACGTCGGGGACGCGATGCATCACTCCCTTGCAGGCGGTGCAGGGCAGCGTCACGTCGTCGATGAACGGGCGGTGCAGGTCGTCGGCGGCAGTCAGACCCACGTCCTCAGCGCTGCCCGCGCAGAACTTCTGATCGCAGTCGTCACAGACCCAGATGGGAAGCGGCGTTCCCCAGTACCGGCTGCGCGACAGGTTCCAGTCGATCAGGCTCTCGAGCCAGTTGCCCATCCGCCCGTCGCGGATGTGGGCCGGCTGCCAGTGCACGCTGCGGTTGTGGGCGAGGAGACGATCCTTCACGGCGGTGGTGCGAATGAACCACGACGTCAGGGCGTAGTACAGCAGAGGTGTGTCGCAGCGCCAGCAGAACGGATACGTGTGCAGGATCCGCTCGGCGCGGTACAGGTTTCCCTGCTCCCTCAGGTCCTCGATGATCTTCGGATCGGCGTCCTTGACGAACATGCCGCGGTAGCGTGTCTGCCCCTCGAGGAACCGCCCATCGAGGCCGACAACGTGCCGGATCGCGATCCCCATCCGCTGGCACAGCTCGAGGTCGGCCACACCGTACGCGGCCGCGGTGTGCACGATGCCGGTGCCCTCTTCCATGCTCACGAGCTCGGGCGCGTCCAGCACGACAAACGCCATCCCATCCGGGAGCATGTCGGTGAACAGCGGCTCGTACGTGAGGTCCACGAGATCTGCACCGTCCATCTCGTCGAGGAGCTCGTACTCACCGTCGAGCACGGAAAGCCGTTCCTTCGCAAGGATGTACGACTCGTCGCCCTGGGCGACCCTGACATACGGCTTGCCCGAGTGGACCGCCAGGGCCACGTTCCCGGGGAGGGTCCAGGGCGTCGTCGTCCACGCGAGCAGAAACGTCGAGCCATCGGAATCGTTGAGCCGGAACTTCACGTACAGGGACGGATCCGGCGTGTCCTCCTGATACCCCTGACTCAGCTCGTGCGACGACAGAGTTGTCTGGCATCGCGGACAGTACGGCGTCACCTTGTAGCCCTGATAGAGCAGATCGGCGTCCCAGAGCGATCGCAGACTCCACCAGACCGACTCGATGTAGGTGCCGTCATATGTGCGGTAGGGATGATCGAAATCGAGCCAGAAGCCAAGGCGTTCGCTCATCTCGCGCCACTGATCGATGTATTCGTTCACCGACGCCTTGCAACGCGCGTTGAACTCCGCGATGCCGTACTCCTCGATCTGCTTCTTGCCGCTGATCTTCAGGGCACGTTCGATCTCGAGCTCGACGGGGAGTCCGTGGGTGTCCCAGCCGGCTTTTCGCGCCACGGAGAACCCGGTCATCTGCTTGTAGCGTGCGAAGACGTCCTTGTACGATCGGGCGAGAACGTGATGCAGCCCCGGAAGCCCGTTGGCAGTCGGAGGCCCCTCGTAGAAGACGTATGGGGGCGCATTGCGACGCATCTCGAGGCTGCGTTCGAAGACGCGGTTGCGTTGCCAGAAGTCGAGGATCTCGAGTTCTGCCTCGGGAAAGCCCGCGCGGGCGCTGACGGCTGAATACCTGGGCACTGACCCAAGGATACCGGCAGATCGTTCGCTCACGAACTGCGGCGCGACGCTACTCCACCCGCTCGCCGAAGATCGCGCGACCGATGCGCACCATGGTGGCGCCCTCTTCAACCGCGATTTCGAAGTCGTTGCTCATCCCCATGCTCAGCTCCGGGAGTGCCCACCCGGTGGCGTGTTCCATGTGGTCGCGCACATGGCGAAGCCGGACGAAGGTTGGGCGGGCATCCTCAGGATTCTTCGAATACGGGGCGATGGTCATCAGGCCCATGACGTGAATCGACGGCACATTGACGAGCTGCTGAACGAGCCCTTCGACGTCGGCTTCAGCCACCCCGAAGCGGCTTGGGAGCCCGGTGAGCTCGACCTCGAGGAGGACGCCGATCGGATCGCGTCCTGACGGGCGGTGTGATGACAGCGCATCCGCAACCCGCCGGCTGTCAACCGAATGCACGAAGTCGAAGAGTGCTGCTGCGCGGCCGGCCTTGTTGGTCTGCAGGTGGCCGATCAGGTGCCAGCGCGCCGAATTTCGCACCTCACGCTGTTTGTCCGCGGCCTCCTGAATCCGGTTCTCGCCGACATCCTCCACACCTGCGGCTATCGCATCGTCAACGCGCGACGCGGCAACGCCCTTGGTCACGGCAATCAGGCACACATCGAGCGGATGACGATCGGAACGCTCGGCGGCGACCGCGATCCGGGCGCGCACCGCTTCGAGCCGGTCCGCGACCGGCAAGGCCTCCTTCTCGACTGCCACCTTACTTGCCCAGGTCGAGTGGGAGCTCGCGACCATCCGTGTCGCGGCGTTTGCGCGACCGGCGGGCAGTGTCGGGGCGAGTGCCCGGGGGATGAGCGAGCACGTCCTCGATGGTGGCGCGCATCTCCTGGGCATCCTTGAAGGATCGATACACGGAAGCGAATCGAATGTATGCGATCTCATCGATCTCGCGCAGGCGTGCCATCACCATGGCGCCGACCTCACGGCTCGGCACCTCCGAGAGGTTCTGACTCCGCAGGGCATTCTCGATCTCCGCCACCATCAGCTCGAGGTTGCCCGGAGCCAGCTTGGTCTTCTTCGACGCCATCACCAGCCCCGACAGCAGCTTGGAACGGCTGAACTCCTCGCGCCGCCCGTCCTTCTTGACGACGTAGAGCGGTGGCACCTCGACGCGCTCGTACGTGGTGAAACGCTTGCCGCAGCCGAGGCATTCTCGACGGCGGCGAATCGCCTCACCGGTTTCGGAATCGCGCGAGTCGACGACCTTGATGTCCGTCTCGCCGCAGAACGGGCACTTCACCTGCTGCCCCCTGGAGGCTTGGGCGCAGCTCCGGCCGGCCGATCAGCGGCGACCGGAGCTTGCACCGAACCCAAACCTACCGACGGTCCCTCAGAAACGCGGGGATATCCAGGTCGTCCACGCTGTACGGGCCGGTCGGCTTGCCCCCGACGGTGAACGCCGGCTGCCGTTGCTCGGAGACCATCGGGCGCGCCGACGGCTCGTAGCTGAGGGTGCCGATGACGTCGATCTGACCGGTGAACCCGGTGGCGATCACCGTGATCTTCACCTCGCCCTTCATGTGCTCGTCGATAACCGTGCCGAAGATGATCTGTGCATCGGCGTCCGCGGACTCGCTCACGAGCTGCGCCGCCTCGTTGACCTCGTAGAGAGTGAGGTCCGGGCCGCCTGTGACGTTGAGCAGGATGCCTTTGGCGCCGGCGATGGTGGTCTCGAGCAGCGGGCTCGCGACCGCATCCTTGGCCGCGTCGGCGGCGCGCGTGTCGCCGCTCCCAAAGCCGATGCCCATGAGTGCCTGACCCTGGCCCTGCATGATCGTCTTCACGTCCGCGAAGTCGAGGTTGATCAATCCAGGGAAGACGATCAGATCGCTGATGCCCTGCACGCCCTGGCGCAGCACGTCGTCGGCGACCTTGAACGCGTCACCGATCGGCGTCTTCTTGTCGACGACCTGCATCAGCCGCTCATTCGGGATGGTGATCAGCGTGTCGACACGTCCCTGGAGGTTGGCGATGCCCTCCTCCGCCGCCTTCTGGCGGCGCAGACCTTCGAAGCGGAAGGGCTTGGTCACCACGCCGATCGTCAGCGCCCCGGACTCACGAGCGATCTCCGCAATGATCGGTGCTGCACCGGTGCCGGTGCCACCGCCCATGCCGGCAGTGATGAACACCATGTCGCTGTCCGCCAGCGCCTTGGTGAGCTCGTCACGCGACTCCTCGGCTGCGTCCTGTCCCTTCTGCGGATCGCCACCGGCGCCGAGCCCACGGGTCAGCTTGCCACCGATGCGAATCTTGAGATGTGCCGAGGACGAGCTGAGCGCCTGGTGGTCGGTGTTGATCGCGATGAACTCAACGCCCTTGAGGTTGCTCCGGATCATGCGGTTCACGGCATTGCTGCCGCCGCCGCCGACCCCCACGACGCGGATGCGTGCGTTGCCTTCAAGTGTCCGGTCGAGGTCTGCCATGAGTTTCTCCTCGCGTTGCGTTGTCGTTTCTCGGGTTGGGGGCGAGTGCGGCGACGATCTCCTGCGGGCCAGGGCATCCCCGGGCTGGTCGAGTCCCTGCGTGCGCAGATGATCAAAATAGGTCACGAAACCACCTCGAGAATTTGACCCCGGCGGCAGGGCCGTCCGAGCTCTTGCCGTTGGAGCGCGAGGGTTTGCGGCCGAGGTTGCTCCGAGCTCCCCAGCGCAGCAGACCGACCACCGTCGCGTGGCTGGGGCCGCGGATCTCGTCGTTCATCCCGTGCAACCCCTGTGGTGCGGCGACGCGCGCAGGCAGGTTGGTCTGTTGCTGCACAACCTCCGCGAATCCACGCAGCAGGGCGCCGCCGCCGGTGATCACGATGCCACCGGGGAACATGCCGAGCGGCCCGGCCCGTTCCACCTCCGCTGCAATCAGCGACGCCATCTCGCGTGCGCGTGGTCCGATGATTTCTGCGAGATACCGTTGTGGCACACCGACCGGCTCGTCGTAACCCATCGGCGTGAGAGTCACCTCTGCGTCGGCGGGGAGCGTGAGCTGCAGACAGTGGCCGAAATTTCGTTTCACCGTCTCGGCGGTCTCGAGGTCACACCGCAGTCCGACGGCGAGGTCGGCGGTCACATGGTTGCCGCCGACCGGGATCACGCTCGTGTGCACGATGCTGCCGCGCGCGAAGACCGCGATATCGCTGGTGCCACCACCGACATCGACCACGACGACACCACGCTCGATCTCATCCTCGGTGACAACTGCCTCAGCGGATGCAAGCACCTGCAGGACCATGTCGTCGACGTTGAGACCGGCTTTGTGCACGACCTTGACGACGTTCTGAATCGCCGTGTTCGCACCCGTGATGATGTGCGCGTCGACCTCGAGCCGGTTGCCCGCCATGCCGACGGCGTCGCGAACGCCCTCCTGCCCGTCGATGGTGAACTGCTGCGGTAGCACATGCACGATGCGGCGCTCGGATGGAACGCTCACCGCCCGGGCAGCGTCGATGGCGCGATGCACGTCCTGGTCGCGCACCTCGCGGTGACCGGCCTCGACGGCAACCACTCCGCGGCTGTTCTGCGAGGTGATGTGCCCCCCGGCGATCCCGACCACGGCGGAGTCGATGGCAACCCCGGACATCTGCTCGGCCATGTCCACCGCCTCGGCAACCGCCTCCGCAGCGCGGTCGATCTCGACGACCGCCCCCTTGCGGACACCCCTCGACGCGACCATACCGACACCCAGGACTCGGAGACCGGTGCTCTCAAGATCTGCCACGGCGCAGCAGACTTTGGTGGTTCCGAGATCGAGTGCGAAGACGCGGCGAGGACGGGTCACTGATTGGTCTCCGAGTGTAGCCGTCGCGGGTGCGCCCTTCAAGGGTTTTCAGGCGCAAAACCGCAAGATGCTGGGTTCGCGCCTCAAGTATGCCACAACATGTTGGTTGTCTTCGAGAGGCAGGGGTGCCTGTCGCGGGCATTCCTGAATCCATTCCCAGGGCGTCGGGATTACCTGTCCCCTCACCCTTCCCGCCACCCTGGAGACACGGACAGGGCCTCGCCACTGCACCTTCTGGACGAGGCCCTGTGCGCCGCGGTCCGAATGGACCGCCGAAGCTGCGCAACCGTAACACCGCCGGCCGATTGCGTCTACGCCTCGAGAACGATCTTCCCCCGCAGGTCGCCCGACGCCATCGCAGCGAACGCGACCGCCGCGTCGCGGAGCGGATGGGTCGAGCCGATCAGCGGTCGCAGCGCGCCGGTGGCGCAGAGGTCGACAAGCCGGCGCAGCTCCGCACGCGTCCCCATCGTGGTTCCGGCAATCGTGACGCTCCGGAAGAAGATCCGATTCAGCTGCGCGGGCGGGTTGAGGCCGCCGGTGGCACCGGGGACGACCACGACCCCACCCGGTTTCACGGCTTTGAGGCTGAGGTCCCAGGTGGGCTCCCCGACGGTGTCGACGACCGCGTCCACGCCCACACCGCCGGTGGCGCCGATCACCGCTCGAGTGGTCTCGCGATCGAGCGGGAATGCGGCCTCCGCGCCGAGATCGACCGCGAGGGCCCGCTTGGCCTCGTCGCGGGATGTCGCGAAGACCGTGATCCCCGCGAGCCGTGAGAGCAGGATGCAGGCGGTGGCGACGCCGCCGCTGGCGCCCTGAACGAGCACGCTCATGCCTGGGCGGAGACCCGCACGGATGAAGAGAGCGCGATACGCGGTCAGGTACGCGGTGGGCAGGCATGCCGCATCGGCGAAGCTCACCTGGTCGGGGATCGGGATCAGATTCTCGCTCGGAATCTCGACGTACTCGGCGAGCGCGCCCGCCAGAGGAGGCTCGCTGAGCATCCGCAAGGAGCGGCACGAGAGCGGCTCGTCGCTCAGGCACGCCACGCAGTGCCCGCAGGTCGTGATCGGGTAGACGACGACCCTGGTGCCAATCTCCGGCGCCCCCTCGGGAGGATCGCCGCCGTAGCCGGCAACCTCGCCGGCGGCGTCGCAGCCGAGGATCTGAGGCGGGGTCACCGGCGTCGATGACACCCCTCGCAGAGTCCAGAGATCGTGGTGGTTGAGCGATGCGGTGCGCACCCTCACGAGCGCCCATCCGGGCCGAGGCGACGGCCTGGGCTGGTCCCCGACCGCGAGATTCGCGAGCGGATCGTCGCCACCGACGGCAGATGCGTATGCCGCAAGCATTTCGCGGACCGTAGCATGTGCTCACCATGCGTCTCGATGCCGTCCTTGAAGGTCGCCTCCAGCCGGTCTTCTCGTTCGAGTTCTTCCCTCCGAAGACCGACGACGGCGTGCGTCAGCTCTTCGAGGCGATGTCGCATCTCCGCGACCTGGAGCCGACCTTCGTCTCGGTGACGTATGGGGCAGGCGGCTCGGTGCGAACCCGAACGGTCGAGCTGGTGACGCGGATCCGCCGTGAGCTCGACATCGAGCCGGTGGCGCACCTGACCTGCGTCGACGCCACCGTCGAGGACCTCCAGGGCATCCTCGACGGGCTTCGTGACGCCGGGATCGACAACGTCCTGGCGCTGCGCGGCGATCCCCCGGAGGGCACCGAGCGGTTCACCGCGACCGCCGGCGGGCTGGCGCACAGCAGCGAGCTGATGGAGATGATCACGAGTCGGTACGCCTTCTGCGTCGGGGGCGCCTGCTACCCGGAGAAGCATCCCGAGTCGGCCGATGCGGACGAGGATGTGCGCTCGGCAAAGCGCAAGGCCGACGCCGGCGCCAGCTACCTCATCACGAACCTCTTCTTCGACAACCGGCCGTACTTCGACTTCGCCGCGAGGGCACGAGCGGCCGGGGTCTCCGTCCCGATCATCCCGGGAATCATGCCGGTCACCAACGTCGGGCAGATCCGGCGGTTCACGTCCAAGATCGGCGCCACGATTCCCGAGGCGCTCCTGGATGCCCTGCGTTCGCGCGAGGACGACCCCGAAGCCGTGCTGCAGCTCGGCGTGGCCTGGGCGACGCTCCAGTGCGCGGAGCTGCTCGCCGGGGGTGCGCCGGGCGTCCACTTCTTCACGATGAATCGGTCGCCTGCGACCCGCGCGATCCTCTCCGCGCTGCGCGCCGCCCGGCCGTGGGACCGAGTCCGCTAGGGGATTCGATCGGTCAGGGAGAGGACGTCGGGGTTGTCGGCGGCGGCGTGACCAGCGTGATGCCGGACGACGGGCTCGCACTCGATGGCGGGGTTGGCGTGGGGGTTGGACGCGGCGTCGGTGGAGCCGTCGGCGGAGCCACGGCGGACGCCGCGGGCGCGGGCAGGACGGCGGGAGCAGCCGCGAGCATCGCGGCGGTCACCTCGGCGGGCAGTCCCGGGTGTCCACCGCTCACCGGATTCGACGGCGCCTCGACGTCGACGTAGCCGAACGCCGGCTTGACGAAGCTGAGCTGACCCTTCAGGGCGGCGAGCGTCTCGATCTGTGCGGGAACCGCATGCAGCGCATCCTCGGTGTCGAGGTGGCCCAGGACGGCACGCCAGCCGGTGCTCGCCCAGAGACTGACGACGTCGTCCGCGCCCCAGAGGTACGCGGCGACCGCACAGCCGAATACCGCCGGGAAGCGCTGCGCGATCGACGCCAGCAGCTCGACCAGCACCGGGTTGATCGCTTGGGGCGAGCCCGCCCGGTCATCGATGAGCACGGGGATGCCGCTTCGCGCGGCCGGAGTCGCGTCGATACCGGGAAGGGTGGCGCCATCCGACGCAACCAGCGTGTCGGTGCCGCCACGGCGGATGCGCAGCATCGGCGATCGCTCGACCACGGAAATCTGGACGGTTGCGGGCAGTTCGGTGGTCACCACCGCGCTCGCAACCCAGGGAAGTGCCTGCACCCGGCTCTGGATCGCTGCGCCGTTGATCGTGAAGATGCTCTGTTCCGGCACCTCCGCCGCCGCGACCACGGCGCCGGTCGTGATCAGGTGAGTGCCGACCACCGTCACCTGACGCACCTGGAATCCCGGCAGGGTCAGCGCCAACGCCAGGAGCCCCACCTGTACCGTCAGCGCCGCGACCGCGATCAGCCGCCTTCGCCACGAGGTGGATGTGCGGCGCTTGGCGGGAGGCGGCGCCGCCGCGGTCGCACGGCGGGCGTGACGCCGCTTTCGCGGTGACGATTGCAGCTTCGCTCCGGGGCTGAGCACGAACCGGCGCGCGGCGCGAGATGAATCCGCAATGAGTGCCGCCTGGGCGCGAACGAGGGCGACATGGCGCGCGCGCTCGTCGAGCATCTCGGAGCTCACAAGGCGTGCTCGGTGCGGTGATGACGTTGCATGGACGCAGGCTGAGACGTGTGCTGAAACGTTGAGGCCGCACGGGGCCGGGCCGATTATCTCCCAGGCGGCGCCGGTGTGACCGCCCTAAGCAATACCGGCGCTCGCTGCCGGAAGATACGTATCCGGGAGGTCGTTGGCGAACAGGACAACATCCCCTGGTCGCGCAAGGCTTTGGAGCAGCATCGTGGCATCGTCGAGCGTGCCGACGACGTGGATGCGATCCTCGCCCATACCCCCCTCGCGCAGGCCGGCGGAGAGCGCTTCCGTCGTTTTGGCCGAAACGACGATGACGTGGTCACACACCTTCGCGGCGTGTTGACCATAGCGTCGGTTCTCGTCCGTCTCGACGCTGCCGAGCTCGACGAGCCCCGGGGTGATCAGGAACTTGTGCGGCGCGCTCATCGCAGCGAGCACTTCGAGACCGTTGTGCACGCCGACCGGGTTGGCGTTGTACGAGTCGTCGATCACGATGAGGGGACCCGCAGTCTTCATCAGTTCGAGGCGATGCTCGACCTGCTCCAGCGACGCGGCGGCGGAGATGGCATCATCGATCGAATAGCCGAGCGTGACCACTGCGGCGAGCGCTGCGCTGACATTGGCCACCTGGTGACGTCCGAGCAGTGGGATGGTCACCTCACGATCGAGTCCACGCGCATCCCAACGCCAGCGAAAGGTCGCGCCTCGTGCATCGACGTGGATCGATGATGCGATGACATCGGCGTCGGCCGCCGCTCCGGCGCTCTCGAGTGCAAACCGGATGAGGCGGCGCTGGTCCGCGCGCGCACGCTTCGCGAGCAGCGCACCGGGCTCGTCCCCGGTGTGGAGGATCAGCGTCCCGTCTGCCGGGAGCGCACTTGCGACCTCGTACATCGACCCGGCGATGCGGTCGATCGTGGTGAAGCGCTCGAGGTGTTGCGGCCCGATTGCGGTGATGATCGCGACCCCCGGATGCACGAGATCGCTCATCGCGGCGATCTCCCCCGGCGCGTACGCGTCCATCTCGACGATGAACACCCTGTGCTCGGGGGTGAGATCCTCGTTGATCACCCGGGTGACACCCATCAGGGTGTTGAAGCTCTTGCGGGTCGGCAACGTGTTCACGTCGGGCTGCAGCAACTGGGCAAGGATGTGCTTGGTGCTGGTCTTGCCGTAGCTGCCGACCACCGCGACGACGACGGGGTCGACCATCTTGATACGCGCCGCCGCGAGCGCGAGATAGTGACGGCGGATCCGCGACTCGGCGGGCCTGGTGACAACATTGGCCGCAACCAGGAGGATCTCGCTCAGCCCTGTGACCAGGCCGGCGGCGATCAGCACGAGGATCGTGGAGACGATCGGATGCAGAGCGACGATGCCGAGTGCCAGGCACGCCGCGAGCACCACCGCGAGAAATCCACCTGCGATGAGCAGCCGGCGCATCCGGGCGGTCATCACCAGCGGTCTCTTTGGAGATGTCCAGCGCCACGTGAACTGGGCCGCTGCCGCTGACACCAGCCAGGCGATGGCGATCCCGACGGGTCGGGCTGCGGGCAGGATGGCGGCAACGCTGAGCGCCACGGCTCCGAGGAGCAGGCCGAGCCACACCGCGCGATGCGCGAGCCACTCGCGGGTCAGGCCCCAGCGCAGGAAGCGAACCGATTCGTACTCCTCGATCTGGAACATCCGCGCCGCGACGAGAACGATCCGGAGGATGAGCACCACCCAGACGATCGCTGCGAGCGCGACCAGCGGACCGACCAGCGGGCTCACCCCGTGCCCTCGCCCTGGTTGTCGCGAAGGAATACGTCGACGATCCGGCAGAATCGTGCGGGTTGCTCGAGGTAGGCAAAGTGGCCCGCGCCCTCGAAGACCACGAGCCCGGCGTCGGGGATGAGGCGCTCCATCAGCCTCCCATCCTCGAGCGGCGCCTCGGTGTCGTGCTCCCCCCAGATGAGCAGCACAGGGAGATGAAGCTCGGGGAGCAGTGTCCGGAGATCCTCGTTGACGATCCGGACGAGCGTGCCCCGCATGACTCCGGACGCAGCGCGATAGTCTGCTGAGCCGCGCCGGTCCGCGTTGCGCGCAGCGGCGCGGCGCAGCGCCGCAGGCACCAGCGTCGAGCGTTCCAGTGTGCGGAGCAGCTTGTAGGTGCGTACGCGTGCGACGCCGAGCAGCGTCCTGCGCGGACGGATCCCGGCGCTTCCTGCCAGCACCATCCGGCGCACCCGCCCGGGATGGGTCGCCGCCATGACGATCCCGATCCGGCCACCGTTGGAGTGCCCGATCAGGTCGCAGCGTTCGATCCCGAGACGATCGAGCAGGGCGATGCACCATGCGGCGTACTCATGCACCGACCACGCGATGTCCGGCTCGGGGGTGGCGCCGAAGCCGGGAAGATCCGGAACGATCAGACGCCGTCCGGACTGCAGCGCATCGAGAAGCGGGACGAAGAGCTCGGACGAGACACCCCAGCCATGGAGGAGGAGCAATGGAGGCCCGCTGCCACGTTCCTGCACCGCCGCGCGTGGGATCTCGCCTGCAGGCCCGGCCACGATCGCCCGATCCCCACCCGGGTCGCCGTTCAGCCCGGCCGACCGGTGAGCAGCCACGTGTCGATTGACGCGGTGGTTGCCTGCTGCTCTCGATGCCGTGCCGTTGCCATGTCGATGAGCCGGGTCAGGAGCACGTCGAACGACATCCCTGACGCCTCCCACAGATAGAAGGACAGTGACCCGGGAAGCGTGTTCAACTCGTTGACGACGAACGAGTCACGTTCGGGTGAGACGAGGAAGTCGACCCGGGTCACACCCGCGGCGCCGATCGCGCGAAACGCCGACATCGCCGTGTTCTGGATGCGTTTCGTCAACGAGTCGGAGATGGGTGCGGGGATGATGCGCTGCGAGCTCTTCATCCCACCCGCGGTCGCCGTGGCACCGACCTTTGCCTTTGCGCCGCTGAGATATTTGTCCGCGTAGCTGAGTGTGCCGGTGCTCACCGGTTGCTCACACACCGACGCACGCACATCGTCACCGGTTCCGAGCACCGAGCAATTCACCTCGATGCTGCCGTCCTGTGCCTGCTCGGCGAGTATCGACGTGTCGTACCCGAAGGCGACCTCGAGGGCATCGCGCAGCTGCTCGTCACCCTCCACTCGTGCAACGCCGATGCTCGACCCGAGCCGGCGCGGCTTCACATACATCGGGAATCCGGGACGCTGCGCAAGGTCGGCACAGACCCAATCGGGATCGCCGAGCCAGCGGGTGCGCGACACCATGACGTCATCGAGGACGGGGATGCCCGCACCGCGAAGCGTGGTGCGAGACAGGCGTTTGTCCATGCTCACCGCGGCAGACGCGACGTCGCATCCGCAGTAGGCCAACGCCGCGAGCTCGAACAGACCCTGGAGCGTGCCGTCCTCACCGTTGGACCCGTGCACCAACGGCATGGCGACGTCGAAGCGCGCCACTGCACGCGCGGCCCCACCGAGCAGGCCGCGGCGGGCTGCCACCTCCACGAGCTCGCCGGCGCTGCTCGGATCCGGTCGCATCGTCACACGCGTGGAGGCAGCGATCAGCCGATCGATGTCCTTGTAGCGCTCGAGCTGGAGCAGTTGGTCGCCGGTGTACCAGGCCCCCGACTTCGCGATGTACACGGGTACCGGAACAAACCGATCGGCGGGCATCGCCGCCATCACCTGCTGCGCGGTGATGACCGACACCTCGTGCTCGACCGAGCGGCTGCCGAAGAAGACACCGACTCTGAGCGGCTCACTCATGCGGGTCACCAGGTCCGTGGCCGCCGAGAACGACGATCTCCCGCTCCAGATCGACACCGAACTGCCGATGCACGGTGTCGTGCGCGACGGCCACGAGGTCGAGGACATCGGCAGCTGTCGCGTGGTCCACGTTGACGATGAAGTTCGCGTGCTTCGGGGAGATCTGCGCACCGCCGGACCGGCGCCCCTTGAGACCGGCGGCTTCGATGAGCCGCCCAGCCTTGTCCCCCGGCGGGTTCTTGAAGATGCTTCCGAGGCTGCGGATCCCGTACGGCTGGGAAGCCTTGCGCTCCGCCTGGATGGCATCAGTACGTTCGCGAACCCTGTTCGGGTCGTCAGCGTCAACGCGCAGACGCGCGCTGACGATCACATTGCCTGCGAGCTCATCCTTGAAGCGGGAGTGGCGGTAGCCGAAATCACACTCCGCGGCCGGGAGCGTCACGGCCTCCCCCATCGCATCCAGCGAGGTGCAGTCGACCAGCACGTCCGCCATCTCCGTCCCGAACGCGCCGGCGTTGCCGAACACGCTCGCGCCGACCGTGCCCGGCACGCCGATGCCGAACTCGACGCCGGCCAGGCCGCGCGACGCACAGTCCAATGCCACGCGCGGCATCATGCAGCCCGCACCGAGCTCGATGGTGTGCTCGCCGACGACGCGGAACCTCCGATCGTTGTGGCGTACCACCAGGCCGTCGACGCCGGCATCGCTGATGAGCGCGTTGCTCCCGGCCCCGACCATCGTCACCGGGATTCCGGACACGCCGCAGCGGCGCACCAGGGCGACGAGGACGTTGACGTCGCGGGTCGCGATGTACCAGCGAGCGGGGCCGCCCACGCCGAACTGGCTGTGACGGGCGAGCGGCTCGTTCTTGAGCACGCCGGGAAACGTATCGAGCCAGTCACCGGCCGACACCCTGCGCCTCCAGGGCATCGCGGAGGCGCGGCGCCAGCTTGTCGAACCCCCCGAGGGAGAGCACGAGGAGAACGTCGCCGGGTCGCGTGATCCGCGTGACCAGGTCGACAGCCTCGTCGCTCGAGGCGACCACATGCACGGCGTCGACAGGCCCGGCGCGCTCGGCGACATCCTGGCTGGACACCGTCTTGGGCATGCCGCGCTCACGGGCCTCCTCGCTCGGACCGATCACCACGATGTCCGCGCCGGTGAAGCTCCGCCGGTAATCCTCGAGCAGCCGGCTCACGCGCGAGTAGGTGTGCGGAGTGTGGATGGCGATGAGGCGCCGCCGCGGATAGCGCTGGCGCGCCGCGGCGATCGCGGCCGACACCTCGGTCGGGTGATGCGCGTAGTCGTCGACGACGGCCACGCCCGCGATCTCGCCGAGGATCTGAAACCGGCGCGCCGGGCCGCGGAAATCCGCGCACGCGGCAACCGCGATCGCCGGAGCGACGCCTGCATACTCCGCGAGGATCAGCGCCGCGCACGCGTTCTGGGCATTGTGGAGCCCCGGAAAGGTCAGCACGACGCCAAGCGGCGCGTCCTGACGTCGCTCCACGAGGAACCGCTGCATGCCGTCCTGCTCGCGGGCATCGCGGATCCGCCAGTCGCTCGCAACGTTCGTGCCATACGTGACAACAACACTTGTGGCAGCGTCACGCAATGCGAGACACTCGGGATCGTCCGCGCACAGGGCGAGCACGCCGTCCGCCGGCATCGTGGAGGCCAGTTCGACGAACGGCTCGCGGTACGCGTCGAGGCTCGAGTAGACGTCGGGATGATCCAGTTCAAGGCGGGTGACGCATGCGCCCTCAGGCCTGGTGTGCAGGAACTTCGGGCGTGGATCCCATGGCGCCGACGTGTATTCGTCGCCTTCGAACACGAAGGGACCGGTCCCCAGCCTCGACGTTCCGCCGAGATCGAGCGATGTGGAGCCGAGGCGAAATCCGGGGTCCAGGCCGGCACGTTCGACGATGTGGGCGAGCAGGGCTGAGGTTGTCGTCTTGCCGTGGGTGCCGCAGACGCTCAGCCGGAGACGATCGCCGGCCAGGCTCACGTAGAACTCGATCTCGCTGACGCAGCGGATGCCGCGCTCGCGCACAGCCTCGAGCTCCGGATTTGCCGGGCGGGTCTGATTGCCGACCACCACGAGGTCTGGCACCCCCCAGCGGTCGAGGTTGGCCGGATCGCTGTGGTTCTCCCACTCGATGCCTGCGGCTGTGACCGCGTCGCTCATCGGCGGATATGCGTGGTCGTCCGAGCCGGTGACCCTGTCGCCACGCTCCTGGGCAAGGTTGGCCGCGCCAAAGGTTGCGTAGCCGCAGATACCGAGCACGTGCACATGCATCATCGTCAGGCGGCCTTGCTCCGGGGCGGTCCGGCCGCGTCGACAATCAGGCGCACCACCGATTCGGTGGCATCGGGAAGGCCGAGCGCGATGCTCGCGGCGGCCATCGCATGCCAGCGCGCCGGATCGGCAACCAGCGCGCGGACTTCGGCGCCGATTCGCGCGGGAGTGCAGTCGGAGTCGTCGATGCGCATGGCTGCGCCGGCCGCGACATACGGGGTGGTGTTGTGGAGCTGATGCCCACCTGCATGCGGGTAGGGGACGACGATCATCGGGCGGCCCAGCGCCGAGCATTCGGCGATCGATGATCCGCCCGCCCGCATCAACACGAGATCGCTCTCCGCGATCCGTTCCGCCATATCGTCGAAGAAGGCGGCTGCCGTGTACCGCGCCGCCAGATGTGGCGGAAGCGCGGCGGCGGCGCGACCGACCGCCTCGAGGTCGAGGCTGCCGCACTGATGGACGATGCGCAGCTCCGGGTCGCTGCTGAGCAGCTCGACCATGCACCCGGTGATCGCGCGATTGAGCCGTCTCGCACCCTGAGACCCACCGGTGACCAGGATCGACCGGAGCCGATCGCCCATCGGGCGGGTCTGAATCGCCAGGACCTCGGCACGGATCGGGTTGCCGGTGTGGACCACCCTGGCGTGAGGCAGGTGGGCAGCGGTCTCCGCGAAGGAGGCGGCCACCACACGGGCCCGCCGGGCGAGCATCCGGGTCGCGCGACCGGGAACCGCGTTCTGCTCGAGGAGCACCACCGGGATTCGCTGCGCCAGGGCCGCGACGACCACGGGCACGGACACGTAACCGCCGGCACCGACGACGACGTCGGGCCGCATCCGGCGAAGCAGCCGTCGCGCCGCGATGGTCGCCCGCGTCAACTGGCTGGTCGCGCGGGCGACTCCGCCCGCGCTCCCGACGTCGACCCCGCTGATGTCGAGGGTTTCGAGGCGGAGCCCGGCCGCGACCACGAGCCGCTCGGCAACCCCGTCACGGCGGCCGACCACGGCCACCTCGTCGTCAGGCCGATCGTTTCGGAGCGCGAGCGCGACCGCCAGTGCCGGAGTCAAGTGACCCCCAGTTCCCCCCCCAGCGATCAACGTGCGCACGTTTGGTTGTCCCTTGCCGTCGACCCTGGGCCGAGATGTTGAGCAGGATGCCCATGCCCACCAGGGTGGTCGCCAGCGAGGTGCCACCGTAGCTGATGAAGGGCAGCGGGATGCCCGTCGTGGGGATGACACCGGTCACCGCCATCACGTTGATGAACGCCTGCATGCAGATCCACGAAGTGATGCCTCCCGCGAGCAGGGCGCCGAATCGGTCGGGCGCCCGAAGCGAGGCGCGGACGCCACGCCACGCCAGGAAGAGGAACGCTCCGAGCACCGCGACAGTTCCGATCAGGCCGAGTTCCTCGCCGATGATCGCGAAGATGAAGTCGGTGTGCGCCTCCGGGAGCCACTCGTACTTCTGCACCGAGTTGCCGAGCCCGACCCCGAAGACCCCACCCGAGCCGAAGGCATAGAGCGCCTGGCAGTTCTGAAACCCGGAGCCCAGGGCGGCAGCGCACGGATTGAGGAAGTGCGCAAGGCGGTCAGCCCGGTAGGCGACGAGCCCGACCAGGGCGACGCTCGACGCGCCGAAGCCGACGATGATCAGCAGGAGGTGGCGCTTCCGCGCCCCGGCCAGCGCGAGCAGGATCAGCGAGGTCATTGCGATGACGATCGAGCTCCCGAAGTCGCGCTCGGCGAGCACCAGCCCGAGCAGCGCCGCCAGCACGATGACGTAGTCGCGAACGCCGCGGAGACTTCTCACCGAACCCTCACGGTCGGTGAGCCAGCGCGAGAAGAACACGATCGCCACCCCCACGGCGATCGCCGACGGCTGGACCGAGAGGGGACCGACCTGGAACCAGCGCTGGGCGCCGAAGTGCCGGGCTCCAACGTGAGGGACCAGCACCAGGACGAGCAGCGCGAGCATCCCCAACATGGCCGGCCGAGCGAGTCTCGAGAGCCTGTGGTAGTCGATCCTCGCGGCCACCACGAGACCGACGCCGCCCAGCGCCGCCCCGATCAGCTGATGCGCGAAGAAATAGTTCGGGTCGTTGAACCAGAGGAACCCGAGCGCCTCGGAGGCGCTGTAGACCATCACCAGCCCGAAGCCGACCAGGCCGACAACGATGATCATCAGCCAGCCGTCGACCCCCGCGGCCGCAGCGGCGCGATCGGCGAACGCTAACGCCCCGGCCACGCGCGCGCCGCCGCGCCAGCGCCACTTCCCAGCCAGGCCGCCGGTCAGCTTCCCGGCCCGCGCCGCCATCAGCGCTTGGTCACCGCGTGCGCGAGATGATCGACGGCCTCGCCGAAGGCACGGCCACGATCCTCGAAGTCGCTGAACTGGTCGAAGCTCTTGTATCCGGGGGCGAGCAGGACGACGTCACCTGCGCAGGCCAGCGATGCCGCGAGGGCCACCGCGTCCGCGAGTGTCGCCACCACGGTTCGAGCGGTGAAGCTCCGGCGTGCGAGCGCGTCGTCGAGCTCAGCCGCGCTCGCCCCGTTGAGCACCGCGTGGCGCGCCCGCATGACAACCTCATCCGCGAGCGCCTCGATCGACGTGCCCGCGCCCTTGCCGCCACCGATCCATACGATCGTCCGGTCCGGGAACGAACGCAGCGCGGCTACGGCGGATTCCACGTTGGTCGCCTTGCTGTCGTTGACCCAGAGCACGCCGTCCCGGTCGCGAACCGTCTCGAGGCGATGAGGCACGGCGCGAAAGTCGCGTACCGCGCCGGCGATCGGTGAGGTGGCGACGCCCGCTGCGCGAGCCACCGCGACTGCTGCAAGCACGTTCTGCAGGTTGTGGGCCCCGAAGAGCGGGATGTCGCCGATCGGGAGCACGGGTGTCACGGTGCCGGTCTCGACGGTGACGACGTCCTCGCCCGCCACCGTTGCGCCATCGCCGATGCCCACGAGCACGCCGAACTCGTGCACGCGGCACTGCGCCACGGTGGCCATGTCGCGTGTGACCGGATCATCGAACCCGAGAACCGCGTCATCGAGCGCGAACCGCACCAGGCGCCGTTTGGTCTCGGTGTATGCGGCGAAGTCACCGTGGCGATCGAGGTGATCGGGAGTCACATTGAGAACACAGGCGATCGAGCAGCGCGGCTCGCGCACCGACTCGATCTGGAACGACGAGAGCTCGAGGACGACCCAGTCGGTGTCGCCGACCGCATCGAGGCGATCCAGCATCGTCATGCCGATGTTGCCGCCGACGTGGACGCGTTCCCCGGCACGCTCGAGAATCGCGGCGACCAGGGCGGTGGTGGTCGTCTTGCCGTTGGTGCCCGTGATCCCGCAGATTCGACCTCGGCACCGCTCGAAGACGAGGTCCATCTCGCTGCGCACAGGCACGCCGTTTGCACGCGCGATCTCGAGCTCGGGCGCGTCCCAGGACACCCCCGGGCTCGGGCACACCATCAGCGCCTCCGCAGCGATGTCGTCCGGATAGCCACCGAGGCGCACGTCAACGGTGTCTGGAAGCGTCGCGATGCGTTCGCGAATCGCCTGACTGTCGGAGCGATCGACGACCACGACGGCGTGTCCCTCGCGGGCGAGCGTGACAGCGCAGGCGATCCCACTCCGTCCAGCTCCGATCACCACGACCGGCTTGGCGGTCAAGAGACGGGACCTGCGACGTGCGCGAACAGGACGGTGATGGCCGTACCGGCGGCCGCGGCGGCGGCGAAGGCCGCAACGAGCCGCCGCTCCCGGAGCCCGAGTTCCTCGAAGTGGTGATGGATGGGGCTCGCACGCAACACCCGGGTACCGAACCTGCGGATCGCGGTGACGTTGATGACGACGCTCGCCGCTTCGACGACGAAGACGATGCCGAGCACCGGCAGCAGCCAGAGCAGGTGGAGCTCGGTGGTGAGCGCGACGATGGCGCATCCCAGCGCCAGCGACCCGGCGTCTCCCATGAACACGCGGGCGGGGAACCAGTTGAAGATCAGGAACGCGACCACGGCGCCGGCGAGTGCCGCGGCGAGGAGTGCGACCTCGAGGTCGTGGCGTGTGACCGCGATGATGGCGATGCCGATGAACACCAGAGCGGTGCATGACGCGGCCAGCCCGTCGACACCATCGGTGAGGTTGACGGCGTTGCTCGTGGCCACAACGGCGATGGCCACGACAACCGCAAGGCCCCAGCCGAGGTTCGGGGCACCGAGCCCGGGGAAGAACTGGTGCGTGAAGCCGGCAATGGTGAGCCCGACCCCCACGAGGACACCGGTGACACCCTGAAGGCTCAGCTTCTGCCACACGGACAGCCCGAGCCGGGTGATGTCCCTGATGTTGACGATGTCATCGAGCCCTCCGGCGATGGCACCGGCGATCAGCGCGAAGATCGCCACGAATCCCTCGCGCGAGCGATCGACCGCAAGCCACGCGATGACTGCGATGAGGCAGAAGAGCGCGCCTCCGAGCGTGGGCGTCCCCTCCTTCGCGCGGTGGCTCGCCGGGCTGTAGGAGGCGACGTGCTGACGCGCCCCGAATCGCACCAGCAGTCCGATGAACGCGGGATAGAGCAGGACGCCGGCCACGAAGGCGAGCACCCCGACGACGATGGTTTCTCTCATGGCTCGATCCGCCAGTCGTCGATCATCATCTCGGCCATCTGCTTCCAGATCGGTGCAGCGAGGATCGAGCCGAAGCGGTTACCGGCGGCCACCTGAGGGTTGTTCAGGATGACCATCATGGTGAACTGCGGGTTGGTGGCGGGCATGAACCCGACGAAGGAGGCCACCACGTTCGGGCCATAGCCTCCCCCATTCGGCAGCGCGACCTGGGCTGTCCCGGTCTTGCCGGCGATCTCCGTGCTGTAGCCGGGGATCTTGGCGCGTTTGCCCTCGGATCCTGGATCGTTGACCACACCGACCATCATGTGCGCGAGGGTATTCGCCGCGGTGGCCGAGATGACGCGGCGGGTCACCGGGACGAACGGCGTGGTCTTGCCTGTATTGGGGTTGACGATCGCGTTGACGACGTGCGGCTGCACCCACACCCCACCGTTGGCGACGGCGTTCACCGCGGCCAGCATCTCCACGGGGGTGGTCACGAGGCCCTGGCCGAACGTCGCCTCGGCGTATTTGAGCGCGCTCCAGGACGACGACGGCGCCAGCGGCTTGCTGACCTCGCCGGCCAGGTCGATCCCGGTCGGTGCGCCGATACCGAAGGCGAGGAGGTTGTTGTAGTAGGCGTTCTGCCCCTCCATCTTCATGGCATCGATCGCCCCGTTGTTCAACGAATCGTCGAGCACCCACTGCATGCTGACGTTGCCGTGCGACCGGCGGTCCCAGTCGTGGATGAGATATCCGTCGATCCGCTGCTGCTTCTCATCGATCACCGTCGCCGGCGTGAAGGCGTTGTTGTTGAGGCCCCCCGCGAAGGTGATCACCTTCATGATCGACCCGGGCTCGTACGGTTGGGTCACCGCCAGATCCCGGAAGTTCGCGATGTTGGCGGACGTGTAGGTGTTGGCGTTGTACGACGGGTATTGCGCCCACGCGTCGATGGCCCCCGTCTTCGTATCCATGATCATGAGCGTCCCCGACGACGACTTGGAGGAGATCACGCCGTCGGCGAGCGCCAGGTCGGCCCAGTACTGCGTCTGGGAGTCGAGCCCGAGCTGCAGGTTATCGCCATTTGCGGCAGGAACCATCTGCTGCTGGCCGAGCACGATGGCGTTGCCGTTGACGTCGGTCAAGGTCGACTCATGTCCATTGACGCCTGACAGGATCGAGTTGTAGTACCCCTCGAGACCGTACTGGCCGACACCGGCAGCGTTCACGAACCCGAGCAGGTTCGCCGCGAATGAGTCGCCCGGAACTGGTGAGGGCTCGTAGACGGTCTGCTCGGATGGGATGGTCCCCAGGCCACTGAGTCCGAGCGCCTGGAGCTTGTCGTTGACGTCCTGGGACACGCCCTTCGCGAGGTAGTCAAATTGATTGGGTTGACTCAGCACACGCAGCACCTGCGCCGAGCTGAGCTGCAGGATCGGGGCAAGCATCCCCGCAACCTGGTCTCGATTGGCGGCGGGGATGAGCGCCGGGTCGGCGAACACGTCGAACACCTGGACATTGCTCACCAGGACACGCCCACTCCGGTCGAGGATCACACCGCGCGTCGCATGCAGCGCGATCGACGTCGTGTGTGATGTGGCGGCAGCATGAGCGAGTGCCTTTCCCTGGATGATCTGGACCTGCACGAGGCGGCCGAACACGGCGGTTGCCATCGCGAGAAAGGCGAGGACCAGCCAGAGGCCGCGCCGGCGCAGATCGGGTCCGTCAGTGAAGGCGTGCGCGTGCGCGGATCGTGCCGATCCCGGCGACCGGCGGCGCGGATTCATCGACCCGTACCGCTCCCGCCGAAGGCGCCGTCAAGCGCCCCGACCAGCTGCTGCAACGTGCTGTTCGTGTCGCTCCCGGTCAGCTGTTCCGCGGGGGGCGACGTGATCACGTCATGGGGCGCGGCAGCGACGAACCCCCACTTCGCGGCCGGGCGCATGCCCATCTCCTGCGCCGCGGCGATGATCCGCTCGGATGACTCGAGGCGCGAGAGCTCGGCGTTGAGCTGAGAGTTCTGAGCGAGGAGTTGCCGCTGCTGCGATGCGAGCCGCGTCGCCTGGTATGTGGCCGTGGTCACGTGCGCCGTCTGGTTGACGTACGCCACGCCGATTCCCGCGGCGATCGCGATCACCGGCAGCAAGGGCAGCGGTGTGCGTGGTCCGCCGCGGCGGATGCGAAGCCGCCGAACCAGCGGCTCGAAGGGGACGTCGTCGACGCCGGCAGCCGTCGAAGTCGACGCGCGGTCAACGCCATGTGCGGAACGCAAGTTGGGCACTGCCCTGGTCTCCAGTGGTGAAACGTTGAGTTGGACGATGGAGGGGGCACCTGACGGTGCCGGCCGGCGAACGCGAGGTGGCGGGGGGAGCCGCGCCTGGCGCGGCTCCCCCCTGGGGCGCGAAGTGAGGCGTAGAGACTGAGGCGCTCGTCACCCCTCGGTGGCGAGCTTCTCCGCAACCCGCAGACGTGCCGAGCGTGACCTCGGATTCGTGGCAAGTTCGGCCGGATCCGGCCGTATCACCTTGCGGGTGAGGAGAAAGAGAGTGGCCCGGTGGACGCAGGTGCAGTGGGGCTGTTGGGGCGGACAGACACAATTCTGAGCTGCGACGTGGAGTGCGTTCTTGACAAGGGTGTCCTCGAGAGAGTGGAAGGAGATGACCCCAAGACGCCCACCGGGCCGGAGGATGCTGATTGCTGCCTGCAGACCTCGTTCGAGACTTTCCAGCTCGTGGTTCACCGCGATTCGAAGCGCCTGGAATGTGCGCGTCGCCGGGTGAATCCGCTTCGGCCAGAACCGGCGAGGCACCACCTGCTCCACGAGCTCACGGAGCTGCGTGGTGGTGGTGATCGGTGAGCGCTCTCGTGCTCTGACGATGCGGTTCGCGATCGACCGTGCGAATCGCTCATCGCCGTAGTCACGGATCATCGATGTCAGCTCGTCCGCGGTCAGCGAGTCGACGAGATGCGCGGCGGTGATACCTGAGCTCGGATTCATGCGCATGTCGAGCGGCCCGTCGAAGCGGAAGCTGAAGCCACGGGCCGGGTCGTCGAGCTGAAGCGACGAGATGCCGAGGTCGAAGACGACGACGTCGGCCGCCGCAACGCCGGCGGCGTGGACGATGGCCTCGAGGTCGGCGAAATCACCCTGGACGATCTCGACATCGTCGCGTGCGCCGAAGCGGGCGCGACCCGCGTCGACAGCGCTCTGATCGCGATCGATCGCGATCACCCGGCCGCCCGGGGAGACGCGCTCGTGGAGCGCGGCCGTGACCCCGCCGGCGCCGAACGTGGCGTCGACGGCGATCTGCCCGGGCCGGGGCTGCAGGCTCTCTATGAGGGGTGTGAGAAGGACCGGCCGGTGGCCCGCGCCGTCAGGCGACGGGGCACCGGGCGTGGCGTCGTCGCGAGTCCCCGTGCCGGCCACGAACAACAGGGGGATGGTCATGTGGCTCTGCGAATCCGTCTGGGGCGCTCACGCCGGAGACGGAGATGCGGACGTCCCGCGCTGATGGACCAGGTCCCAGACCTGGGTGAACTCGTCGGGGTCCAGCTCGGATTGCTGGTTCCAGATTTCCTCGGCGGTGATCTCGACGCCCGTGTCGAGCCCGACGAAGACAGCCATGTCCACGATCTGGGCGAATGCCCGGTGGTGCCCTGAGAGGAGCAGGCGTCCCTGCGCGTCGAGCTCGAACGGGTAGCTGTTGCCGGTGAGCCGGCGCATGAACCGCCGTTCCTGGGCGGGCGTTTCAGCGGTGCGGCGGAAGAGTTCCTTCTGGATCGCCCACTCATCGGGCGGCCAGATCATCAGACGGCGATCCGGGCCTGGGGCGACCACGCTGCCGTCAGGAAGGAATCGGCGCAGCGGGGCAGGGATGGCTACCCTTCCCTTCTCATCGACATGGTGCCGGTAGGTTCCACAGAACGTCACCGGAACACGCATTTCGACTCGCGGCTGCTCGAGCCTCTCCGTCGTCACGTCGGTCTCCCCACTACTCACCACTTTTCTCCACCGGCGCGCCGAACCCTAACACCTGTGTGGTGAGGCGTCAACGCAAACAAATGTACGCTTCACCTGTCCGCGGAATGGCCGTCAGGCGTCGTATCGAGGCGTGTCGCGGAGCAGCGCGGACAGATCGGCACCGCCGGTGACGTCTGTGGGATCGCCGCCTCGCCGGAAGAGCACCGCCCCACCTGACCCTCGGAGGTGCATCGCCGGGCCGTCGACCTCCAGCCAGCTCTGCTCGCGGAGCGCCACGACACAGACGTCGTTCTCCTCGAGGAACTCCCGCAGACGCGCCTCACGGGTCTCGCCGATGCGTGCCTCGGGCGGCGGCGGATCGATGTAGTGGGGGTTGATCTGGAAGGGCACCAGGTCGAACGCTGCGAAGCTCGGCGGCTGCACGATGGGCATGTCGTTGGTGGTTCGGATCGTGGGGCAGGCGACGTTGGCCCCGGCGCTGGCGCCGAAGTACGGGACGCCACTGTCGACCGCGGACCGCACAGCCTCGATCAACGAAAGTCCGTGCAGCGCCGTGACCAGCCGGAAGCTGTTGCCGCCGGTGACGAAAATCGCCTCGGCGGCGGCGACCGCCGAGCGGGGATCGTCAGCGGCATGGATCCCGGTGATCTCGACGCCCTCCGGTGCGAGCCACTCCCTGAATCGCTCGGTGGCGCGATCATGGTCGCTCTGCGCGTACGGGATCATGACCGCCCGGCGTGCACCGCGCAGATGCTCGATCACCGCTGGTCGAGCGGACCTGGCGTCACCGCCGGCGTGCAGCAGCAACCGTCTGTGCATGAGCGCGATCTCCGTGGCGAATATGGCGTGGACGAGCAGGCCCAGAGGATAGACTCGAGTGGCAAGCCGGCCAGACGGTCGCGGACGTTCGCGTCCGAGGAAAGTCCGGGCTCCGCAGAGCAGGGCGCTGGGTAACGCCCAGTCGGGGTGACCCGAAGGAGAGTGCCACAGAAAAGACACAGCCCCGGATCCGTTCGGGGCAATGGTGAAATGGTGGGGTAAGAGCCCACCGGCGGCCGGGTGACCGGCCGGCCAGGTAAACCCCGCCCGGAGCAAGGCCGAACAGAGACCGAGCGCCTCGGCGCTCAGGAGTTGCTCGCTCCTCGTGTCTCAGGTGGGCCGCTCGAGGCGCCGGGCAACCGGCGTCCCAGATGGATGACCGTCCCTCGCCCGCCGCGCGGGTGAGGACAGAACCCGGCTTATCGGCCGGCTTGCACTCCCTTCACGAGCCCAGCAGACGTGTGACCATCGCCTCGCCGTTGCTCAGCAACCCCGCAGCCGGCAGCCGCTGCAGGAGCTCACGCCAGCCCGGTTCTCGCGAGGCGATATCGGCGAGCAGTGCCTTTCCCTCCTCCACCCGGCCGGCACCGGCCATGAGAATCGCCGTCCAGAAGGTTGCCTCGTCGTTGCCGGTGAGGAGCGTGCGCGCCTGCTCGTACGCCTCGAGGCTCCCACTTGTGTCTCCTGCGACCTGTCGCTGCTCGGCGATCTCCATGCACTGGTAGCCACGATGCACCGAGAGCAGACGCCGCAGCTCACCCAGCGGGTCCTGCGCGTCGTCGACGCGCAGGTCGACGATCCGATCCTGCCATGGTTGGACGGAACTTGAGGCCTTGACGATGAGCATCGCCGCCGACTGACGGCCGCGGATATCGCCGCCAGCCGTTTCGGCGGCATCCAGGGCTGCCATCAGGCGATCGGCAAGATCGCCACTCGACGCACGGTAGGCCTCGAGCATCGCCGGCCAGACCTGAGGGCCGCGCATCATGTTCGCCTGGCACGACACGCCGTCGTCGGTCACGTGTCCGGCGGCCTCGATGCACTGGTCACCGGTGTGCACGGCGACACGTCCCGCGGCATCGACGAACGCAACCTGGCGATGGCGCTGGTCGGAGTCAGCGCTGGTCAGCGCTGCAAGCGCGGTCGCCGGGTCGACGCCGAGGCGCATGAGCGCGAGGCCTCGCGGCCCGTACGCGGGCTCCGCGATCGACTGCGTTGCGATCGCTCCGACCCCCGACTCCGCCCAGGTGACGACCGACCCGACCGAGAACCAGTGCGATTGCACAGCCACACCCAGGTCGCCGGTCTGCGCGTCTCGAGCCACGATCGAGTACGTCATTGCCCCCTGCCTCCGCCCGTATGAGCGGCCATGATCCGCTGTGTCTCCTCCACCGCCAGGCTGTCGACTCGTTCGTTCCCAAGGTCTCCGCTGTGACCGCGAACATGCTCGAATCGGACCCGAGAGTCGACGAGTGGGTCGATGGTCGGGTAGAGGTCGAGATTCTTCTTGCGCTTCCAGGCACGGGTCAGCCAGTTGATGACACCAAGGCTATCGGTGCGCACCACGATCCGCCAGGATGAGTCGTCACCGATACGCTCTCGAATGCGGCGCAGGGCTTCCCGAACCGCCTTCAGCTCCTCACGGTTGTTGGTCGTCTCCATATCGCCGCCGGCGTCCTCGTCGATGGAGCCGTCGGGCCACTCGATCCGGTAGGCCCACGCGCCGGCACCAGGGTTCCCCGAGCAGGCTCCATCGGTGTACGCGATCACCGTCGCGGTCATGGTGCAAGGATGCGATCGCAATTCGCACACTGCGTGAGCCCGGTGCCGGTGCGCACCGCGCGCCGCTCCTCGTTCGACACCGGCATGTGACAGCCTGCGCAGAACTCGCCCGCCAGGCCGGTCACGGCCGGACGCCGATGAGCGGCAATCCGCGCGTACAGGGAGAGATCGGCAGGGTCCACATCGGCGCGGACAGCATCACGTTCGGCATTGAGCAGGTCGCGCTCTGCGGTCAATGCCGCGAGGCGCGCACGCAGTGGTTCGATCGCGCTGCTGCGCTGCGCCTCGCGTGCGGCGAGATTCGCGGCGAGGCTCTGCAGCGTTGCGAGCGAGCCGTCGACCTCCTCCATGCGTTCGAGCGCATCGTCCTCGGCTGTCGACAACCTGGTACGCATCGCGTCCAGCTCGCGCTGCATCTCCATCAGCTCCGCGGGGTTGCGCACGGTGCCGCCGTAGAGTCTCCGGTCAAGCTCTCGAATGCGCGCCTGGAGCGACGCCGCCTCGAGCTCAGCGAGCCGCGCACTCGCGCCGAGCTTCTGGTGTTCGTCGCGGGCCGTGGCCTCCGCAGCGCGCACACGGTCGAGCTCCGCGTCCCCTTGCAGTGATGCTCGGACCCCGGCGATGTCATGCGTGAGGGTCGCGATTCGATCGTCGATCTGCTGCAGGCTGAGCAGGGCCGACGCGCGGCTCACGCGGCCGCCTCGTGCGACACGCGAGCCAGATGTTCCAATGATCGACGTGCGGCGCCGGAATCAATCGATTCCCTGGCGACGGCAATTCCGTCGAGGAGCGTTGTGACGGCATCGGCCGCGACCAGGACCGCGGCGGTGTTGAGGAGCACAACGTCACGGCGCGGTCCGCGTTCGCCGTCGAGGATGGATCGGATCGTCGCCGCATTGGTGACCGCATC
>JBIOIZ010000013.1:0-53231 GCA_044450385.1 Candidatus Dormibacteria bacterium
CCAGGATCGCGGACGCCGGTATCCCATCGGCCGTAACATCCGCGATTCCGGCGCGTCATGACGCGTTTGAAGCGCTGGCGATATAACTCAGGAAGCCCCTGAGGGGGGCCCGCCACGAGCCGGCGCCAGGCCAGCGCGGGAGATCGCGATGCACAGGACTGTATGACGTGTCGCCACCCATGGTGACCGCCAAGCAGGGCTCGGATGATGCCAGGGCCGGCCCGGAGAACCGGCCCGAGGCGAGTGCCGGCAGCGTCGCGCCCATCTGGGTGTTGAACGTCGTGATGATGCTCGCCGCGGCAGCCGTCTACCTGTTCGCCGTGGCACCCCTGCGCATTGGTGGGGGGGCAGCGATCCTGCCGATCGCGGTGCTGGTGACGGCCTTTGCCGTCGGCGAGTGGTGGCGCGTGTACATCCACTTCCGGCAGGAGGCGCAGTCGTTCTCGCTGAGCGAGATCCCCCTGGTGATCGGCGTGTTCGTGCTCGCCGCCAACCCCGGGCCGCTCGTGCTCGCGCGGATCCTCGGTGGCGCCATCGGGCTCGGTGTCCTCCGCCGTCAGGAGCCGATGAAGTTGATCTTCAATCTCGCCAGCTTCGCTCTCGAGACGGAGACGGTCACGATCCTCGTGCATCACATCTCCGGGACCGACGCGACCAGTCCGGTCGTCTGGCTGTGGGTGCTCCTCTTCATGTCTCTCGCGTCGCTGCTTGGGTTCGGGCTGACCGCGCTGGCGATCTCGCTCGCGGAGGGCCGGCAGTCACATCGCCAATGGCTCCAACCGATCGTCATCGTGCTCATCGGCGGATTCGCCAACTGCAGCCTCGGGCTGGTCGTTGTCGCGCTGCTCAAGAGCGATCCTCCGATGCTCCTGCTGTTGCTCACGCCTCTCGCAGCCATCGGTGCTTCGTATGTCCTGTACACGCGCGAGCATCAGAAGCATCAGCGACTGCAGTATCTCTACGAGTCGAGCGACATGCTCCAGCGCGCGAGCTCCGATGGCGCCGCGATTCCCGAGCTGCTCGACCAGCTGTGCAAGGTGTTCCGGGCGGACATCGCCGTGGTGTCATTGCTGCCCGTTGCGAGCGGCTCGGGCGCATGGCGCACCATCAGCACCTCGAGCGACGCAACTGACAACGTCGAAACCGTGCTGAGCGCGGAGCACCTGGAACGCTTCGTGCCACTCCTCGACGAGACCAAGCGCGGGCTGATCGTCACACCGTCGACATCGGACCCCGAGCTCCGCACGTGGTTGCGTGAGCAGGGCTTCCGAGACGCGATGGCGACGCTTCTGCAAGGCGAGGGCATGCTGCTTGGGACCCTGGTGGTCGCCAACCGGCTGAGCGATGTCGGCACCTTCGATAACGAGGATCTCCATCTGTTCGACGCCTTCGCGGCGCAGACCAGCGTCGCGGTGCAGAACACTCGCCTCGGCCATCGTCTGCGCCAGCAGGCATTTCACGACACCCTGACGGACCTCGCCAACCGCGCACTCTTCATGGACCGTCTCGAACACGCGCTCACGCGTCGCGAGCGCCACGACGAGTCGCTTGCCGTGATGTTCCTCGACCTCGACGACTTCAAGGAGATCAACGACAGCCTCGGGCACATGGCCGGCGACGAGCTGCTCGCGAGGGTCGCCGACCGGCTGAAGCTGGTGCTCAGAGCGTCTGACACTGCAGCACGTTTCGGTGGCGACGAGTTCGCGATCCTCGTCGAGGAGACGGCTGATCCCGAGGACACCATCCGCGTCGCCGAGCGGATCGTCTCAGTATTCAAGCCACGATTCGTCATCGCCGGTCGCGAGGTCACGATCAGCGCTTCCGTTGGAGTCGCCGTCACAGCCTCGCGCGACGTCACTGCGGAGGAACTGGTGGGCCGGGCCGACGTCGCAATGTACCGCGCCAAGGTCAAAGGCAAGGACACCTACGAGATCTTCGAGCCGGGTATGCAGGACGTCGTCGCGCGCCGGCTCGAGGTGCGCACGGACCTCGAGCGCGCCATCGACCGCCACGAGCTCGTGGTCCTGTACCAGCCGATCGTGGACATGACCACCAGCACTCCGGTCGGAGTCGAGGCGCTGGTCCGCTGGAAGCACCCGCGCTGGGGAATGGTCGTCCCCGCGGAATTCATCGGCATCGCCGAGGAGACCGGCATGATCCGGGAGCTCGGCCTCCACGTCCTCGAGGAGGCGTGCAGGCAGTGGCAGGAGTGGCAGGTCGAGTTGAACGACGAGCCGGGGTTCACGGTGAGCGTCAACGTCTCACCGCGGCAGCTGCGTGACCCGGGCTTCGTCAGCGAGGTGTGGCGCATCCTCACCAAGGCGGGGGTGCCGCCGTCCCATCTCACCCTCGAGATCACCGAGAGCTTCATGGTCGATGACCCTGAGAGCGCTCGAGCGCGACTCCGGGAGTTGAAATCGCTTGGTATTCGCATCTCCATGGACGATTTCGGCACCGGGTACTCGTCGCTGGCATCGCTTCAGGACCTGCCCCTGGACATCCTCAAGATCGACAAGCTGTTCGTCGACCACGTCGCCGAGGATCCGCGCCGCACGGCGTTCGCCCAGGCGATCATCCGGATGGGCAAGACCCTCGGGCTCGGGCTCATCGCAGAAGGGGTGGAGACCGCCGACCAGGCTGAGCGGCTCCTGAGCCTCGGCTGCCGACTCGCCCAGGGCTTCTATTTCTCGAGACCGGTGCCCGCCGATGAGATCAAGCGGATGTTGCACGCGTCCCACGCGATGCGCCTCGCCGGGGGGCGATGGGCACCGGCGGAGCCCGTCGAGCGGCGTGCATTTCTCCGCGTGCTCGAGGAGACCGCATAGCCGCCCGCACGGACCTGCTTCTCGATCGCGTTGCCGCTTCCGGCTGAACCTCAAAAGATGGCGTCGATGCGCGCGAGGAGGTCGGGCGTGAGTCGATCGATGACCTCCAGGGCGGCGAGGTTCTCACGGACCTGTTCGACGCGGCTGGCACCGGTGATGACCGTGGAAACATGCGGATTGGACGCGCACCACGCGATCGAGAGCTGCGCCGGGGTGACTCCCAGCTCCGCGGCGATGGCGCCAAGCTCACGCACACGCCGGTTGGCCTCTGCGTTGGTGACATCCTCCTTGAGCCATCCGTAGCCGGGAAGCGCCGCTCGGCTGTCCGCTGGGACGCCGTCCTGGTACTTGCCGGTCAGGAGCCCTGAGGCGAGTGGGCTCCAGGTCGTGAGGCCGAGACCGATCCGGTCGTAGAGGGGAGCGAACTCCTTCTCCACCTTGTCGCGCTCGAAGAGGTTGTACTGAGGCTGCTCCATGACCGGCTTGTGCAGGTGGTGACGATCGGCGATCTCCCACGCCTCCAGGACGTCGGTCGCGCTCCACTCCGATGTGCCCCAGTACAGGGCGCGACCCGACGCGATGATGTCGTGCATCGCCCGGACGGTCTCCTCGATCGGGGTCTCGGGATCGGGCCGGTGACAGAAGATCAGGTCGAGAAACTCCAGGCCGAGGCGGCGAAGAGACCCGTCGACCGCGTGCAGCAGGTATTTGCGGTTGAGCGTGTTCCGCGTGTTGACCGAGTCGTCGATGCCCCAGAAGAACTTGCTCGAGATGACGTAGGTGTGCCTCGGCCAGCCGAGTTCGGCGATGGCCTCGCCCATGATCGTCTCGGAACGCCCACCGGCGTAGACCTCGGCGTTGTCGAAGAAGTTGACGCCCGCGTCGTACGCGGCGGCAAGACAATCACGTGCACTGTTGCCGGCGAGCTGTGGACCGAAGCTCACCCACGAACCGAACGAGAGCACGCTCAACTGAAGCCCTGAGCGCCCGAGGTGTCGATACTGCATCTCCATGACGACCGAGCATAGAGCCGCCGCCAGTGGTCGCGACGCGGCTGAGCACCGATGAGTCAGCTCGACGCGCTCACCGGGTGGATCGCGGCGGGACTCTTCGGCGTGGCCATCGCGTCGTCGCTCATGAACCGATGGCGCCTCTCTGCGGGGTTGAGCTTCTCGATGGCATGGTTTCGCACCCACAACTGGCTCGGCGCAGTGGCGACTGTGGCCGGCATCGCGCACTGCCTGTCGTCGGTGACCAGATCCACACTCCCAGCGGGAGAGGAACTCGGGATCTGGGCGGGCGCCGCGGCGGTCGGACTGCTCGTGCTCACGGCGTTCGCGGGCAGCGGCCTCTCCGGTGCCAAACGCGAGCGGCGCATCCGTATCCGGCGCAACCACGTCGCGACCATGTTCGCGGTGCTCGCGGTCGGGATCGTGCACACGGCGCTCAACGGACCGCTCGCCGGCAGATGACACGCTGCTGCGTGACGCCACGCGAACGGGACTCTGGCAAGATTGACCTCCGCACGCGCGCGAAGGCGGGAAAGGTTTTGTGATGCGCGATCGTGGGAGGCACGCCCGATGACCGAGACGACCGAGGCTGCGTCCCCGCCGGGGGCGGGAGCTCAGCCCGGGGCGCCTGCCCCTCCCGCGAGCGAACTCGATCCTCGCCGCTGGCTCGCCCTTGCGAGCGTGATGACCGCCCTGTTCATGGTCCTGCTCGACGTCTCAATCGTGAACGTCGCAATCCCAGCGATCCGGTCGAATCTTGCCGCCAACAATGCCGACATTCAGTTTGTCATCGCCGGCTACGGCCTCGCCTACGCGGTGCTGCTGATCACCGGCGGGCGACTTGGTGACATCTTTGGCAGAAAGCGGTTGTTCATCATCGGGATGTCCGGTTTTGTGATCGCATCCGCGCTCTGCGGGCTTGCCCAGAGCGCGATCATGCTCGACCTCTCGCGGGTGCTGCAGGGCGCGATGGCGGCAATGATGTATCCGCAGGTGCTCTCGGTCATCCAGGTCACCTTTCCGCCCCAGGAACGCGCTCGCGTGTTCGGCCTCGTCGGCGCCGTGATCGGGATGGCGACCATCACCGGTCCACTCGCCGGCGGACTCATCATTCGCAACGACATCACCGGCGGATCATGGCGGTGGATCTTCCTCGTCAACCTGCCGATCGGCATCGGGGCGCTCATCGCCGCAGTCCGGCTCATCACCGAGTCGCGTGCCCCCAATGCGACGCGCCTCGACGTTGGCGGCGTCATCCTCGCGACCGCGGGCATCCTGTTGCTCGTCTACCCGCTGGTCGAGGGACAGGTGGCTGGATGGCCTGCCTGGACATTCATCTGTATGGGGCTCAGCCCCGTGATGCTCGCGCTGTTCATCCTCTATGAGCGATCGCTCCCGTCGACCCGGTTCCCACTCGTGCAGCTCTCGCTGTTTCGGATCCGGTCGTTCAGCGTCGGCGTCGCGATCTCTGCGGTGTTCATCGCGGGCCTTCCCGCGTTCTTCTTCACCTTCAGCCTGATGCTTCAGGTCGGGCTTGGCTTCAGCGCGCTCAACGCGGGGCTGACGACGATCCCCTGGAGCATAGCCTCAGCTTTCGCGTCCTTCATGTCGACGCGCGTCGCGCCACGGCTCGGCAAGTGGACGATCGCGATCGGTTCAACCCTGCTCGTGGTCGGCATCCTCGGCGTGATCCTCACGCTGTACATCGTGGGCACGAAGCTCACAGGATGGGACCTGATTCCCGCCTTTCTGATCAGCGGGCTTGGCCTGGGCACTGTCATCGCGCCGCTGCTCAACATCATCCTGGCCGGCGTGCCCCCCAGAGACGCCGGGTCGGCGTCAGGAGTGCTCACGACATTCCAGCAACTCGGTGGCGCGATCGGCGTCGCCGTTGTCGGAGTCGTGTTCTTCGGGCTGCTCTCGAGCCGCGCGACGCCGGCAGTGGCGACGGTGACCCCGCAACTGCAGTCACAGCTCGCGTCCGCTCACCTTCCCGCGCCACAGGTCGATGCGGCAATCGCGAAGTTCACCACCTGCTTCAAGGAACTCGCCTCGTCGAGCGACCCCACGGCGCCGATTCCGGGGTGTCCGACTGCGAGCGCCACGACATCAAACCCCGTCGACCGCGCATTCGCGGACGCAGCGAAAATCGCGCTGGCACAGGATTTTGTCACCTCAGTCGAGCGCATCCTCTACCTCAACGTCGGCTTCTGGGCACTGACAGGCGTTCTGTCGATGCTGCTGCCGCGGGTGCGCCCGCGGCCAGTCACGGGAGCCGCTCACGCCGCTTGATGTGGCAACGGGACGCCGACTCAGGACGCAGGAGCCGGCAGCCCGCGGCGAGACTAGTTTGAGAGCCCGTGGCTCACATTCGAGAAGACGTTGTTCACCGTCTTGCCGAGCGTGGTGAGAATCACGATGACGACGATCGAGATGAGCACGAGGATCAGCGCATATTCGACCATGCCCTGACCTTCCTCGTTATCCCGGAGCCGTTCTCCGAGCTCACGGATCCGTTCGCCGACCTCCAAAACCCTGTCGCCCATCTTGATATCTCCGATAAAGACTTACCCCGACCTCGCGAGGCGATACCTTCAGCCTGACCGCGGTTCTCAAACCCTTCCAGAACGCCTGGTAACAGGGAGTCGCACAACGATTCGCGTTCCGGCGACGTGGTTGTCATCGAGTGTGATGGTGCCGTTGTGGGCAGAAACGATTGCCGCGCAGATCGCGAGACCAAGTCCGGCGCCCCCGGTCTTTCTCGATCGAGATGCATCGCCGCGGGAGAAGCGCTCGAAGATCACCGGACGCATGCTCGGGGAGATCCCTGGCCCGGAATCGGTGATGGAGATCACTAACCCCCCCGGCGGGGCCGCGGCAAGCGCCAGCGTGACGACGCCACCCTTTGGGGTGTAGCTGAGAGCGTTCTCGAGCAGGTTGTCGAACAGACGACCGAGCAGAAGGGCATCTCCTTCAACGACGCCCTCGCAGTCGAGCTGCTTGGTGATCCTGACGCCCAGCGTCTGCGCGTGACTCTCCCAGCGTGCGTATGACTCCTCGAGGACGTCGCTGATGTCGATCCGCGTGAGCGAGGTGATCAACCCACCTGCATCGCTGCGCGACAGCGTCAGGAGCGACTCGGAAATCTTCACCAGCCGTCGCGTGTTCTTGAGGGCGAGTCGCACCGTGGCTGTCAGCTCATCGGGGGTGCGCGGCTGGAGGAGGGTGATCTCGAGGTCGCTCTGCAGCGCCGAGAGCGGATTGCGCAGCTCGTGTGCGGCATCCGCGGTGAACCTGCGGAGCTGTTCGGCCGTGGCCAGCTGGCTGCGCTCGCGAGCGACCAGCGAACGGACGGTGAGCTCGCTGAGACATGCGGTCACGACAATTGCCACGAACTGGAATTTCGCGGTCAATGGATCGATGGCGCCGGTGAGTGCGGTGGCTGCGGTGACGGCCACGGCGGCTACTGTGATGGTCGCTGCGAGCGGGGTCGGCAGGAGCCAGGTCGCAAAGAGCACCGCGAGCAGCAGCATGCCGCCCAGAGTCGGGTTGTTCGGCACCGCAGTTTCGATGAGCAGGACGAGGAAGATCATCGCTGCACAGCCGAGGAAGGTCGTGACTCGGGCGAGCATGGTGGCGGGTTGGCGGGGTGCAAAGGCGTCACGGCGCCGGACGGCGATGTTCACGTCACACCGCCGCGGCTTCGGCGCCGATCAATCTGTAGCCGATTCCGCGACAGGTCTCGATGAGCACTGACGCGCGGGCCTCGTGCAGCTTGCGGCGCACCTTCCCCGCGTACACCTCGACCAGGCCGGACTCGACGGTTTGCGCATCACCCCACACCGCATCGTGGATCTGCTCCTTGCTCAACACCTGGGCGGGGTGGCGGAGAAAGAGCTCGAGGATCTCGTACTCGCGTCGAGTCGTCGGCATCACCTTATCGCCGACCATCACCTGGCGTGAGGCGCTGTCCATGCTGAGGTTGCCCGCAGTGAGCACCTCGACGTGACGCGCCATCCGCCGGCGGCTCAGAGCGCGAACCCGGGCGAGCACCTCCTCGAAATGGAACGGCTTGGCGAGGTAGTCGTCTGCTCCCGCGTCGAAGCCGGCGAGCCGGTCCTTGACGTCGTCGCGAGCGGTGAGCATCAGGATGGCAGTCGGCGTCGCCTGGCTGCGGAGATGGCGGCAGAGCCCGATGCCGTCGAGATCGCCGCCGAGCATGACGTCGAGCACCGCGACGTCGTAGGCGAGCCCGGAACGCAGCGCGTCGAGCGCCTCCTCGCCGCTCAGGGCGACGTCGACCGACATCCCGGCCTCCGCCAGGCCGCGGGCGAGGCTTCCGGCGACCTCGGGTTCGTCCTCCACGACGAGTACACGCACCCCGGCATCGTATTCAGCTGCGGCCGACGCATCCGATTCGCGAGTGACTCGATACTTGCTTGGATGCAGGACGTCATCGTGGCGCATGGAGACCTGGTGATCAGGCGCATACGGGATCATGCCGACGACTACGAGCGGCTGGCGGCCTGGCGGAACAGCCCACGCGTCAGGGAGTGGTGGGACCCGGACGAGCCCGACATCACGCCGGATGCGGTGGCTGCAGAGTTCCTCACGCGCGCGGGAGATGACCCGACGACCTCGTGCATCATCGAGCTGGGCGGCGAACCGGTCGGTTACATCCAGTTCTATCCGTGGGATGCCGAACAGGAGTACCTGGCGGAGATCGGGGTGCGCGTGCCGGAGGGATCCTGGGGACTTGACCTCTTCGTCGGCGAACCCTCGCTCATCGGCACGGGCACGGGGTCGCGGACCGTCAGGCTGCTTTCCGACCACCTCTTCGCACAGGAGGCTGCGACCGCGGTCGCGCTCATCACCGAGGCGGGCAACGCCCGTGCTCACGCCGCGTACGTCCGCGCCGGGATGCGCGTGTCCGGTGTGCCCTTCCAGGACACCGACACGCGGGATGGTCAACGGGTCGACTCGATCCTCATGATCCGTGACCGCCCCGGCGAAACAGCTGGCGGGCGATGATCTCGCGCTGGACCTCCGACGCACCCTCGTAGATGCGCGTGCCGCGCACATCGCGGTAGAGGTGCTCGAGGAGGTGTCCTCGCTCGAGGGCCTTGGCACCGTGCACCTGGATCGCCACGTCGATGGCGAGCATCGCGGTCTCGGTGGCGAAGAGCTTTGCCATCGCCGCAGCCTCGGTGTTGGGCCTGATACCGGCGTCATGCGCGGCTGCTGCCGAGTGGACGAGCAGTCGCGAGGCCTGGACCCGGGTGGCGACGTCGGCGAGCTGATGGCTCACCCCCTGCAGGCTGGAGAGCGGGCCGCCGAAAGCCTGACGTTCTGCAGCGTGGGTGACCGCAGCGTCAAGTGCCGCCTGGGCCATGCCCACGGCGCAGGCGCCGACGCTCGGCCGGAAGAGATCCAGGCTACGCATGGCGACCCCGAATCCATGGTCGACCTCGCCGAGAACGCTGCCCGCGGGCGCGCTGACCCCGTCGAATCGAAGCCGGCCGATCGCGTGGTCGGCGATGAACGGGATCGCCTCCCCGGTCAGACCAGCGCTCTCGCGGGGAACCGCGAAGGCAGTGATGCCCCTCGCACCGGCACCCGGCGACGTCCGCGCAAAGACCGTGTAGATGTCGGCATCGGGGGCGTTGGAGATGAAGATCTTCTCCCCGGTGAGCCGGAAGTCCCGCCCGTCGGCCTCGGCGGCGAGCGCGAGCGCGGCCACGTCGGACCCGGCGTCCGGCTCTGTCAATGCGAAGGCGGCAACCGCCTCTCCAGAGGAGACGCGCGGGATCCATGTCTCGACGATCTCAGCGCGACCAGCCGCAAGGATCGGATGCGCACCGAGCCCCTGGAGGGCGAATGCCGTCTCGGCCTCCGTCGAGTACCGCGCGAGGCCTTCGCGAATCAGGCAGAGGGTCAATGCCGGCACCTCGCGGCCCGCGGCAAGCACGTCAGGGACGAGCCCGTGTGTCGAAAGCGCCGCAACCAGCGCCCTGTTGACGGTGCCCGGCACCCCGGTGTGCGCGATCGGGGCGAGGACATCTCTCGCCAGCATCTCGCTCCTCGCCAGGAGCTCACGTTGGAGCCCGGTCAGATGCGCATACGTCGCGCTCACACGATGACCGCGACGCCGACGAGCTCGACCAGGGCGGCCGGGTCGAACAGCTCGGTGATCCCGAGCACCGCCATCGCGGGATACCTGCGGCCGAGGTGGGTGCGCCAGACGCTCCCGAGCTCGGCCAGCGAGGCTCGGTAGGCGGCGAGATCGGTCACGTAGATCTGCAGGGAGACGAGATCGTCGGGCTGTCCCCCGGCGGCATGAAGCGCGGCAACCAGGTTTCGTGCCGCCAGGTCGAACTGCTCGATGATGGTCGTCCCGAAGATGGCGCCGTCCAGAGCCTGCGCGGTCTGCCCGCCGAGGTGGACGGTTCTCCCCGCGGCCGCGATGACCGCGTGGGCATATCCGACTGGCGCGGGCAGATCCGGCGCGGTGATGATCTCGTGCTCGTCCTGGGTCATCGTCCCTCCCATACCGGGGCGCGGCCCTCGGACCAGGCCCGGTGGAATTCTGCGTGGTCATGGCTCCCCATCAGGAGCGCCTGGGTGGTCGCATCGAGTTCGAGGGAGCCTGTGAGGCCGATATCGAGCTCGCGGGTGAGCAGCACCTTGGTCGCCGAGTAGGCGAGCGCCGGCCCGTCGGCGAGCCGGCGGGCGATCGTCAACGCGGCCTCTGTGAGTGCGTCATCGTCGACCACCGCCGTCGCGAGGCCGATCTCGAGCGCACGCTCAGCGCCGACCGTATCGCCGAGCAGGAGCAGCTCGGTGGCACGCCCGAATCCGATCACCCGCGGCAGGAGGTATGCCGACCCCATATCGGCGCCGGCCAGTCCCACCTTGGTGAAGAGGAATGCGAACCGCGCCGACCGCGCCAGGAGCCGGAGGTCCGACGCAAGAGCGATCACCGCCCCGGCACCAGCGGCCACCCCGTTGACTGCGGCAATCACCGGGAGCGGGCACTCGCGGAGCGCCCGCACGACGGACCCCGTCATTCGCGTGAATTCGAGGAGATCACCGGCCTGCATCGATTGCAGCGCGCCGATGATCTCGACGACGTCTCCCCCAGAACAGAATCCTCGTCCCGTGCCGGTGATCACCAGGACGCGTGCGTCTCCGCGATGGGGCAGCTCGGCGAGCAGGTCACGCAGGTCGGCATACACGTCGAAGGTGAGCGCCCCGAGCTTCTCAGGACGCGCCAGCGTGATCGTCGCAACGCCGCCCGAGACTTCGAAGTCGAAATGCTGCCAGCGGTCCGTGAAGCCGGCCGACGCACGGAATCGAGTCAAGCCGGCCCGCCTCCCGCCCCATCCGCCGAGGCGAGCCTGCCGGTTTCGGAGCTCGCCCGGCGCAGCGCGCTGCGGTCGATCTTGCCCGAGCCGGTTCGTGGCAGGTCGGGGACCAGACGGAGCTCGCGCGGGACCTTGTGCGGGGCGAGGCGCTCACGCACGAACCCCTGCAGTCCCTCCGCGGTCACCGTGGCGCCGGGTTTGACGGCGACCCAGGCGCAGCCGCGGGTCAGGCCGTCACGTTCGGAGGCGACGACCGCGCACTCGACGACGTCGGGGTGCGTGACCAGGCAGCGTTCGATCTCCGCCGGCGCCACCCAGATGCCGCCGATCTTGAGCAGGTCGTCAGCCCGTCCGCGATAGAGGAAATACCCGTCGCTATCGCGCTCGACGAGGTCCCCGCTCATGACCAGGTCCCCGGCAAACGTGCGCTCCGACGCCGCCGCATCCTCCCAGTACATGAGCGACGCGCTCTCGCCACGGACCCAGAGCCGGCCGGTCTCTCCATCCGGCACCGGCTCGCCCTGCTCGTCGACGACCTCGGCGGCGTACCCGGGGACGACTTCGCCGATGCTGCCGCGTCGGACCCGGCCCGGCCGGTTCGAGATGTAGATGTGGTACGCCTCGGACGAGCCGATCCCGTCGAGCACCTCAATGCCGAAGGTGTCATCCCAGCGATGGTGCAGCGGTTCTGGCAGCGCCTCGCCCGCGGACGTGCACAGGCGGAGGCAGCTGAGATCCTGCGCGGCAGCACTGGGATGGTCGAGCATCGCCTGCATCATGGTCGGCACGTTGACAAGGATGGTCGGCCGGTACCGCGCGATCAAGTCGAAGATGAGCTCGGGAGTGGTTCGCCCCGCAAAGATCACTCCTGTTGCGCCGACTCCGAACGGGAAGAGCGCCGCAAGGTCACGAGCGTAGCCGAAGAACAGTTTCGGAACCGGGAGGACGACGTCATCGGCGCGGATGTCGAGCACACCTCTCGCGTAGCCCTCATAGCTCACCAGCGGGCTCCTCGCCGTGTGCACGCACGCTTTCGGCTTACCGGTGCTGCCGGTCGTGAACTTCCAGATCGCGATGTCGTCCGGCCGCCGTGTCGCTGCGTCGAGAGTGGCCGCCTGGCGCGAGACCACTGACTCGAAGGGCGCCTCAGACTCGCGGAGCTGCACTCCGACGGCGCCGACCACCAGGAGCAGCGGGCGTCTGCCCGTGTCCGCCGACGCTTCGCGCATCCGTCCGATGGTGGTGCTGTCGACCACCACAAGCGCGGCACCGGTGTAGTCGATGAAGTAGGCGTAGTCCTTCGGCTGTAGAAAGGTGTACACCTCGGCCGTCACGGCCCCGATCTTCTGAACCGCGTACCACGTGGCGACGAACTCCACCGAATCGGCGAGAGCGAGGAGTACCCGGTCATCCGCTCGCACGCCGAGTTCCAGCAGCGCGTTGCCGACGCGGTTGGTGAGCTCCGCGAGCTGCGCGTACGTGCAGCTCCCCGCGGGTCCGGCCAGTGCGGTTCGCTCGCCCCGCCCCTCGCTGAGATTGCGGTCAAGGAAGGCGGTGGCCAGGTTCACGCCGGCCCCGGTCATACCCACGGAACTCACGGCGCGGGCTCGGTCCCGGCCTGTTCGCGAATCAGGTCGATCAGGAGGCGAGAGAGTGTCGCCAGGGTCGCCTCACCCTCCTCAGCGGTGGCCTCAGCCGGAGCCCCGCAATATGCCCGGTCCATGCCCATCGCCAGAAAGTCGGTCTGGCCCGCAGCCATCGCCGCGGGCATGTTCAGCTCGTACGCGGGCAGCCGCCGCATGATCTCGGCTTCGACCAGCTCGGGCCGGGTCGAGAGGACCAGCGATGTCTCGTAGCGCCCCGCGTGGGCGGCCCCGCTTTGGAACTCGGGCGTGAGTTGCTGGGCCACCGCTCGGCGAGTGAGGTCGAGCAGGCCAACCCTGGCGTCCAGCGCGGCCCGGCGCAGTGTCTCGACCTGGGCGGGCTCGAAGTGGCTGTTGACGATCACCTGGTGGCGAAACCCCTGAGCGCGCAGCGACGCGCAAACCTCGACGACGATCGCGAGCAGGGTGCCCTCGCTGATCGTGACCGCGCCCGTGAAGGCTGCCGAGTACCGGGTCACGCCGAACGCGATCTCCGGGAGCACGAACGCCCGTACCCGGCGGTCTTCGGAGAGAGCAACGGCGGCCCGCTCGCAGATCGTCGTGGAGATGATCGAATCAGTGCCCAGCGGCGCGTGCGGCCCATGGGGTTCCACGGCCCCGACGGGCAACAGCAGCACCGGCACCGGGCCTGCGTCGAGCAACGCCCGCGCGCGCGGCGACGTCAGATCGGCGAAATGAATCGATGCAGGCATGCTGACGACGCCACATTCACGACGTTCGACACTTTACAGTTGCGCCCAGACTCAGATGCGAATTGCGGTTGTCGGGGGCGGGCCGGGCGGACTGTACTTCGCGGCGCTCAGCAAACAGCTGGATCCGAGCCACGAGATCACCGTCTGGGAGCGCAACGCCGACGACGACACGTTCGGGTTCGGCGTTGTGTTCTCGGACGAGACACTCGGGGGGATCGAGCACGCCGACGCTGCGATCCACGACGCGATGTCCCGCGAGTTCGCGCGGTGGGACGACATCGACATCCATTACCGCGGAGAGGTGATCACCTCCGGCGGTCACGGTTTTGCGGCGATGAGCCGCAAGCGCCTGCTCGAGATCCTGCATACGCGGTGTCTCGACCTCGGCGTGACGCTGATCTTCAACACCGAGGCACCGGCTGCAGACGAGCTCGCCAACACGCACGACCTCGTGGTCGGCGCGGACGGGGTGAATTCGACCACGCGCACGCACTACGCCGAAACCTTCCGCCCGACCCTCGACGTGCGCCGCTGCAAGTTCATGTGGCTGGGGACCGACCTCGTGTTCGACGCCTTCAAGTTCTACATCGTCGAGACGCCACACGGCATCATGCAGATTCACGGGTATCCGTACGACGCCACGGGCAGCACCTTCATCGTCGAGATGAATGATGTGGTCTGGCAGCGTGCGGGTTTCGCGGTACTCGCCGGGCGGGCATTCGCTCCGGGGGAGAGCGACCTGGCGAGTATCGCCGAGATCCAGCGCCTCTTCGACCCGATCCTTGACGGCCACGCGGTGCATGCGAACAACTCGAAGTGGATCAGCTTCGCCACGGTTCGCAACCAGTGCTGGCACCGCGGCAACGTTGTGCTCCTCGGTGATGCCGCGCACACGGCGCATTTCTCGATCGGATCGGGAACCAAACTCGCCATGGAGGATGCGCTGGCCCTTGCCGCCTGCCTGCACGAGCACGGCACCGTGGCGAATGCGCTCGAGGCGTACGAGGCGGAGCGCACACCGGTCGTCGTGTCGACCCAGCGAGCCGCACAGGCGAGCCTCGAATGGTTCGAGCATCTCGGGCAGTATGTCCACCAGGCTCCGCCGCAATTCGCCTTCAACATCCTCACCCGGAGCCGGCGCGTCACCTACGACAACCTCCGTCTGCGAGACCCGGAATTCGTGAGGGATGTTGACGAATGGTTCGCCGGTCAGGTTGACGCCCCGCAGCCGCAACGCCCCGGAACAGTGACCCCGCCGATGTTTCAGCCATTCCGGCTTCGCGACCTCGAGTTGAAGAACCGCGTGATCGTCTCGGCGATGGACATGTACTCGGCGCTCGACGGCACGCCCAACGACTTTCACATGGTGCACATAGGCAGCAAAGCTCTCGGGGGTGCCGCCCTGGTGATGACCGAAATGGTCTGCGTGTCCGCGAACGGGCGGATCACACCCGGCTGCACCGGCATGTATGCGCCGGAACACCAACTCGGCTGGCAACGCATCGCGGAATTCGTCCACGAGCGGACCACCGCGAGGATCGGTCTGCAACTCGGACATTCAGGACGCAAGGGGTCGACGCGGCTCATGTGGGAGGGGATGGACGAGCCGCTCCCGGAAGGCAACTGGGAGGTTCTGGGGCCGTCGCCGATCCCCTACTCCCGCGCCAACCAGGTGCCCCGCGAGCTGAGCCACGATGAGATGGCCGAGATTCGCCAGCAGTTCGTCCGGGCGACCACCGCCGGGCAGCAGGCTGGGTTCGACCTCCTCGAATTGCATTGCGCACACGGATATCTCCTCTCCAGCTTCATCTCGCCGATATCCAATCAGCGTACGGATGAGTACGGCGGCAGCCTGCAGCACCGGCTGCGCTTTCCACTCGAGGTCTTTGACGCCATGCGCGACGTGTGGCCCGCACACAAGCCGATGACGGTGCGCATCTCGGCAACCGACTGGTGGCCTGGTGGCACCGATGCGGACGATGCGGTCGAGATCGCACGCGCATTCGCCGCGCATGGAGCCGATGCGATCGACGTCTCGACCGGCCAGGTGACCAAGGACGAACAACCCGCATTCGGCCGCTCATACCAGACGCCGTACGCGGATCGAATCCGCAACGAACTGGGCATCGCGACGATCGCGGTCGGCGTCATCTCCTCGTATGACGATGTGAACTCACTGGTCCTCGCCGGTCGCGCCGATCTCTGTGCTCTCGCACGAGCTCATCTCTACGATCCACAGTGGACGCTCCACGCCGCCGCCGACCAGGGGTATGTCGGAGCAGGCGCCGAGTGGCCGGACCCATTCAAGGCAGGCAGTCGCAAACCGCAGGCCGGGCGCACGGATGGCCCAAACCGAGGTTGCAACTCATCCGCGAAGGCAGGGCACAGACGCGACACAGCCGCTGGCGGCCGTGATCGTGCGCGTCAGGGAGATCGCACGGAGCGATTCTTGAGTTATCGCACCACGGTCTGCAGCACCGTCATGAGCCGGCAAGGTCGCGCAGCTTGAGAGTCGTGTTCCAGTTTCGTTGCGTCACGCGCACGCCGAGCGTGCGCTCCCAGTCGGGCAGTGTCGTACCCATGACCCCGTTGGGAAGGCGCACGTAGATCGCGCGTTCGCCGAACGCGAACTCGTCGGGCATGCAGGCATCACGGTCGACAGCAGCCATCCTTGCAGCCGCCGGCTGCGCGCTCAGGAAGGCGACGTGCAGCTTGCTCGTATCCGCGCCGGGCGCGACGAAGGGATTGGCGTCGACCACCTTCGCGAATTCGCCCGCCGTGCGAACGATGACCACCACATCCATTCTGAAGGCGTCCTTGATACCTGCCGAGATCTCACGCTCGAGCGGCTCGGCCTTGCGCCGCTCGGATGTGAAGATCGCATTGCCACTCTGCCCCTGAGTCCGGACCTCGCCGTGGCCGATCGATTCCAGCATCGCGCGCAGATCCTGCATCGTGATCCGCTTGGCCCGTCCGACGTTGATGCCGCGCAGCAACGCCACCCAGGTGACGCTCATGACGCGGTCAGCAGCGGGCGGTAGGCGACGGCCGCCGCCACGCTGTCAAGGAACCATCTACGCTCACGCGCCATGAAGAAGAGGTGGCCACCGCCGAAGGTCACGATCTGCGACCCGGCGATGCCACGACGCATCCGCTCAGCCTCGCGCAGCGGGGCGATCCTGTCCCGCCTCCCGTGGAGGATGGTGGTGGGCACGTGGATCTCGCCGAGGCGGTCGGTGCAGTCGTATGCGCGCGAAGCCTCCCGCTGGCGGTGAAACGCGTGCCGCGGCTGCGGATGCTTCCCGCGGAATAACAGGCTCCCGGCAACGCTCAGCATCTCCATCCGGGATGTCGGCGAGCCCGGCGGCCTCGCTGTCGCCATGGTGCTCACGAGAATCAGCCGGCCAACACGCTCCGGATGTTCGAGCGCAAGGTCGAGAGCGATGCGCCCACCCATCGACACCCCGATCACAGTCGCATGCGACATGCCGACTGCATCCATGAGCGCGTCGGTGTCATTGCCCATCATCGGGATCGAATAGGGGGCGTCGGGCTTGTCGGAGCGTCCTGCGCCGCGGTTGTCGAAGGCGAGCACCCGGTGAGTGTGAGCACACCAGTTGACCATCCACTCCCACTCGGACAGGTCGTTCGCGAGGCCGCCGACCAGCACGAGTGGCTCGCCGGAGCCGTGGATCTCGTAGTACATGTCGATGTCGCCGACATGCGTCACTGGCACAGTCAGACTCCGTTGCGCGTGGACAGATGGTCGAGCACCAGGCGGTTGACGATGTCAGGTTGCTCGATGTTCATCAGATGTGCCGCATCAGGAACCAGCGCAACGTTCGCGTCCCGGAACGATGCGCCGAACATCGCCGCACTCGCGGCCGGAACGACAGGATCCTCCGCGCCGGCGATGATCAGCGTGGGCGCATCCACCTTGTGAATGGCCGTGCGCAGGTCACACGCCGCCAGCGCCTCACAACACCCCGCGTAGCCTTCGGCGTCCATGGCGGTGAGGGTTTCGACACAGGCGCGCAGTGTCGCCGGGTGCTCACGTGCAAACTGCTCGGTGAACCATCGCGCCACCACACCGTCGGCAATGGACCCGATGCCGCGTGCCCGTACCGCCGCCGCCCGCTCGGTGTACGTGGCAGCCGGCTGCAGGCGCGGAAGCGTCGCCATGACCACCAGGCTGGTGATGCGATCCGGGTGATTCGCGGCAATCCAGAGACCGACCATGCCCCCAAGCGACACACCACAGAACGACACTGTTCGAGCGCCGAGCTTGTCGATGAGCGCGATAACGTCTGCGCCCATTTCGTCGACGCTGTACGGGCCTGGCGGTGAGGGCGATGCGCCGAGGCCGCGATGGTCGTAGAGCAGCAGGGCGTGGTTCGCTGCAAGCGGATGTTGCGCGTCCCACATGGCTCGAGTGGTGCCGAGTGCGCTGCTCATCACCAGCATCGGCTTGTCGGGATCGCCGATCACCGTGTACGCGAGTTCTACCGTCATGCGTGCGCGGCCCCAGAACGGTGCGCAGTCTGCGCGCCGTGGATCAGGTCATCGAAGCGCGAAGAAGATACCGACACTCAGCCCTCGAGAACCACGGCGAGACCCTGGCCGACGCCGATGCAGATCGCGGCGAGGCCAAACCCGCCGCCACGGCGTCGCAGCTCATGGGCGAGCGAGCCGATGATGCGTGCCCCGGAACACCCGATGGGATGGCCGATCGCGATCGCTCCGCCGTTCGGGTTCACCTTCTCGGGATCGAGCTCCGGCCAGTCGCGCAGACAGGCCAGCGATTGCGCCGCGAACGCCTCATTGAGCTCGACCACCGCGAGGTCGTTCCACCCGATCCCAGCACGACGGAGCGCGGTGTTGGCGGCCGCAACCGGCCCGATGCCGTACATGGGAGGCTCGACCGCGCTCACAGCACGCGCAACGATTCGCGCAAGTGGCCTACGATCCACGCGCTGTGCGCCCTCCGCATCGGCGAGCAGCAAGGCCGCGGCTCCGTCGTTCAGCGGCGACGCGTTGCCGGCGGTCACCGTACCGTCGGGACGGAACGCCGGTCGGAGTTCCCGCAGCGCGTCGAGCGAGGCGTCGGCGCGGATGCACTCGTCACGGCGCAGGTCGGTTCCGTCCACCCCAACGACCTCTCCGTCGTACTTCCCGGCATCCCAGGCGCCTGCCGCGTTGCGATGACTTCGGAGGGCAAACGCGTCCTGCTCGTCGCGGCTGATCGAATACTTCGACGCCAGCAGTTCCGCACCCTCGCCGAGCGAGATCGTCCAGCTCGCGGGCATGCGCGGGTTGACCATGCGCCACCCGAGCGTCGTTGAGAACATCGTCTCGTTGGTGCGTGCATCGCCGCGTTCGGGCTTGAGCACGACCCAGGGAGCGCGGCTCATCGATTCGACCCCGCCGGCGATGCAGATCGAGTGGTCGCCGACAGCGATCGCCCGGCTCGCCGCGATGACCGCCTCGAGTCCCGAGCCGCAGAGCCGGTTGACCGTCATACCCGGGACCGTCGGCGGAACACCTGCGAGCAGCAGCGCCATGCGCGCGAGGTTGCGATTGTCCTCACCCGCGCCGTTGCCGTCGCCAAAGACAACGTCACCAACCTCGGCCGGATCAAGCGCCGGGCTACGCCGTATCAGGGCGGAGATGACACCGGCGGCCAGGTCGTCCGGGCGAACCCCGGCGAGCGCGCCGCCGTGCCGGCCGATCGGCGTGCGAACCGCATCCAGGACGAAGACGTCCCCGCTCACGCGCCCTTGGTCGCCTCGAGCCGCCGCAGAACGCTGAGTTCGTCGTCGGTGGGCGGATCGGTGGTCGCGAGGTCGGGTGACACCGCCAGTGTCCAGCCGGTCGCAGCGCGCGCGTCGTCGGCGGTTGATCCCGGGTGCACGCTCACGAGCGTGAGCTCGCACGTCTCGGGGTCGGGCGCGAGCATGCCGAAGTCTGTGATGACGACCCGCGGACCGGATCCGATGAGACCGAAGCGCTGACGATCGCCGGCGCCGTGCCCAAATCCCACGGAGGTGACGAAGTCGACACGCTCGACAAAGGTCCGTGGTGTCTGGCGGAGAACGACAACAACCTCGCGACATGACGCGGCGATCTCGGGGGCGCCTCCAGCTCCGGGGAGCCGTACCTTGGGATGACGGTAGTCGGCGCCGATCATTGTGGTGTTGATATTGGCGTGTCGATCGATCTGCGCAGCGGTGAGCAACCCGACGTCGATCCTGCCGGGTTGCAACCAGTAGTTGAAGACCTCGGGAACACTGACCACGGCGTCGGCGGTTTCCGCGAGGATCCCGTCACCGATCGACAGTGGCAGGCGGTCGGGTTTGGCGCCGAGCGTGCCCGACTCGTAGATGAGCACGAGGTCGGGTGCGTGGGTCACGCGCGCAAGATTCGCCGCGGTGCTCGGCAACCCGATGCCGACGAAGCAGACGTTTCCGTCGTGCAGCTGACGCGCAGCCGCCACGGTCATCATCTCGTCGGACGTGTACGCCGTGGTCATGCGGCAGGCGCTCGGCGCATCACGTTCTCGTCCATCCATGCGAGGAAGGTGTCTCGATCCTTGCTGATCGCGTCCCACTCCTTGTAGAACGCGTTGTCGCGAAGCGAATATCCCTGTGCGTATGAAGGATGGGAGCCGCCGGGCGCCACCGCGATGCAGGTTGTCGAGAAGGCGGGAAGCACGACCTCCTGAGGCTTGGGATCGAGGCTGTCGACAATTTCCTCGACGGTGATGAGCGAGCGTTTCGCGGCGAGCACCGCCTCCTTCTGCACGCCGAGGATGCCCCACATCTGCACATTGCCCTTTCGGTCGGCGCGCTGCGCATGAATGATCGTCACGTCGGGAGTGAGAGCGGGGACAGCCGTGAGCACCTCCCCTGTGAAGGGACACGTGATCGGCCGTATCGCGTCGGTCTGCGCGGGAAGGTCGGTACCGACGTACCCGCGTAGCACCGCGAATGGAAGTCCGCTTGCTCCGGCGAGGTAGCGGTTTGCCATACCCGCGTGGCTGTGCTCCTCCAGCTCCAGTGGTAGCGGCCAGGAGTTTTCGACCGCGTCACGGAACCTGTGCAGCGAGCCCACGCCCGGGTTGCCACCCCACGAGAAGATCAGCCTCGATGCGCACCCCATGCCGATCAGCTGGTCGTAAATGAGATCCGGGGTCATCCGCACCAGGGTGAGATCGCGCCTTCCCTGGCGAATGATCTCGTGCCCGGCCGCGAATGGTATGAGGTGGGTGAAGCCCTCCATCACCAGCGTGTCGCCGTCGTGCACGAGCGCGGCGATGCCCTCGGGCAGGGAGACAATCTCAGCCATGTTCACAAATCAACAGGTTGGCGCAGCGCACACTCGTGTCCCCAACCTTAGCCTGTTGACTAAGCGGCCCGGCCGATCGGCGAGTCCACCCGCGGTTGGGGGGCTTGCACGTACAGTCATGGAACGAAGATACGGGATGCGCTCTTTCCAATTGGAGGACGGGTCATGACCACGACTCTCAAGGGCAACGTGGGGAATGAACGGGCGACGACGTGACGGCAGCCAACGCAAGCGCGAACGCTCTGACCAGGCAGGTGATCGACCGGCTCGACGCGTGTCCTGATCCGAGGCTCCACGAGCTGATCAGGGGCCTCGTCACCCATCTGCACAGTTTCGCTGTGGAGCACGCGCTCACCGACTCCGAGTGGATGGAGGGCATACGATTCCTCACCGACGTCGGCCAGACCTGCACCGAGCAGCGTCAGGAGTTCATCCTGCTGTCGGACACGCTCGGACTCTCCATGCTGGTCGATCTCATCAACCACAGCGCGGGTAACAGCGCGACGGAATCGACGGTGCTCGGGCCGTTCTATGTCGAGGGTTCACCCTGGCGAGCCGACGGCGACGCGATCACCGACGATCTCGGAGCGAATCCGCTGCTCGTGACCGGACACGTGCGCGACACCGCGGGCCGGCCGCTGCCCGGTGCCACCGTCGACGTGTGGCAGAACGCCACCAACCAGCTGTATGCCGTGCAGGATGCGGGCCAGTCCCCGGAAAACCTTCGAGGCAGGTTTCGCACCGACGACACCGGCGCATTCTCCTTCCGCACGGTGCGACCGGTGGACTACCCGATCCCGGACGACGGTCCCGTCGGCAGGATGTTGCAGGCAACCGGTCGCCATCCGTGGCGCCCCGCGCATATCCATTTCATCGTGTCCGCAGACGGGTACAACCCGGTGACCACCCATATATTCGACTCCGAGAGCCCGCACCTCACGTCGGACGTGGTATTCGGTGTGAAACCGTCCCTTGTCCGAGCGCTCGTATTGCACGACCCAGCGATTGAGGACGAGCCCCCGGGTATCCGGGGACACTGGTACACGGTGGATATCGACATGGCGCTCGAGCCCGCTGCCTCCGCGCCGTCGAGCTAGTCCGAGAGCGGCGCGTCCGCCTCCAACTGCTGTTGCATCCTTCGCATGCCCCGCAGCCAGCGCTCCGAGTCATCCGTCTTGCGCTGCATCCATGTCTGTGCGATCGGATCGGAGAGCACGAGAAAGCGCTCCGCGCGTACCGCTTCGACGACGGCCGCGGCGACATCCCCGGGTTCCTTGATCGGTCCGGCCACTGCGGCTGCGAAGCGGGGGTCGGCGCGCTCCAGCATCGGTGTCCGCACGCCCAGCGGCGCCAGCAGCGACACGCGGATACCTCGATGGTGGTATGTGATCGAGAGCCATTCCGCAAGCCCGACCACCGCGTGCTTGGTGGTCGCGTAGGTGACGTTACCGTGGCTGGTGAGGATGCCCGCCATCGACGCGGTGTGCACCAGATAGCCGCTTCCTCGCGCCAGCATTGCCGGCAAAACGGCTCTGACCGCGTACACGTGACCCATGACGTTGATCGCCCACTGTTCGTTCCACACCTCGGGTTCGGTGGTGAGGATGTCGCCGCCGGTCGCAACGCCCGCGTTGCTGAAGCAGATGTCGATCGGCCCGAGGCGCGCGGCGACACCGGCGACCATCGCGTTCACCGAAGCCTCGTCGCTGACGTCGGTCTTGACGGCGATCCCGTCGACCTCTGCCGCGACCGCCTCGCATCCTTCCCCGTCGCGATCCACGACGGCGACCCGCACGCCCGCGGCGGCAAACGCGCGACACGAGGCGGCCCCGATGCCACTGGCCCCACCGGTGATGACGGCGACCTTCCCGCTCAGTTCGATGACGTCACTCCCAGGTCCGCATCGAGGTCATGCGCCCAGCTCGTCGCCGAGGTGCAGCGCCGCCCGTGTAGGTTTTGGCGAGCCGCAACGCTCCCTGCTCGACGCCGTTCTCGCGCCGAGGCTGAGCGCGCGCGGTGCCTGCGAATCGATCACAAACGCGGCGCTCATGTGCGGCACGCTGGAAAGTCTAGTGCGGCGCCGCCACGGTCAGTGCTTGACCTCCTCCGGGGTCTCATACCAGCGGATTCGTTCACCCACGCGGCTGCGCAGTCGCCAGGCGCGGGACTTCGGAGCTGCCTCGATCGCCTGCTGGAGCTTGGTGATCTGACCCGCGACATCATGGGGGACAGCGGGCAGCGGCTCGCGCGACCACAGCTCCGCAACCTTCTGCGCATTTCGTTCGACGGTGTGGCAGAAGCCCCAGTCCTTCCCCAGGACGGAGCGCACTCGGGGAAGGCTGATCCCCTCCGCATCGCCGTCATCCTCGGTCATCGCGTGGTCGGCGATGAGGCACAGCGTGTCGCCGAGATCCTTCCGATTGATCTCCCACACCTGGAGTTTCGTGAGCAGCAGATCGGCGAGCGTGATGGTCGGCGCGGGCCTGTCGAGCCTGCCTCGCAGGTCGAGCTTGTGCGACATCACCAATTCGTCGATGACCACGTCGATGGACCAGCGGCCCGCCGGCTCCCCGTAATACAGACGCGTCGCGCCATGCAGGCCGTTGAAGAACTGGTCCGGGAGGTATCCCTGGGTCAGGAGCAGCGCCTTGAACTTCGTCGCCGCGGCGGAGCTGATCGCGAAATCCATGTCCTGGTACGACCGTGCGAAGGGTCCTTCGCGCACGCTTGGACAGCTCAGCCATACCGCCAGCCCGCCGATGAGCCGTGCGGCAAGACCGAGGGTCACTGCGGCATCCGCCAGCCGCTTCGCTTCGTCGCGGATGTCGGCCAGAATCGGCGTCTCGCGGTCCGCCATCAACACGATCCGTTCACCATCCGAACATGGTAAGGGCGGCCGGTGGTATCACCGGCCGCCCTCCCAGCCAAGGGACAGAATCGCTCACTCCGGGGGGAGTTCCTTGTAGACGAACCGGATGTTCACGCCCTGCTGGGCGCGGATGAATCGTGGGACGTAGTAAAGGAGCCCACCGCCGATGATCAGCCCTCCGAGCCATGCCCAGATCCACCATGCATCAGCCGGGTTGCCCGTCATCACGAGGGCGGGATATTGAAACGCGATCCAGATCATGAAGATGAACTCGGCGATCGAGAGCGGACCAACGATCCACAGCACCGGTATCCCGAGAAACTTGACGTTGGCCGGCGACGCCTGATACAGGTCCGGCCGTCGTATCGGCAGCATGACGGCTGCCAGCCCGACGATGATCACAGCGAGCGCACCGGCAAGCACGATCAACCCGAGCACCAGCTGGAACTGGTTCCCGTACACGCTCCAGATCACCAGAGCCGCGATGATGATGTTGGTGAGGATGATCGCGTTGATCGGGGAATGCGTGCGCTCGTTGACGTTCGCAAGGCTCTCGGGCATGAGCCTGTCGAACGACCACGCGAAGAATGATCTGATCGGCATGAAGGTGTTCGCGATCATGGATGGCAGCGACCATAGGAGGAACGAACCCATGATCAGGATGGTGAGTATCGGCGTGTTGAATACCAGCGACGCGAGGAAGGGATAGAAGGGTCCCGAGGGAATCTTGTACGCGCTGTTTGCTGTTACGTTCAGCGCGTACACGAAGTTGTACCCGGCGACGTGAAAGAGCAATAGGACGCCGATGACCAGCAGGACGGTATCCCAACCGAGAGCCCCGAACATCACGGACAGCTGGCGGCGGCGGTTCGAAGCGCTCTTCAGTTCACCGGACATGTACACCGACCAGAAGTTCCACATCATGAACCCCTGGATCGAGAACAGCGTCGGCAGCGTGGCGTTGCCGTTGAAGAAGCTGGGCGCTGCAGAAGCCGCCCCGGGCGCTCCCTTGATCACCGCCGCGACGTTTCCGCCACCAAAGCTCTTGTTCAGCGCGTCGAAATGCGAGAAGAAGTCTCCCTGGCTACCGATGAGGAGCACCAGGAATGCGATCAGCGTCCCCGCCATGGCGATGATGAACGAGTAGTTCTGCCAGCGGAAGGTCGCCTTGGTGCCCCGGATGAGGATCAGAGTCTGGAGCGCGACCATGAACAATGACGCACCGAGGATCCAGCTGTTGTTGGTCTGAAACGACGTACCCCAGCTGATCAACGTGTTGTTGTTGGCAAGCGACCCGAGCGCGACGAGCACGGGCCCGAGCGCGAGCACTGAGAAGAACTTTGCGAAGAATGCGGCTCCGAGCAGGCCACCCATGATCATGCAGAGGTTGGATATCAGCGCCAGCGGCGGCGAGAGCACCCGGCTCACCCAGACGTAGTCACCTCCGACTCTCGGCATGCTCGCGCCGAGCAGCGCGAACATGATCAGCACCGGAATGTTCATCGCCGCGACGAGCAGGATCACCTCCGCAACGTCGGCACCGGGGAACGCGACCAGCGTGAAGAAGATCGAGTACGCGATCGTCGATCCCACTGGGGCCGAGATGACCGCATTGAAGATCGTGGCATCGACTGCCGACGCAGAGCGCACCAGCCCCGTGCTGTTGCGGACGAACAGCCTGCTCGCGGTTGCCATGGCGACCCTCCGGCGGTCCACCGCCACCAACTTGACACACGCGTCGAAAACCTGCAGAGTTTGAACACAATCGAACACCAGTGTCAAGAGGCTCATGGACACGGAGGGACAACTTCCGGTCAAGACCCGACAAACTCATGAGCAGTCGACGCAAGTAGTTCACGGAGGAGACGCGCAACGTGTTAGCCGTCGAGCGGCGCTTGAAGGTGCTTGAACGGGTCGCGGAAGACCAGGCGATCGAGGTCAGCACGCTTGCGCGTGACTTCCAGGTCAGTGAGATGACGATCCGACGCGATCTGCGCCGGCTCGAGCGCGATGGTTTCGTGCGCCGAACATACGGGGGCGCAACCACGCGACTGGTACGTACGTTCGAGGTCGGCGCCAACGCGCGAACGCTGCACCACGCGAGGGAAAAGCGTCTCATCGCGAAGCGCGCCGCCGAGCTGACCGTGGGCGTGCGCGCGATGTTCCTTGGGATCGGCACGACCGTCGAACATTTCGCTCGACTGCTTCCTGTGCGTGAGGACCTGATGGTGGTCACCCCGTCGCTTGCCGTTGCGAGCCTGCTCGGCACACGCAACGTGCGCGTCATCATCGCGGGCGGATTGGTGCGCCAGGACGAGTTGACCTGCATCGGCGCATCGGCGGTGGAGGCGGTGCGGCGCTACAACACCGACACTGCGGTGATCGGTGCAGCCGGGCTCTCCGCACGACGTGGGATCACCGAGCTCGACGATCGCGATGCGGATGTGATTCGGGGCGGGCTCGAGCGCACCGAACGGGTGATCGTCATCGCCGACGGCTCAAAGTTCGGTGCGGTGGCGATGAGCACCGTGATGCCCATCGAGCAGGTCTCGACGATTGTCACCGACGGCAGCGCGGACGCGCTGGAGATCGAGCGCATCGAGCAGGCGGGTGTCGAGGTCGTCGTTGCGGGGCCCGAGCCGTCTCTGCTCCGCCCGTTGGAAAACGGCAGGACACGCCTCACCGACATCCGGAGCCCGGCATGACCCTTCTACGTCGGATATTCGGCGTGGACAAGCCGGTCATCGCGATGCTCCACCTTCCGGCGATGCCCGGCCGCCCCCGGCACGATCGCGCAGCCGGGATGCGACACCTCGTGGAGACGGTCGAGCGGGATCTCGAATCGCTGCAGACTGCCGGGGTCGACGGGTTTCTCTTCTGCAACGAGGCCGACCTGCCATATCAGATGCGCGTGGGCCCGGAGGTAGCGGCCGGTATGGCGGCTGTGATCGGTCAGGTGCGCGATCTGATCACGCGGCCGTTCGGTATCGATCTCGTCTGGGACCCGATGTCGAGCCTCGCGGTCGCACGCGCGACCGGCGCGTCGTTCGTCCGCGAGGTCTTCACCGGAGTCTTCGAGAGCGATCTCGGCCTGATGCAGCCGGACTTCGGGGCGATCGCGGCGTACCGGGAGCAGATCGGCGCCGGCACTGTCGCCATGTTCAGCAACATCACCCCCGAATTCGCCAGCAGCCTCGGGAATCGATCGATCGCGATGCGAGCCCGCAGTGCCGCCTTTCTGGGTGTCGACGCAATCCTGATCAGCGGTCAGATGACCGGGACGGCAACGCACATCTCGGAGCTGCACGAGGCCAAAGACGCCGTGCCGGAGATGCCCGTCCTCGCCAACACCGGCGTCCGCGAGGAAACCGTCGACGAGATTCTCGCGATCGCCGACGGCGTCTTCGTCGGGACCAGCCTGAAGCAGGACGGCATCACCTGGAACCCGGTCGACCCCGCGCGCGCCGGTCGATTCATGACGGCGGCGCACCGAGCGCGCGAGGCGGTGCCCGCCTGACATGGCGAGGGCTGACGTGTCGAAGACGAGGATCTACTTCGTCAGCGACCTGCATGGATCCAGCGTATGTTTCAGGAAGTTCATCAATGCCGCGAAGGTCTATGACGCGAACGTTCTGATTCTCGGCGGCGACGTGGCGGGCAAGGCGATTCAATCGATCGTCCGCGCCCCCGGTGGCCGCTGGCGATGCCGATTCGTCGGAACAGACTACGACGTCGTCGAGGGGCCTGAGCTGGTCACGCTCGAGAAGCTGATCTCCGACCACGGCTACTACCCGTATCGAGCCGACCCCGGCGAGCTCGAGGCCAGGGAAGCGAACGGCGGCCTGGACGACCTCTTCCTGCAACTCATGCGCGAGCGGCTGACGGAATGGCTCGACCTCGCCGATGCGCGCCTGCGCCCACTCGGCATCCCGCTGTATTTCATGCTGGGCAACGACGACCCCGAGGCGCTCGGAGCGCTCCTCGACATCGCCCCGTGGGGCACGCACGACGAGGGCAAGGTCGTCTGGCTCGACGACGCGCACGAGATGATCAGTTGCGGGTACTCGAACCTGACGCCGTGGCACACCTACCGAGAGCTGGACGAGGTTCACCTCCGGGCATCGATCGATGCGATGGTCCCGGCGCTCGAGCACCCGGAACGGGCCGTGTTCAACCTGCATGCACCGCCCTTCGGCACCCAGCTCGATGAGGCTCCACTGCTTGACGCAAACCTCCAGGTGCAGGCGACTCTCGGACAGGTGCGCATGGTGCCGGTGGGAAGCACCGCGGTGCTCGAGGCCGAGCAGGCCTACCAGCCGATGCTGGGACTGCACGGCCACATCCACGAGTCCTCGGGCATCCGGAGGATCGGCCGCACGGTCGTCATCAACCCGGGCAGCGACTACTCGACGGGCGCGCTCAACGGTGCGCTGGTCACCCTCGACGGCGACAAGGTCAAGGCGCAGCAGCTGGTCCGCGGGTAGCGCGATGGCCACGTCCGCTGCCCACACCGACGCACTCGTGTCCGTCGACGTGGGCACCTCGGGGGCGCGTGCCACCGCCTATGACACCGCCGGCGCGATGCTCCTCGAAGTGCGCCGGCCGTACCCGACAAGCATGCCGCGCGACGGCTGGGCCGAGCAGGACGCGAGGCGCTGGCGATCATCGTCACTCTCCGCCCTTGCCACGCTCATCGAAGGCCTCGGCAGCCGGCACACCATCCTTGCGATCGGCCTGACCGGGCAATGCCCGTCCGTTGTCCCCGTCGATGGCCGTGGTGAGCCGTTGCGTCCGGGGCTCATCTACCGGGACAACCGGGCGGTCGCTGAAGCGGAGTCGCTGCGCGACTCCTTCGGCGCCGAGACGCTCCATGCGCTGACCGGGCATGTGCCGGCCGCCTTTCACGTCGCTGCGAAGATCCTCTGGATTCGCGCCCATGAGCCGGATGTCTTCGAGTCGACCCGGCTCTTTCTGCAACCGACGGAGTTCCTTGCGCTGACGCTGACGGGGGAGGCGGTCACCGACTGGAGCATGGCCGCGGCCAGCGCGATGCTGCATCTGCGCGAACGGCGGTGGGCACCGGCTCTCGTCGATGCCGTGGGCCTCGACATGGACCAGCTGCCGGTCCCTCACGCGTCGTGGAGCATCGTCGGTGAACTTCGCCCGGCGCTGGTCCGGCGCCTTGGGCTGATTCGGACGATCCCGATCGTCGCCGGAGCCGGCGACAGTATCGCGTGCGCCTTCGGGGCGGGCGTGACGACCCCCGGACCGGTCAGCGAGATGGCTGGGAGCTCGACCTGCCTCAACACGGTGGTGGCCGAGCCGGTGACCGACCTGGCGGTGACCCACTATCCGAGTGCTGTCGGCCCCGACGGCTATGTGACCGAGGTGGGGATCAACACCGCCGGTGAGGCGGTGGACTGGATCGCGTCGCTCGCCTACAGCGACCGGTCAGGCCACCTGCGCCAAGCCGATTTCGAAGTGCTCGACCGCGAAGCCGGCGAAGTGGCTGTGGGATCAGACGGGCTGCTGTTTGTCCCTGTGCTCGGCGACGGCGAGCGCGACGACCCGACGCTCCGGGGCGCGGCGATCGGCCTCTCGGTTCGGCATGATCGGAAATCGCTCGCGAGGGCGGTCTTCGAGGGGGTCGCATTCGCGATCCGGGCGCACGTGGAGACGCTCGGCAAAGCGAGCACGCCCGCCACCGAGATGCGCGTCTCAGGGCGCCCTGCCTCGCTCCGGACATGGAACCGCATCAAGGCCGACGTGCTCGGCATCCCGGTGCTTCGCGTCCCCGGCGACGCGACGACGTCCGGCGTGGCCATGCTCGCCGGACTTGGCGTCGGCATCTTTCCGGACGCCCGGTCCGCCATCGCCGTGGCGTGCCGCCCCGACGCGCCGATTCAGCCAGATCTTGACAACCACGACAGATACACATCCATATACGAGCGCTTCCGAGAGGTGGTCGCATCGAGAACGCTCCACGCTGACGGCCTCACCGCTGCGCACCCATCGCCCGTCCGTTCGGTGAAGTTCCCGTGAAGGTCAACCTGGGTATCAACACGTGCTTCGCCCTGAAACGATGGCCGCGTCCCGCCGACTGGGCTTCGATCGTTCACAACGACCTCGGGCTGGATCTGGTCGAACTGTCACTCGACCTCGTCGAGGGCACCGAGAGCTTCGGCGGCAGCCGTGATGCCGTGGAGCGCCACCGCGCCGCACTCGACGCCAACGGGCTCCGCGCCCACGCGACGTTCACCGGTCTTGCGGCGTACTCGCTCGATCTGCTCATGCATCCTGACGAGGGGCGGCGTGAGGCTGCGGTGCATTGGTACCGAAGCGTCATCGACCTCACCGCCGCGCTCGGAGCTCGCGCCACCGGCGGACACATCGGGGCGATGAGCGTTCCCGACTGGAGCGATCCCCAGCGCCGCGCCGAGCGTTGGGACGGGATGAAGCGCGATCTCGAGGCAATCGCCGCATACGCCAGCTCGGCGGGGCTCGAGTATCTCCTCGTCGAGAACCTGGTGTCGGTTCGTGAGCCGTCCACAATGGCGCGGATCGAGGACCTGCTCACCGATGGTGACGCCGGACACGCCCCATGGCGCCTCTGCCTCGACGTCGGCCATCACTGCGTTCCCGGGACCGAGGGCGCGGAGCGGGATCCATACGCATGGCTGCAGCGCTTCGGGAGCCGCCTCGCCGAAGTCCAGTTGCAGCAGTCGGACGGCATCGCCGACCACCATTGGGCATTCACCGAGGAGCACAACCGAGTCGGTCTCATCAACCCCGCGATGGTCCTCGAGACCCTCGACGCCGCCGGTGCCGGTACCGTCGATCTGATCTTCGAGATCATTCCGGGGTTCGAGGATCCCGACGATCGCGTCGTCGCCGATCTGCTGTTCTCGGTCGACCTTTGGCGCAGCGCAATTGACGCGCGCGGCGTCGGGCGCTAGGCCGATGCCAATGATGCACGCCAACGGGATCGACATTCATTACCGGATTTCCGGGGACGGGCCGGAGACCGTCGTGCTCGTCAATGGGGTGGGTGACGACCTCGAGGGCTGGGCGATGCAGCTGGACCCCCTGGTCGCCGCGGGATTGCGCGTGATCACGTTCGACAACCGCGGCGTCGGCCGCTCATCCGCTCCGCCGGGGCCGTACTCCAGCAGAGAGATGGCTGCGGACACGAAAGGTCTCGCCGACGCAATCGGACTGAGCGGGTTCCATCTTGTGGGCGTCTCGATGGGCGGCGTGATCGCCCAGGAATATGCGCTCGCGTACCCGGACGATCTCCGCTCGGTCGTGCTCGCCAACACGTTTGCGAGGCCCGACGCCTTCACGCGGGCCGCCTTCGACACCTGGGGACAGGTTGCTGAGAGCGCAGGGATGCAGTTGATGATGCGACAGCAGGCTCCCTGGGTTTTCAGCCCCGCCTTTTACGAGGCGCACCCCGATCAGCTGGCCACCATGGTCGCCGAGATGGAGCGAAGCTCCCAGCCGGCATCCGCGTTCTCGGCGCAGATCGCCGCGCTCGTCACTCATGACAGCGCGGAGCGGCTCGGGTCGTTGCAGACGCCCGCACTGGTGCTCGCAGCTGATGACGACATCATCATCCGGCTGTCGCTCTCGCACCGGCTCTACGAGGAACTGCCGCATGGGAGCTGGGCAATCGTCCCCGGCGGGCATGCCGCTTTCGTGGAGAATCCCGACCCGTGGAATCGAGCCGTCATTGCATTCATTGATCAGCACCGCGCCGCGGTGCACTGAGGAGATGGGATGAACCTGTCGCTGGAACAGCGATTCGGCACCCCGAAGCCGGTGATCGCGATGCTGCACTTCCCGGGGTTGCCCGGCCGGCCCCGCCACAATCGCGAGCTCGGGAGAAGCCATCTGGTCGACGTCGTCGGCCGCGACCTGGAAACCCTCCAGGAGGCGGGCGTCGACGGTGTGCTCTTCTGCAACGAGAACGACATTCCGTACCAGCTGGTGGTGGGGCCGGAGATTCCCGCGGCGATGGCGGCGGTCATCGGCGAGCTCCGCGCGTCGGTGCGAGTCCCGTTCGGCGTCAACATCCTCTGGGACGCACAGGCGAGCATCGCGGTTGCTCGCGCGACCGGTGCGAGCTTCGTGCGTGAGGTGCTGACCGGTGTGTACGAGAGTGACCTCGGGGTGATCGCCCCGGCGATCGGGGATCTCGCCGGATACCGCACCGCGATCGGGGCGGACGACGTGGCCTTCTTCGACAACATCGCGCCGGAATTCAGCAGCGTGCTCGGCACCCGGAGCATCGCGGATCGCGCTCGCAGCGCGGTCTTTCTCGGCGTGGATGCGATCCTCATCTCCGGCCCGGCCGCGGGCGCGCCATTCGTGATGAGTGACCTGAGGACTGCCAAGGCCGCCGTGCCCGAGATACCGGTCTTCGCCAACACCGGCGTCAGCGCGGACCGGCTGGAGGAGATCTTCGCCGTCGCCGACGGAGTCATCGTTGGCACGAGCTTGAAAGTCGATGGGGACACCTGGAGCCGCGTCGACCCGGCACGTGCGGAGCGACTGATGGATACTGCCCGCGCGCTTCGCTCGAAGAGCTCCTGACGGCGGCCGTCGGGATGGTCAGATCCCTGAGATGAGGAGAGCCTGGACATGGAATTCAGAACGGCGCGCGACTTCCTGCTCTCGCGCCGGGCGGACTACCACGGGGCATACCGCGACTTTCAGTGGCCCCGCCCCGAGACGTTCAACTGGGCCCTCGAGTGGTTCGACCCCATCGCCGCCGGCAACGAACGACCGGCGCTCTGGATCGTCGATGACGACGACACGGAGACGAGACTCAGCTTTGCCGAGTTGAGCGCTCGCTCCAGCGCACTCGCCGCCTGGCTGCGCGAGCGAGGCGTCCGCCGCGGCGATCACACGCTGCTCATGCTCGGCAACCGCGTCGCGCTGTGGGAGTGCATCCTCGCGCTTACCAAATTGGGCGCGGTGATGATCCCGTCCAGCACGCTCCTCACCCCGGCGGACATCGCCGATCGAGTCGAGCGTGGCAGTGTTGCGCACGTCATTGTCGAATCCGCGCTGACCGGGCAATTTGGGCAGATCGCGGGAGCGTTCACCCGCATCGCCGTCGGTGAGCCGGTCGAGGGATGGCTCAACTACGACGACTACATGACCGCAGGGGATACATTCGTCGCGGAGGGACCGACGAGGGCGAACGATCCGCTCTTCCTGTATTTCACGTCCGGAACGACCGCACAGCCGAAGCTCGTGGAGCACACCCACGTCACCTATCCCATCGGACATCTTTCGACCATGTACTGGCTTGCGCTGCAGCCAGGGGACGTTCATCTCAACATCTCCTCTCCGGGTTGGGCGAAACACGCCTGGAGCAACGTCTTCGCGCCGTGGAACGCCGAGGCTACCGTGCTCATCCTCAACGCCGCGCGGTTCTCGGCGCGACGCCTGCTCGACACGCTGACGCGGTGCTCGGTGACCAGCCTGTGCGCGCCGCCCACCGTATGGCGCATGGTCATCCAGGAGGACCTGCGCGCGTGGCAGCCGCCGCTGCGCGAGGTGCTCAGCGCCGGCGAGCCGCTGAACCCGGAGGTGATCGAGCAGGTCCGCCGCGCGTGGGGGCTGACCATTCGTGACGGGTACGGACAGACGGAGACCACTGCGCAGATCGGCAACACCTCAGGCGAGCCGGTCAAGCCGGGCTCCATGGGACGGCCCCTCCCCGGATACGTCATCGACCTCATCGATCCCGCAACCGGCGCCCACGGCGAGACCGGAGAGATCTGCATCGATCTTTCCAAACGACCGGTGGCGCTCATGGCCGGATACCGTGACGACGCCGCGCATACCGCGGAGGTGATGCGCGACGGTTTCTATCACACCGGTGATGTCGCGTCGCGCGACAGCGATGGCTACATCACATACGTCGGCCGTTCGGACGACGTGTTCAAATCGTCGGACTACCGCATCTCCCCGTTCGAGCTCGAGAGCGTCCTTATCGAGCATGCGGCGGTTGCAGAGGCGGCGGTGGTGCCCTCGCCGGATCCCGTCCGGCTCTCGGTCCCGAAGGCATTCATCGCGGTGGGGGCAGGACACGTCGCGTCCGCGGACGTTGCGCGATCGATCTTCGAGCACTCACAGGCGCACCTGGCTGGCTATAAGCGCATTCGCAGGCTCGAGTTCGCGGAGTTGCCCAAGACGATTTCCGGAAAGATCCGGCGTGTGGACCTGCGCTCCAAGGAGGCGGACCTGCGCGCGGAACCATCGAGTGCGCGCGCGGAGAACGAATACTGGGAAGAGGACTTTCCGGACCTGCGGCCCGCACCTTCCTGACGCCGACTGCCGGTCAGGTGTAGAAGCGGTAGAGGCCCTGGGCGATGCAGCACGGCTTGTCGGAGCCTTCTCGCTCGATCACAAAGTCAACGACGATGTGGATGCCGCCGTCGGCGACCGTCTCGACCGAGACCAGCGTTGCGCCGGTTCGTATTCTCGACCCCACAGGTACCGGGGAGGGAAAACGCACCCGGTTCAATCCGTAGTTGATGCCGAGGCGAACACCGTCGAAGTGGAGGATCTCGCTCCACATCGGCACAAGCAGCGAGAGCGTCAGGAATCCGTGCGCAACCGTGGTGCCGAACGGCCCGGCGACGGCGCGTTCCGGGTCGACATGAATCCACTGGTCGTCATCGGTTGCGTCGGCAAACAGGTCGATCTGGTCCTGGGTGACCTCCCTCCATTCGCAGTGGCCGAGGTGTTTGCCCGTCAACGCGGTCAGCTCGGCAATGCTGGTGACGGTCGTGGTCACAAAAGCATCCTCAGGCTCCACGATCGTTGGGAAATCTCAGCGTGCACATGCACATCGATCACGACCAGCGCGACGACATCAACCATCCTCGCCGTCAATCGCGCGTCAGGATGACGACCGGAATCTCTCGGTCTGTGCGTTGCTGGTATTGATCGTAGTCGGGCCACGCGGCGGTCATCGTCTTCCAGAGCTCCGGCTTCTCCTCGGGAGTTGCCGTCCGGGCACGGGCGGCAAAGCGATCGCCCTTGACCTGCACCTGCACCTCGGGGTTTGCGACAAGGTTCGCGTACCACGCGGGCGGCTCCGGCGCTCCACCCTTGGAACCGACGACCAGGTAATCGCCGCCGTGACGGCCGAAGATCAGTGCATTACTCCTCGGCTCACCTGTCTTCCGGCCCTTCGTCGTCAGGATCAGGATTTCCGACCCCTTGTGCCAGCTGTAGCCTTCTTCGCCGTTTGTCTCAACGTATCGATCGACGTGCTCTTTGCCATACAGCATCAATGCATCTCCGGAGGTGCGTTTGTCCCCGACGCCGGGAATCCTGCCTTCGAGTGTAATTTACCGGTGCATTTCGAAGATTCGCGGTCCTCGCGACCCGGCACACCCAGGGCCGTCTGAACATGGCATCGAGGTTCGGCGGCGTGATCGGACGGATGGGACCCCTGGCCGTGGCCATCGCCGCCGCCATGTGGGCCACCGACCCGTACTTCCGACCCGCCCTGACCAAGGAGCTGACCGCCAGCCAGATCGTCTTCGTCGAGTCACTGCTCATCGCACTGTGCTTTCTGCCTGTCGCCGGACGTGTGCGTCGAGAGTTGCGCGATCTTCCCATCCGCCAGTGGATCGCGATGGGCATCATCGCCATCGGCGCGCAGGCCCTCGCCACGGTGCTCTTCACGCAGGCCCTCAGCTATGCATTCCCGGCGCACGCCGCACCGGATCTCAATGTCGAGAATGAGGTGTACCTGCTCTACATGCTGCAGCCGGTGTTCGGCATCGCAATGGCGCGCATCTTCCTCAGAGAGCGGCGCAAGCCGTACTTCTGGCCGCTGGCACTCTGCGCGATTGTGGGGGTATATCTCATCGTGTTTCCGCAGAATCCGCTGGCGCCGTTCTCCTCGGTGCAGCACGGCCAGTTGCTGGCGGCGGTGTTGATACTCGGTGCCGTGGTGCTCTGGGCATCCGGGACTGTCTTCGGACGGTACAGCCTCTCGAATGTCTCCTTCGTGACCACCGCTGCGATGCGGTTCACGCTCGCACTGCCGGTACTGCTCATCCTGATGCTCACCGGCGTCGGCGGAGGTCATCTCGGCGCGTTCTCGGTGCACCAGATTCCGAGCTTCATCGGCATTGCGCTCATCCCAGGGCTGCTTGCGATGCTGCTCTACTACCGAGCCCTCGCAAGCACGCCCGCCTCGATGGCCTCGATCGCAGAACTCGGGTACCCGTGCACGCTGTTCCTGGTCTTTTCACTGGCGCCCCCGGTGGGCCTTGGCCTTCCGCTGTACGGAATCGAGATCGTCGGCGCGCTGCTCCTGATCGCCGTGGTCACGACCCTGAACCTGCTCAAGCATCGCGATGTCGTGGAAACGCCCAACCGTGCCGATGTCACCATCGCAGCTGAAGTCGGGACCTAGTCACCCGATGCCGCCATCGTTCTGGATCGTGGTGCTGATCAAGGACTTCACCACCGCGAAGAGCAGGCTCGCGACGGTCCTGGAGCCTCAGGCGCGCCGGAGGCTGGCCGAGATGACCGCCGCACGCGCCCTTGACGCTGCGCTCGCTGTCGCCCCAACGCTCGCCGTCTGCGGATCGGCCGAAGCCGCAGAACTGGCCCGCCTCCGTGGCGCCGCCCTCGTGGTCGAACCCTCCCCGAGCGGCCAGAACCCCGCGGCGGCACGGGGTCTCTCCGAGGTCTCGCAGCGCGGCGCGGCCTCGGCGCTGCTCCTCAGCTCCGACCTTCCACTCGTGGACGAGGCGGCCATTCTCCGGTTCCTCGCTGCAACAGAGGTCCCAGGCAGCCTCATCGTCGCCGCACCGGCGGAGGGCCGCGCGGGGACCAACGCCCTCTACCTGCGTCCTCCGGGCGACTTCACGCTCCATTTCGGCGAAGCATCGTTGCCAAAATTCGAGGAGGAAGCCCGGTTGCGCGGCCGTCGTTTCATCGTGCACGAAGATCCACGCCTCGCCCTGGACCTCGACGAGCCGTCAGACCTTGCCACCTGGCGCCGGCTCGAGCCCATCGGGTGACTCTCGAGCTGCGCGGCGTCGAAGGCCTTCCCGAGATCCGTCCGGGCGACGATCTCGCTGCGCTCGTCATCGAGAACACGGGACGACTCCAGGAAGGCGACGTTATCGTCGTCGCCCAGAAGATCGTCTCGAAAGCAGAGGGACGGATTCGGACGCTCTCTCAGGTGACGCCATCGCAGCGCTCGATTGTGCTGGCGCAGAAGCTCGAGGCAGATCCCCGCATGGTCCAGGTGATCCTTGACGAGACCAGGCGGGTGGTGCGAGATGACCGCGTTCTGATCGTCGAGACCCTTCAGGGATTCGTCTGTGCAAACGCCGGTGTCGATCGATCGAACGTTGACGGCGAGGACGACGTCTGCCTCCTCCCCGTCGATTGCGATGCGAGCGCCCGTGCGCTCCATGAGCGGATCCAGGCCCTGGCTGGAGTACGAGTCGGCGTGATCGTGAGCGACACCTTCGGGCGCGCATGGCGGATGGGTCTGGTCAACGTGGCGCTCGGCGTCGCCGGGATACCGGCGATGCTCGACTATCGGGGTCGCCCGGACGATTTCGGTATGCCCCTGCAGGCCACGGTGGTGGCGATCGCCGATGAACTGGCGGCGGCGGCGGAATTGCTGATGGGAAAGACTCGCCGAGTTCCCGCAGTGATCGTGCATGGACTGGATGCGCTCGAGGCACCGCCGGGCAGCGGTCTGGAACTCGTCCGGCCATCCGAGCTCGACCTCTTCCGATGAGGGTGGCGCTGCTCGCGGGTGGCACCGGAGGGGCTCGGCTGGCGACGGGGTTGGCGGCGCTGCTTCCACCCGGCGATCTGTCCGTCGTCGTGAACACGGGCGACGATGAGGAGTTCTGGGGACTGCTCGTCAGCCCCGACATCGATGCCATCCTCTACCGGCTTGCGGGAGTCTTCAACGATGCGACCGGGTTCGGGGTCCGCGACGACACGTTCAACGCGCAAGCGATGCTCGGAAGCCTTGGCGAGCAGACCTGGTTCCAACTCGGGGACCGGGACATCGGGGTGCACCTGCTCAGGGCCATGCTGCTGCGCAGCGGTCGGAGCCTCACCGAAGCGGTGGCGGAGCTCGCGACGAGATTCGGGATCCGGGTCCGGGTGATCCCGATGAGTGACGACCCGGTGCGCACGCGCATCCGCACCGATTCGGGTGAGCTGAGCATGCAGGAGTGGTTCGTCGGAGAGCGATGCCGACCCGCGGTGCGGGGACTGCGCCTGGCGGGCGTCGAGTCGGCTCGCCCTGCCCCGGAAGCGGTGACCGCGGTCACCAACGCGGACGCCGTGATCATCGGACCATCGAACCCCCTCCTGAGCGTCGATCCGATTCTCGCGGTCCTCGGCGACGAGCTCGACCGCGAGCGTGTGACCGTCGTCTCGCCGGTGGTCGGCGGCCGGTCGCTCAAGGGCCCAACCGTCGAGATGCTGAGGCAGGTTGGCGAGGAGGCGACGGCACTCGGCGTGGCGCGCCGCTACGCCGGCATCGCCGCAACGATCGTCATCGACCGCACCGATGTGGGCCTGGCCGAGCCGATCCGATCACTCGGAGTGCGGCCGCTGGTCGACGACATCATCATGGACGGAGCGGAAGGCGAACGCCGCCTGGCCACCTCCCTGCTGAACATCCTAGAGTCGGCCGATGGCTCATGAGGCTGCGCTCGAATTCATTCGCAGGAACCCGCGAGGCGTGCTCGCAACCTATCGACACGATGGTCAGGCGCAGCTCTCGCCGGTGATTGCCGCCGTGGATGCCGAGGAGCGAGTTGTGATCAGCACACGCGAGGGAGCGATGAAGACACGCAATCTCCGGCGCAACCCACGGGGCGCATTCTGCGCGCTCAATGAACGCTTCTTCGGTGCCTGGCACAGCGTGGAAGGCAACGTCGAGGTCGTGAGCCTTCCCGAAGCGATGGAACCGCTTGTCGACTACTACCGACGGGTCAGCGGAGAGCATCCCGATTGGCAGGACTATCGCGACGCCATGGTGCGTGAGCGACGCGTCGTGCTGCGTATCGCCGTGGACCGCAGCGGACCGACGACCCAGGGCTAGGTGCCGCTCGGGTCGCCCTCCTCCGTGGCGAGATTGCGAAGGCGCTGGAGCACCCTCGCGGCCGTACAGCTCCAGAAATCGACGCTGATCGGGGCCGGGCGCGTGGAAGATGAGATGCGTGAAGCCCGCGTCCACGTACGGCCGGATCCGTTCGACATGCTCGCCGGCATCCGATGACACGATCCAGCGGCTCGCGGCCCGTTCGGTTGGAAGAGCATCGGCAAGGCGCTCCATCTCGACGGCGTCGTCGACACTGGTCTTCTCCTCCGGAGACAACGCCAGCGCCGCCCAATGACGTGTGTCCTCTCGCGCTCGCTGCAGATCGGTGTCGAATGACACCTTCATCTCAATGGTGAGTTCGATGCCATCAGCGTCTCGTCCGGCAGCGCGTGCGCCTTCCGCCACCGCGGGGAGCAGCGTGTCCTTGTACAGCTCCATGCCCTTGCCGCTGGTGCAGATGAGCCCGTCGGCGACCCGCCCGGCAAGGCGTGCAGCCGCCGCGCCCGCAGCCGCGATGTAGAGCGGGATCGGCGTCGAGGGACGGTCATAGATGGTGGCGTTCCGGGTGCGGTAGTACGTGCCGTTGAACGTGACTCGCTCGCTGGTCAGCAGCGTCTTGATCAGCTCGACGGCTTCCTTGAGCCGCGCGAAGCGTTCCTTGGCATCCGGCCAGTCGATGCCGAGCGGCGCTTCATTCATGGACTCACCGGTTGTAACCGAGCCGGAGTTGACGCGACACCGCTCTCATCTTCCCACGCAGGCGTCGCGAGCCCGGTGTGCCGGCTACCGGTCACGACCGTCAACCGGCGACAGCGGTCACCCTTGCTCCCAGCTCCGAATCCGGCCCGGATGGTTTCATCGCCCTGGCGAGGCGTCGTGCCGATTCGATTTTTGCGATCAACGCTTCGGCCGCGAACGGTTTGCCCAGGTATTCGCACGCGAGATCGTAGGCGCGATTGAGCATGTCGGCACTGTCCGGGAGTGCTGTCATCACGATGACGGGCATACGGGCGTGCGCCTCGCTCGCACGAACGAAATCGATCAGATCCCAGCCGTCGCCGTCGGGTATGCCGATGTCGATCACCATCACGTCCGTTCGGTGCGACAGCTCCGCCATCGCCTCTCTGATGGTCGGCACGAGGACGGCGCGCAACCCATGCCGTTCGAGCATCCGGCATGCCGTGGGTCCCACAGCCTCGTCGTCATCGACGACGAGGACGCGTCCTGTGGTCTCGCGATGCGCGATCGGGTCGCTCGCCTGGTCGACCGGGAACACAGCTCGACCACCATCCGCGGGCTGTGCGCCGGCAAGCGCCCGATCGATACCGTCGGCTGCCATCGGCCGCGCGTAATAGAAGCCCTGGGCCAGGTCATACTCCGCCTCGCGCAGGTGCTTCGCCTGGTCGGCACGCTCGACACCCTCGATGATCGTCCTCAATTGCAGCGCCCTGACCATCCCGACGACGGCATCGAGAAGGCCACTCGCGACGTGTCCGTCGGGGACATGATCGACCAGCGATTTGTCGATCTTCACGACGGCGACAGGCAGGCGGCGCAGTCTCGCCAGCGACGAAGCTCCGACACCGAAGTCGTCGATCGCGATGCTGACACCGAGCGCCTTGAGACGGCTGAGGATCCGGATCGCACTGTCCATGTCGTCCATGACCGCGGTCTCGGTCACCTCGAGGATCAGGCAGCTGGGGTGGATCCCCGCGCTGCGAAGCGCCTCGGACACGATCGCCACCAGGTCGTCCGAGTGCAGCTGGCGCGGCGACACGTTGACACTCATGGTGATATCGGCAGCGGCCCCGTACTGGCGTTGCCACGTCGCGAGCTGCTGGCAGGCTTCGTTCAACACGCGCGCCCCAATCGGGATGATCAGGCCGGTGCGTTCCGCAATCGGGATGAAGACTTCCGGTGGGATCACGTCGCCATCGGGATGCCTCCAGCGCGCGAGTGCTTCCACGGACACCATGCGGCCGCTGGCAAGGTCGACGATCGGCTGGTAATGCACGATCAGGTCGCCGGTGAGCCACGCGGTCCGCAGCCCGTGCTCGACGCGCATCCGCTCGGCGATCGCTGTGTGCATGTGCGGTTTGAAGAGCGCAAACCCACTGCCGCCCGCGGATTTCGCTGCGTACATCGCCAGGTCGGCGTTGCGCAGGATCTCGTCGGCGGTTTCGCCGTGTCCAGCGGTCGCGATGCCGAGGCTCGCGGCCACGGCGACGGTCGTGCTCTTCAACGCCAGAGGCAGTTCGAGCGCGGCGAGCACTCGTCTCGCCAGGATGGCGACCTGGTCGCCGGGACCTGCGGCCAGCAGGATGGCGAACTCATCGCCACCAAGACGGGCCACGATGTCGACCTCCCGGACGCAGTTGACGATTCGCTGGCCAACCTGCACCAGGACCTGGTCGCCGATGCTGTGACCGAAGGTGTCGTTCACCTCCTTGAAGCCATCGAGGTCGAGCATCATCAGGGTCACCGACCGGCCTGCCGTCTCGCGGGCCTCGAGCTCGTTTTCGAGACGGTGCCGGAGGAGCGTTCGGTTGGGCAGCCCGGTCAGGGAGTCGTGCGTTGCCTGGTGCGCCAGCGCCTGGCCGAGCCCGAGGTTCATGTTCAGCGCGAGGTACATGCGGCTCAGCGTCAGACCGACGAGCGCCGCCATGACCAGCAGCAGTGCATCGGTCACCTGAGGCTGCTCCGAGCGAAACGCGACTGCGACGAGGCAGGCAAGTGCCACCGGCACGATCGGTACCCAGAGCCCGGTTCGGAGGGATGTGGTGCCGACGGCCGCGCCCGCCGCTTGCCGGCGAAAGCACAGGGCGTAGAGCGCTGCGATACCGAGACAGAGAAGGCCGACCACCCAGCCGTTCGCAAACACCGACCCCGGCGCGCCGACACCGAGGCCGATCTGGTGCGTCAGCTCGATGTCGGCGATGCCGATGCCAAGGATCGCAGCGCCGACGAGCAGACCGACGGGCCGCATCTTCGGCGCCACCCTGGCGACCCTCGATGCGACGAGTGTCAGAACGATCACATCCGCCACCGGCTCCGCGAGACTCACCACGCTCACAAGAATTGGATGGGATCCATCGATAACGCGGATGTACCCGGTTGCGAGGCCGACCATGAGCAGACCGCCACCCATGAGCAGACCGTCGAAAAAGGCAACAGTCACCGCGAGTCTCGAGGCGACCGCGCGCATGAAGATGAGCGCGCCGGCAAGCGCCAGCGAGAGTTGCACCAGGGCTGCGAACGTCGAAACTGACACGAGCGCAGCGGTATGGCTGGTCGCCAGGGCGTTCCAGTCGGAAGCTGCTTCGAGCAGGCCATAGGCCGACCAGCACAACCACGACCATCGCCGCCGGCCGCGCGACCTGGCAGCCGTCAGCAGCGCGATGCCGCCCGCAAACAGGCCAGCGCCGACCTCCGCGACGTTATGGAGGCGGTCCTCGAAGACCGCCCCACCAACGCCGACGAGGGACGCGCCGACGAAGATGAGGATCAGAATGACCGTGACGGCCGTCACAGTCCCGAAGAGCCGGCGAGATGACACGTCGAGCCTAGGTATCGCGAGCCAGCAACCGTGCGCTACGGATGATCACGGTCAACGTCTCCTGTGGTCGGCGCGACCTGCTCGCCCGATCTGGTGATCCGAGTGCCCTCACTATCTGTGGCAATGGCAAGCCGACCGCGTTGCGAGAGCAAATCTGCGATGAGCCCCATGCGCGTGTCTGTTCGACAGCGTACCTGTGGAAAGTGCCCATCGACGCTCGTTCAACACTGTCACAACCGTCACCTTCGCGTCCCATGTTCCAGATCCAGCCGGCGCCGGTTTCGTGTCATCCGCGTGTCCGGGTGATTCGCCGTCGCTTGCTAGACTTCGAGCGTGGCGAAATGGGTGGTGCTCCATCTGGACTCAGATGATGCGTCGACGTACATCAATGTGGACGCGGTCACTCAGGTGCGCCAGGTTTCCACCGGCTCCACGCGGATCTCCTTCACGAACGGGACGGACGTGTCAGTCCGTGAAGATGCGCCCATCGTGATCGCCGCCTTCCGTCGCGACTCGATCTAACAGCTGAGCCGCTTCGTGGCGGCGGTCTCGACGTGTGAATGGGGCCATCCACCGGCGGCATGGCCTCTGTGGCAGCATGGGGCAGCTCATGACAACGCCGCCGCTGCTCATGATCCCCGGACCGACGCCGGTGGCGCCCGCCGTGCTGGCGGCGCTCGCCGAGCCGGTGCGGAATCACACCGGCCCTGAAAACGCCGCGACGATGCTCCGCATCCAGGCGGGAATCCGTCACCTCGTCGGCTCGGAACAGGCACGGGTCTACTGCCTGGCAGGAGCTGGCACGCTGGCGATGGAGATGGCGCTCGTCAACCACGCTGCGCCCGGTGATCGCGCTGTCGTCGTCAGCCACGGCTACTTCGGTGATCGCTTCGCTGAGGTCGCCGGCGCGCTCGGCATGCACGCCGATGTGCTGCGAGTCGATTGGGGCGACCATGCTGACCCGGAGTCACTGCGAGAGCTCGTCAGCCGCGGCGACCAACCGGCGGTGGTCTGCATCACGCATGTGGACACCAGCAGCGGTGTCCTCGCCGATTGCGCTGGGCTCGTCAGCACGGTCCGCGCCGTGGCACCGGAAGCAGTCGTCGTGCTCGACGGTGTGTGTGCGACCGGTGGCATCGAGGAGGCGATGGCTTCGTGGGACGTCGACGTGCTGATCACCGGCGCGCAGAAAGCACTCAGCGTGCCGCCGGGACTGGCGATCCTTGCGATATCCGAGCGTGCGCGCCGGCGCCGCGACTCGCTCGATGAGGTGCGCGCGTACTACGCCGACCTTCGCCGCTGGGATGCATCGGTTGATGATCCGCGCAAGTACTTCTCAACGCACTCGGTCTCATTGCTGCGCGCGCTCGAGCAGTCGCTTGACGGCATCTTGGCGGAGGGACTCCCTGCTCGGTACGAGCGACACCGGCGCGTGGCCGGAATGATCCGCGATGGGATGCGAGAACTCGGGTTCGCTCCACTCACCAGACTGGAGCACCTCGCACCGACGTTGAGCGTTCTGGCGCTTCCCGACGGCGTCGACGACGCGACCCTGCGCGCCGGCATGGCCGAGCGCGGCGTGGTGATTGCTCCATGCCTCGGACCATGGGCGGGACGCGGGGTGCGCATCGGGCACATGGGGACGGTCACCGAGGCGGAGGCCGCGCGCACCATCGACGCTGCGGCGGCGGCGGTGGGCACGCGTGCTTGACCGCGCACTGATCGATCGCCTGCGCGACGCCGTCGGCGGCGAGGGAATCATCACCTCACCCGCGGCGTTGCAGACCTACGCGTGCGACGGTCTCACCGGACGGCGCGTCTCCCCTGCGGCAGTCGTGCTGCCACTCACGACAGGGGAGGTTGCACAGGCGGTGCGGGCGTGTGCAGAGGCGAACGTTCCATTCGTGGCTCGTGGCGCCGGCACCGGTCTGTCCGGTGGCGCGCTGCCCGTCGCCGACGGCGTCGTCATCGGCCTCAGTCGCATGCGCGCCATCCTCGGCATCGATCTCGAGAATCGTCAGGTGACGGTGCAGCCCGGGGTCACCAACCTCGAGGTGAGCAAGGCGGTGCGGCCGCTCGGCTATTTCTATGCACCGGATCCGTCATCGCAGCAGGTCTGCACCATCGGCGGTAACGTCGCCGAGAACTCCGGGGGCGCGCACTGTCTGAAGTACGGATTCACCACGCACCACGTCCTCGGCGCGACCTTCGTGACCGCACGCGGCGAGGTCGCGCACCTCGGCGGCGCGGTGCGTGATGCAGCGGGCTACGACCTGCTCGGAGTCGTGATCGGCAGCGAGGGGACGCTCGGCATCGTGACCGAGGTGGTGCTCCGGATCGTGCGGGTCCCCGAGTCGACCGAGACTCTGCTCGCCGCGTTCTCGACGATGGGTGACGCGGGTGAAGCGGTGTCGCGGATCATTGCCGCCGGCATCACTCCGGCGGCGATCGAGATGATGGATCGCCTCGCCATCCAGGCGTGCGAGGAGGTCGTCCACGCGGGCTATCCGGACTGCGGCGCCGCGCTGATCGTCGAGCTCGACGGGCCGGGTGTCGAGTCGGGGGCGTTTCTCCGCGAGGTCATCGATATCTGCACAGCAAGCGGCGCCAACGAGACACGGGTGGCAGCGACCGAAGCAGAGCGTGCACTGATCTGGAAAGCCCGCAAGGCTGCGTTCGCCTCGATGGGACGGATCAGCCCCAACTACTACGTCCAGGATGGGGTGATTCCGCGCACGCGACTCCGCGACGTCCTCGAATCCGTCAGCGCGCTGTCGGCGACGTACGGGCTGCGGGTCGCCAATGTCTTCCACGCAGGCGATGGCAATCTCCACCCACTGGTGCTGTACGACAGCACGGAGCCGGATGCAGGAGAACGTGCGCTCGAGCTCGCCGGGTTGATCCTCGAGTCCTGCATCGGCGCCGGTGGCTCCATCACCGGTGAGCACGGCGTCGGTTCCGACAAGGCCTGCTACATGCCGAAGATGTTCAGCCCCGGCTCCATCGCGGTGATGGGACGCGTCCGCGATGCGTTCGACCCTGGTGACCTCTGCAATCCGGGCAAGGCTCTTCCGACGCCACGGCTCTGTGGCGAGGTCCCCGGAATGTACCGCCCGCACGCCATCGAGATGGCGGGATTGGCGGAGCGCCTGTGACGGTCTCCACGGCGCAGGAGCTGCAGCTCTTCAGCGAGCTGGTCGGCTCGGCGCACGTTCGGACCTCGGAGGCGGACGACGCAGTCGGTGGCGTCGTGCCGAGTCTGGTGGTGACGCCCGCCGACGAGGGTGAGGTCGCGTCCGTCCTTTCGGCCGCCACTGCCCGGGGGCTGACCGTCGTCGCTCGCGGAGGCGGCACCAAGATCAACTGGGGCTCGCCACCGGAACGGTGCGATGTCGTGCTGTCGACCGCGCGAATCGACGGAATCGTGGACCACGAGCCGGCCGACCTGGTCTGCGTCGTCCGAGCCGGTTCGACGCTCAGCGGGGTGCAGGAGCAGCTCGCGTCGGTCCCGGGTTTCCAGCAACGCCTCATGCTCGATCCGCCCCACGGCTCCGACGCGACCATCGGGGGCGTGATGGCGACGGCCGCGAGCGGGCCGCTGCGCACCCGATACGGGACGCCACGGGATCTCGTGATCGGCGCGAGCTTCGTCCTGTCAGATGGAACCAGGGGAAGGAGCGGTGGCAAGGTCGTCAAGAACGTCGCCGGCTTCGACGTCGCCAAACTGCTGGTGGGTTCGCTGGGTACCCTCGCAGTGATCACCGAGGTGGCTTTCCGCCTCCACCCAGTGCCACCTGCGTCCCGCACAGTGCTGTTCGAGTCACGATCCGCGGGCGACCTCTGCGAATTCGCGGGGCGAGTGGGCAGGCTCCAGGTGACGCCCAGCGTGGTCGACCTCCACTGGCCCCAGGGCGTGGTGATCGCCCGCTTCGACAGCTCAGAGCAGGGCGCCGTCGTCCAGGCGGAGCGTGCCGTCCAGGAATGCGGCGGCCGTATCCTCGCCGCCGATGAGGAGGCGGCACTGACCGCGGCTCTCAGTGGCGAACCATGGACCGGGTCCGGGGCGGTGGGTGCGATCGCCATGCTGCCTTCGCAAATCAGCCAGTTTCTGTCGTCAATGTCTGCTACATGCGACGCCATCACGTTGCGTCCCCTGCTCGGCACCGGAGACGTGCGCTTCCCGCTGGAAGCGCTCGAGATGGTTCGTTCCGCGTTGCGCACAACCGGTGGCCGCCTGATGATCAGGCGTGGCGACACGCTGTCGGCGGGAGAGCCTGACGATGCCGTGGCGCTCGATCTCATGCGTTCCGTGAAACAGCAGCTCGACCCCGCACGCACGCTGAGTCCGGGTCGTCAGGTGGGTGGCATCTGAGATGGTCGCGGTGACCTCCGGTCCACCGCGAGTCCTGGGGCGCCCGCGCGGGGATGCCGCGACCCGGGCTTTTGACGATCATCACCCGCCGGATCCGGCGCTCATCGCGGATTGCGTCCATTGCGGATTCTGCCTCCCGGCATGCCCGACCTATCTCCTGTGGGGCGAGGAGATGGATTCGCCTCGTGGTCGCATCCTGCTCATGGATCTTGCTGCGCGTGGCCAGGTCGGCATGGAGCAGGAGGTCGTGCAGCACTGGGATGCGTGTCTTGGCTGCATGGCGTGCGTCGACGCGTGCCCCTCCGGAGTGCAATACAACCGCCTCGTCGAACAGGTCCGTCCGCAGGTGGAGCGGCGCTTCGCTCGCGGCTGGCGCAATCGCGCATCGCGCGCTGCGCTCTTCGCAGTGCTCCCCCACCCGCGACGGATGCGCGCGGTCGCGTCCGCCGTCGCGTTCACCCAGGCTCTCGGACTCCGCAAGGCGTTGCGGATGAGACACCTGCAACGCCTGGTGCCGAAGACCCTGCGGCGCCTCAACGACATGGCACCGTCGTTGCGTTTCGCCGTGCGTTCGACACAGGCGCCGCGCCACCTCACACCCGTGGGGCGGCGAGCCCTGCAAGTCGCAATGCTCACAGGATGCGTCCAGGATGCCTTCTTCGCACACGTCAATCGAGCAACCGCGCGCGTGCTGGCCGCCCACGGTTGCGAGGTGCTCGTGCCTCCTGCACAGAGTTGCTGCGGGGCTCTTGAGCTCCATTCCGGACGGGAGCGACCCGCGTTGCAACGAATGCGCGATCTCATCGCTCAGATGGAGGCCCTCGATGTCGATCACATCGTGGTGAACACCGCCGGCTGCGGTTCGGCGATGAAGGAGTACGGAGCGCTGCTCGCTGACGATCCGTTCTGGGCTGCACGGGCAGCGAGCTTCTCTGCCAGGGTTCGCGACGTGATGGAGCTGATCGCAGATCTCGAGGTGCAACTCCCGTTCCGGCTCCATGCCCTGTCCGCGCGTGTCGCGTACCATGACGCCTGCCACCTCGTGCACGCGCAGGGCGTGCGCCTCCAGCCGCGCTCGGTGCTCGGCCGGATCCCGGATCTCGAGCTCGTTGACCTCAGGGAATCCGACGTGTGCTGCGGGAGCGCGGGAATCTACAACCTGGTTGCCCCGCAGGCCGCCGACGATCTCGGCAATCGCAAGGCGGCACACGTGGTCGCGAGTGGCGCGGAGCTGCTCGCCGCGGGCAATGGCGGCTGCCTGCTCCAGATCCAGGCTGGGTTGCGACGTGCGGGACATCCGTTGCCCGTGGTCCACCCGGTGGAATTGCTCGACGCCTCCATCCGCGGGCTCCCAGTGACCCAAGTGCTCGGCGGGTCGCGCCGCCGCTGACGGTGAGCGAGCGGTTCGCCATGCACGCGGTGATCGGTCGATGAGCCGCAACCGGCAGGCCCGAGTAGTCGTGGTCGGCGCGGGCGCGATCGGCCTTGCGGTTGCTCTGCAGCTCTGCCGTGCAGGCGTCGATGGCGTCGTCGTGATCGACCGCAATGCAACCCCCGGGATGGGCTCGACAAGCCGCGCCAACGGCGGCGTCAGAGCGCAGTTCACGACGCCGGTGAACATCACGTTTTCCCAGTACACGATCGCGAAGCTCCGCGAGTTGCACGAGCTCTCCGGTGCAAGGGTCGGGTTCCGCGCTGTCGGCTATCTGTTCCTGACCGGGACCGATGCCGGCGAGATTGGGTTGCGCCGGAGTTGGGAGCTGCAGCGTTCGCTCGGTGTCGATGTCCGATGGCTTTCGACCGCCGAGGTCATCGTCACCGCGCCGTTCGTCAAGGTGGATGGGCTGGCAGCCGCGACGTTCTGTGCCGGCGATGGAGTCATCGACCCGCACGGGGTGGTGAGCGCGCTGTGGACCGAGTGCCTGCGTCTCGACACCACATTTCTCCTCGACACCGAGGTGCTCGGCCTGACCGGCGGCGCAGCCGCTGTCGTACACACCACGAGCGGCGACATCGGCACCGAGTTCGTCGTCAACGCTGCGGGGCCATTCGCCCGCGAGCTCGCGTCGGCGGCGGGCGTTGACCTTCCGGTGACCTCGCGACGGAGAAACCTCGCGTGCACGGAGGATGTTGCCGGCATTCCGGCTGCGATCCCCATGTGCGTCGACAATGACACGGGCGTGCTCATCCGACGAGAGGGTCCGGGATTCCTCATCGGCTTCTCGGATCCGGCCGATCCACCGAGCATGGAGACCGCATTCGACCCCGCGTTCCTCGATGCCATCGCCGCGCGCATCGGTAATCGATTCCCCTTCCTCGAGGACGTCCCGATCAGCCCGCGGAAGTGCTGGGCGGGTCTCTATCCGGAAACTCCTGACCACCACGCCATCGTCGACGCGCCTGCGAAGGCACCGTGGTTCATCCAGTGTGCCGGCTTCGGCGGTCACGGCATCATGCATTCAATCGCAGCGGGGCAGGCCGTGACCGAGCTGATCACCAACGGCCAATGCACGAGCTTCGACCTGCATCCCCTGCGCTTGAGCCGTTTCACCGAGCCGGGAGCGATCGTCGAGACAGCCGTGCTCTAGGCCGCCAGCAGCGCCGCAATCTCGCCTGCAGGGTCGCCCATCACCGCGCGGAGCGACTCGCGCTGTACATCGTCGAGCGTGAGCAGCGGAGCCCTCACCGCATCCTCGATCGCGACCCCGCGGCGTTGCAGGATGAACTTCAGAGCGGACTGAAAGGGGAAGGGTTCGATTGCGCCCCGCGCACGCGCGGCGCGAGCGCTCGCCTCAGCGGTGGCGGAACGGACCGCATCGATGGTCAATTCGGGCAGCGCCGCGGCGAGACCGGAGACAGATCCCACCGCTCCCCATTGCAGTCCTTCACTGATCAGGCCCTCCGCGCCGATGAAGACGTCGAGGCCGTCGATGAGATACGGCCTGACGAGGTCGAAGGGCGAGTCGGAGACCTTGAGCCCGGCCAGATTCGGTGCCGTGGACCGCAGCCGCTCCACCACCTCGACTGGAACGGCATACCCGCTCCGCGCTGCGAACTCATAGATGTAGAACGGCAGCGGCGCGCATGCGTGTGCCGCCGTATCCAGGTGGCGCCAGACGGCCTCCGCGCCGAGTGCGAAATACGGAGGCGGGATCACCGCGACCCCCGCAGCACCATGACTCGCCGCATGTTCGGCGAGGATCGCCGTCTCGTGCGTGGTCTGCGCCCCACAGTGCACCACGACGGCGAGGCGGTGGTGAGCCGACGTCACGAACTCGTCCGCTGCAAAGCGGCGCTCATCGGCGGAGAACAGAATTCCCTCGCCGGTTGTGCCCAGCGCCAGGATGCCGTCGAGACCGGCCCGAGCATAGAAGTCAACCACCGCTCCGATCCCATCGCCGTCGATGGAGCCGGCCACGCCGGTCAGCGGCGTCACCGCAGCGGCGAGGGTTCCGTGCACGCGGCCTGGCGATTCCATGACTCAGCCGAGTGTAGCCGGACGTTCGGAAAGCGATCCGACGTCATAGCGATCGCGTGCATCCGTCCGGCGGAGCAGCAGATCAGCGACCAGCCCGGTCCACCCTGTCTGATGTGAGGCACCGAGCCCCTGTCCCGTTTCAGCATGAAAATACTCGTGGAACGGGATGGCGTCGATAAGATCGGGCCGCGTGTACGGCTTGACACCGGCCACCACCGGGCGCACGCGGTCCGCATTCTTGACGAAGATCGAGGCGAGACGTGCGGCGATGTCGTCCGCAACCGCGCCGAGGTGGGCCTGACGGCCGGACCCTCGCGGGTATTCGACAGTCCATGCGTCGCCGAGAAAGCGGTGGTACACGCGAAGTGCCTCGATGATCAGGTGGTTCACCGGAAACCACACCGGCCCACGCCAGTTCGAGTTGCCTCCGTAGAGGCGTGACCTGGATTCGGCAGGCTCGTAATCGAGCCGCGCGACGGTGCCACCGAGGTCGACCTCGAGTGGATGATCGGCGTGAAACTTGGAGAGCGCGCGCAGCCCGTGATCGCTGAGGAATTCGGAGGAGTCGAGCACGTAGTCCAGAATCCGGCGCAGGCGATCAGGGGCGACAATCGCCAGCAGGCGGCTCTCCCGTTCGGAGTCCTCCACCTCCAGCGACACGGCCGCGGCATATCGCGGCCTGAGTGTGATGAACAGCCGCAGCCGCGCGGCGAAATCGGGGAGGCGGCGCAGGGTGTCGTGACCGAGAGTCGTCGCTGCGCAGAGTGGGATGAGTCCGACGATCGAGCGTGCCTGGATCGGAGTTCGAGTGCCGTCGGCGAGATGCCAGCTGTCGTAGTAGAAGCCTGCCTCGTCGTCCCACATTCCCTGCTCGTTCATCGCGGTGGCGATCCCCGCGAAGTGTTCGAAGAATTTCGTGGCCACGTCCTCGTAGGTGCGATCGAAGGTGGCGAGGATCAATGCCATCTCGAGGAGGTTGAGCGAGTACATGGCCATCCAGGCAGTGCCGTCCGATTGCTCGAGGTGACCACCGCTGGGGAGGAGCACCGAGCGGTTGAACGGTCCAATGTTGTCGAGTCCAAGAAACCCGCCCTCGAAGATGTTGTTGCCCTCGGCGTCCTCGCGGTTCACCCACCAGGTGAAGTTGATGAGCAGCTTGTGGAAGACACGGGCGAGGAACTTGTAGTCGGTCGCTCCGTCGATCTCGAAGACCCGCAGCGCCGCCCAGGCGTGGACCGGTGGGTTGACGTCATCGAACGACCACTCGTAGGCCGGGAGCTGTCCGTTGGCGTGCATGTACCACTCGCGACACAGGAGGATCAGCTGCTCCTTGGCGAACGCGGGATCGACATGTGCCAGCGCGACGCACTGAAATCCCAGGTCCCAGGCCGCAAACCAGGGGTACTCCCACTTGTCGGGCATGGACATCACGTCGGCCGCGTCGACATGCCGCCATCCGGAGTTGCGCCCCTGAAGCCGCTCCCGAGGCGGCGCGGGTTGGGCCGGGTCGCCGTCAAGCCAGCGGCTCACGTTGTAGTGGTAGAACTGCTTGCCCCAGAGCATGCCGCTGAGCGCTTGACGCGCCACCAAGCGCTCGTCCGTCGTGAGTCGATCGGGAATCACGCTCGCGTAAAAGGCGTCCGCCTCAGCGCGCCGCCGGTCGAGCGCTGCGCTGACCCCGTCATTGACATCGGTCTCACGACGGCCGAAGCGAAGCCGGATCGCCGCCGCCTTGCCGGCGTCGACCGCGAGCACGTAGTGCAGCGCCGCCTTGGTCCCGACCTGCGCGGGATTCACCGTCTGCGCACCGTGGATCAGGTGGTCGTTGATACCGTCCTTGGGAAATCGGCTCTGCGCCGTCGACCCCCAGAGTCGCTGGGCGTTGGACTCGTTGTCACAGACGAGCAAGGTGTAGTCGCCGTCTCCCGCGAGGATCATCCGGCCCACGACTGTGTGGTCGGCAACGACCCGCTTGCCCTCAATGTGCAACGCGGGCTTCGTCTCAGTGAGACCCCACGCCCAGGTGTTGCGAAACCACAGCGTGGGGAGCACGTGGAGCGTCTGCGCGGTGGCGCCGGCATTGCGTGCGCGCAACTCCAGGACGAGATCCTCGGGTGTCTCCTTGGCGTAGTCGACGGTGATGTCCCAGAACCCATCGTCCAGGACACCTGTGTCGGCAAGCTCGTACTCGGGGTCGAGCTGGGTACGGCGCGCATTCTCGGCGATCAGCTGGTCATACGGGAAGCCGCTCTGCGGATACAGATACCGCCAGCGCATCCATGAGTGGGTTGGCGTCGAATCGACGTACCACCAGTATTCCTTGGCGTCCTCGCCGTGGTTTCCCTGCGGACCGGTCAGCCCGAAGATCCGTTCCTTGAGGACGGCGTCGGCGCCGTTCCAGAAGGCGAAGCCAAGGCACAGCAGCTGATGCTCATCGCAGATCCCGCCAAGACCCTCCTCGCTCCATCGGAAGGCGCGCGACCGTGCATGGTCATGCGGAACGTAGTGCCATGCGTCTCCATCGGCGCTGTAGTCCTCGCGCACCGTTCCCCAGGCGCGCTCGCTCAGATACGGACCCCAACGCCGCCATCCGGCCGGATCGTCGCGAAGCCGCGCGCGCTCAGCATCGTCGGTGCTCACGACGTGTTCGCTGCGCTGATCAGGCGCTAGCCCTGGACAGCCCGGTCGGCGATCGACAGCGCACCGTCGATGACCTCGAATCCGTGCGCAAGCTCGTCATCGCTGATGCACAGCGGCGGGTTGGTGTGGATGGAGTTGTTGGAAATCATCGTGTACACGTCATGTTCCCGAAGGTACCTGCCCACTGCGGCCATCTCGTCGCTGCTCCCATTGAACCGGGTCATCGGCGTGTACGGGTCATGTTGCCGCACAAGATCGAGGATGCCGAAGAGGCCGAGGTTGCGATGCGTCCC